>JAOIPS010000001.1 GCA_028141225.1 Prochlorococcus sp. AH-736-L23
CAAATCAACCTTAAATTCTTAAATCCATGGTATCTATACGCCCTGATGAAATCAGTTCAATCTTAAAACAACAAATAACTGATTATGACCAATCTGTAAGTGTTAACAATGTAGGAACTGTTCTGCAAATCGGTGATGGCATTGCAAGAATATATGGCTTAGATCAGGTCATGGCAGGTGAGTTATTGGAATTTGAGGATGGTACCGAAGGTATAGCTTTAAATCTGGAAGATGATAATGTTGGAGCCGTTTTGATGGGAGAGGCTCTAGGTGTCCAAGAGGGAAGTAACGTTAAATCTACAGGAAAAATCGCATCTGTTCCGGTTGGTGAAGCAATGCAAGGGAGAGTTGTTAACCCTCTCGGACAACCAATTGACGGGAAAGGGGAAATTCCAACTAGTGATACTAGATTGATTGAAGAGATGGCTCCTGGAATAATCAAGAGAAGATCAGTGCATGAACCAATGCAAACAGGTATCACATCTATTGATGCAATGATTCCTGTTGGAAGAGGTCAAAGAGAATTAATTATTGGTGATAGACAAACTGGAAAATCTGCGATTGCTATTGACACAATAATCAACCAAAAAGGTCAAGACGTAGTTTGCGTTTACGTAGCTATTGGTCAGAAGTCAGCATCAGTAGCAAACATCGTAGAGGTCTTAAGAGAGAGAGGAGCTCTAGATTATACAGTTGTAGTTAGTGCAGGAGCTTCAGAACCAGCTGCTTTACAGTACTTAGCACCTTATACTGGTGCGGCAATTGCTGAACATTTTATGTATCAGGGTAAAGCAACACTTGTTATTTATGATGATCTAACAAAACAAGCTCAGGCTTATAGACAAATGTCTCTTCTTTTAAAAAGACCACCAGGAAGAGAGGCTTATCCTGGAGACGTGTTCTACTTACACAGTAGATTACTAGAAAGAGCAGCAAAACTCTCTGATGCCATGGGAGGGGGCTCCATGACAGCTTTACCAATTATTGAAACTCAGGCAGGGGACGTTTCAGCTTATATTCCAACGAATGTTATTTCAATTACAGATGGACAAATTTTCTTAAGCGCAGATTTATTTAACTCAGGATTAAGACCAGCTATTAATGTTGGTATTTCTGTTAGCCGTGTTGGAGGAGCCGCTCAGACAAAAGCAATTAAAAAAATTGCAGGAACTTTAAAATTAGAACTCGCACAGTTTGATGAACTAGCCGCTTTTTCTCAATTTGCATCTGACCTTGATGAAGCGACTCAGCAACAACTTGAAAGGGGGAAAAGACTGAGAGAGCTATTAAAGCAACCTCAATTCTCTCCACTGAACCTTGCAGAGCAAGTCGCAGTTGTTTATGCAGGAGTTAAAGGTCTTATTGATGAGGTGCCTGTTGAAGATGTTACTAAATTTGCAACTGAACTCAGGGAATACCTAAAGTTAAATAAAGCAGAATTTATGGAAGAGATTCTTAAAGAAAAGAAATTAAATGATGGATTAGAAGCGACTCTAAAAGAGGTGATAAATGAAGTTAAATCATCAATGCTTGCCACAGTTTAAATTTATTTAGGAGATACCATGGCAAATCTTAAAGAGATTAGAGATCGAATTGTTTCTGTTAAAAATACAAGAAAAATAACGGAGGCCATGAGACTTGTTGCAGCTGCAAAAGTTAGAAGAGCTCAAGATCAAGTTCTTAAGAGTCGACCTTTTGCAGATAAACTTGCACGGGTCTTAGAAAATATTCAATCTAGAGTACAGTTTGAGGCAGTCGACTCTCCTCTATTATCTAAGAGAGAAGTAAAAAGCATCACCTTGGTTTGTATTACTGCGGATAGGGGTTTATGCGGTGGTTACAACACAAATATAATAAAAAAAGTAGAAATACGATACGCAGAATTAGTCAAACAAGGATATCAGCCAAATTTAATTTTGGTAGGGAAGAAAGCTATTGGATATTTTCAAAATAGAAAGGATAGATATGTAATTAAAAGTACTTTCAAAGAACTAGAACAGGTCCCCACAGTCAAGGACTCTGAAGGAGTTACAAATGAGATTTTAGCTGAATTTCTTTCGGAAAATTCTGATAGGGTTGAAATTATTTACACGAAATTCATCACTCTAGTTAGCTGCGCCCCTGTCGTTCAAACACTTTTGCCACTTGACCCTCAAGGAATTGCTGATAAAAACGATGAAATTTTTAGGTTGACTACAAAAGATAGTAAGTTACTTGTTGAAAAATCAAGTATTGAAAATAGTGATTCAGAGAAGTTGCCATCAGATATTGTCTTTGAACAAAGCCCTGATCAACTATTAGATTCGTTATTACCATTATATTTACAGAATCAGATACTAAGAGCTCTTCAAGAGTCTGCAGCTTCTGAACTCGCTTGTAGGATGACTGCTATGAATAATGCGAGTGATAATGCTAAAGAACTAGCAAGTACTTTGAATCTAACCTATAACAAAGCCAGACAAGCAGCTATTACTCAAGAAATATTAGAAGTTGTAGGAGGTTCAGCAGTTTAGCAATAAGATTTAGGATATGCCTGAATACAATATCAAAGTTCAATTTGAGCAAAAGACTTTTAGTTTTTTATGTTCTGGAGATCAAGATATTATTTCAGCGGCAAAAATGAATGGAATAGATTTACCTAGTAGCTGTTGTTCAGGAGTTTGTACAGATTGTGCATCCATGATATTGGAGGGATCTGTAGATCAAGAAGATGCTATGGGATTAAATGATGATTTGAGGGAAAAGGGATTTGCACTTTTGTGTGTGGCATATCCCAAGTCAGATTTGAAGATTGTTATTGGTCAAGAAGTCGAAGACAATTTATATAATGATCAATTTGGTAAATATCAAAAATGAAATTAAGTTCAGTTGATTATTATTTAGATTGGCCAGCTTCAATAAATTTAAAAAATTTAAGGGGATTTATCATTTCAAATTTAGAACAAAAAGGTGATCTAATTCGATGGTCAATTGTTGATATTCAAAATTCTTCTGACTCTTTTGGAACAAAAAAACTTAGAATTAAAGCTGTCTTAGCTAATTAAAAATATAAATTTAAATATTTTCAATAATGGAAAATTCACCAACAATATTTATTGTTCCCACTGGTATTGGTTGTGAAGTAGGAGGTTTTGCTGGGGATGCACTTCCTACCGCTAAATTATTAGCATCGGCTAGTGGATGTTTAATTACTCATCCAAATGTTATGAATGGCGGTACTCTTTCTGAAAAAGATAAAAATATTTTTTATGTTGAGGGTTATAGTTTAGATCGACTTGCTAAAGGAGAAATCGCTTTAAAAATGGTAAAGCAACAGAAAATTGGGATAATTTTTGATGCAGCCATTGAAAAAGAAATATTAGTAAGGCATTTACAAGTTGCTGATGCATGTATTTCTACTTTAGGTATTAATGTTCATTCTTATGTGATTACAAAAAAACCATTAAACATAGTTATTGATTCTGATTCTTCAGAAATCAGTGGTGGTACAATTGAAAATCCTGATACTCTAATTGATGCTGGAAAATGTTTAATAGAAAGAGGAGCTACGGCAATAGCAATTGTGGCAAAATTTCCAGAAGATTCAGATTCTTTAGAAACAAATATCTATCGAGAAGGGAAAGGGGTTGATCCTATTTCTGGAGTCGAAGCAGTTATAAGTCATTTAATAAGCAAATTTTTAAGAGTTCCCTGTGCTCACGCACCTGCTTTAAGTTCAATTGAATTGAATGAAAATTTAGATCCTCGTGCAGCTGCAGAAGAAATTGGATACACCTTTTTACCATCAGTACTTATTGGATTAAGCAATGCACCTGATATTGTTGAATGGCCTTCTAAACATGAATTAATTTCACTACACCCAGATCAGATTGAATCTATTGTTGTTCCTAATGGAGCACTAGGTGGAGAAGCAGTACTGGCCGGTATTGAAAAAGGTTTGAATATTATTTCTGTAAAAAATCAAAATACATTAAAAGTGACAAATGAGTTTTATGATTATCCCAATCTTTTTGAAGTGGATAATTATTTAGAAGCTGCAGGTATAATTCTTGCTATCAAAAAAGGTATCAACCTTGATTCAGTTAAACGGCCTTTAAAAAAAATCCAACAGTGCTCTTATAGTGATTAACAAGATATTGCTATGGGAACTCTCCAGTCACTTCCTAATGATTGACTGCTTAGTTTTAGAATTGGGGGAGCTTGCTTTCTTTTAAATTCCGCTTTTTTTATGAGGGAGATAATTTTTAAAATTAAATCTTTTTTATAACCATCTTCTTCTAGTTGTTGTAAATCTTTTTTCTCTTCAATAATTCCTTTAAGAATATTATCTAAAATAGAATAAGGTGGGAGAGAATCAGTATCTAATTGATCAGGACCTAATTCGGCACTTGGAGCTTTCGTACGTATATTTTCTCCAATAATATCTACATTAGTGTTTAACAAATATGATTTTCTATGGTGAATTGAATCTTCACTATCAAGCCAATTGCATAATTTAAAAACATTAGTTTTATATAAATCCCCAATTACTGATAATCCCCCATTCATATCACCATAAAGTGTGCAATATCCTACAGCTAGCTCTGATTTATTTCCTGTTGAAAGTAATAAATGCTTTTCTTGATTTGCTAAAGCCATCAGAAGCGTTCCTCTGATTCTTGATTGAATATTTTGATTTGTTATTTCAGCCATCTCGAATGATATGGTATTTTTAAAAGATTCTTCAAAAGAGCTCATCAAATTTTCAATTGGGATGCTATTGAAATTTATTTTTAATCTTCTCGCTAAATCTTTCGCATCACTCTTTGAGTGAGATGAGCTCCACTTAGAGGGCATCGAGACGCAATAAATGTTATTACTGCCAAGAGCAGCTGTCGCAATTGCCGAAACTAGTGCTGAATCAATGCCACCACTTAGTCCAATTAAAGCTGTTTTAAATCCACATTTTTGAGCATAATCCTTAACACCAAGAACTAATGCATCAAAAATTGATGACATTTCAGACTTTTCAAATTTATTTTTTTGAGGTTTTGTTTGTTCAATGTCCCATATGGAGAGGTCTTCTGCAAAAGATTTTAATTGCTTAATTTTAGATCCGTTCTTATCAAGAATAAAACTATTTCCATCAAAAATTAAATTATCATTTGCTCCAATCTGGTTTACATATATCAGTGGTACTTGAAGATATTGAGCAGCAAAACTGGAAACTTTGGATCTTATCTCTAACTTTTTGAATGTATATGGGGAGGCCGATAAGTTCACTAAGATATCAACTTTTTTTTTCTTTAAATCAAAAATAGGATTCTTTTTATGAATTCCTCTACCTTCTATATTTTTATTGACCCATAAATCCTCACATATAGTAAAGCCAAGTCGCCAAATTTTATTGTTAATTTCTTTTGTTAATACGGAAACTTTTTCTTCTGATCTAAAGTATCTTTTCTCATCAAATACTTCATAGGTGGGTAGAATAATTTTACGAGCAATTATTTTCCACTCACCGCGCTCAAGCAATGCAATAGAATTATAAAGATTTGGGAAAAAAGAATCATTTATTATCTCAGCTATCCCTACTGTGATACTCAAGTTTCCATATTTTTGATTAATATCTGTGGCTAATTGGTCAAGAATTTGATATTGATTTTTGATTAAATTTTTTTTTAGAAGTAGATCGTTTGATGGATATCCCCATAGTGATAATTCTGGAGTAAGAACTAAATCTGCAGAAGTTGAGCTAGCTTTCGAAGCAGTACAAAGTATTTTTTTAGCGTTACCCTCTAAATCACCAACTACTGGATTAATTTGAGCAAGTAAAAACTTCATTCAACTAATTTAGTGGATTCATATAAATTATTCGTTTTAACAATTTCTATTAATGAAGTTGGTAAATTAGAATAATTAAAATTTGATCTGAGCTTAGAACTTGAAATGTTTGGGATTTTTATGGTTGAAATCTTAAACTTCACTTTATAAGTTTCTAACATTTTAAGAGTATTTGATTCAACAGGGTATCCCTCTCTTAAAATTACTAAAAAACTAACCTCATCAGTAATTTTATCAAAATTTTTCCAATAGAAAATATCTTTAACTAAATCGCTCCCAATGACAAAATCTAAATTATTTAATTCATAAATTCTTTTACATTTTTTAATTGATTCTACTGCCCATTGGCTACTAATACTTTGATTAAATAAAATTTTAGGATTATCTAAATCTTCAATAAGAGTTTTTAATAATTGACTACGAATTGATATATCCTCTTTGTGATTTTTGTTGGGGTTGTTACTAACATAACCAATTGTCAAAGCATATATTTTGGATAATTCTTCAAGTATTTTTTTATGTCCAATGGTAGGTGGATCTGCACTGGTACCAAATAATGCAATTCTTTTTCCCATTTAAGTTTTAAGGTAGAACGCTAACAAAATTTTTATTTAAATTTCTATTTGAAAAATAAATATTTATATGGTTATAGATCTCTGGGTCATTAAAAGCCATATTTTGCATTATAGTCGCAGGTTCTATAAAAGAAGCTTTGCTTCTTATAAATATCTCTTTTGCTGCTAACTTCCCTATGATTTTTGTAGAATGAACCGCGATTGCTGCTTGAATAATCGCTATGGGTCCATAGGGTAATAATGAAAGCCCGTTAGTAAAAGGTGCTGTTAATAAAATTACTTTCTTAATAAGGTTGAAAGAGGTATTAACGCCAACTTGCGTGACTCCCAAATATAAATTATTAATGGATATATTTTTAAATATTTTTCTTGTAGATTCACCTTTCAACTTCAAGCCGTAAATCTTACTTAATTCGCTAATCAATGCAGTATCTAGTGCGAAACTCCCAGCAACATCAAATAAAATAAAAGGATTAAGAGCTACTGCGGATGCCTTTATAGTCGAAAATCTACCAATAGTTGATTGAGCTAATTTCTGCCTTTTTTTCAATCTTTGCTCTTTTATTAGCAGAAACAATTTGTCAGCCAATTGAATAGAATTTAGTGTTAATAGCATCTCACCATATTGATTTATTAATTCTGTTATGTAATTTTTAAGATTGTTTTCATTATTAATAATTATTGGAATATTTAAGTCTTTTGGAAGCTTAAACTTTATATTTTCAAGTATTTCTTTTAATTCATTTTTATTATATAGATCGATTTTGTTTAAAATTACAATAATTTTTTTTCCATCTTTTATAAAAGAACTGATTTCGCTTAATTCATTTCTATTTAAATCTCCCGAAACTATGAATAAAATAAGATCTGAATGATTTATAAAAGAGTAAAATTTATCTGGGAATTTTATATTGCAGAAATCAAATCCTGGAGAATCTAGCAACTCTAAACTATTGAATGTTTGATCTTTTAGAGTCCAAGTTTCCGATTGTATTTCTTTTGTGGTCCCATTAAGAATATCTGTTTTGAATATGTCTTTTTTTAATAAAGAATTTAAAACAGAAGATTTTCCTACACCTGATTTACCATATGCGCCAATTCTTATTTTTTTTTCTTTAAGTCTTAAAAGTTGTTGATTAAAAGAAATTATTTCTTTATTAAGGAAACTTTTTTCATAATTGGTAAGATCAATAGTCTCCCACCATTTTTTTAACAGTAAATAATTTTCCTTAATTTTAAATTGTTTCATGATTTATTTTTCCACCACCCGGCTAATACAGATAACACAGCTTCTGCCCCAATAATTCCCACGAATCCCCCGAATTCATCTACTACTACTTTCACTCCTTTATGATTCTTGTCAAATTTAGTTAATAATTGATCTGCTTTAATCATTTCGGGAATGTAGTCCACAGGTTCGCAAATTTCTGATAATAATTTTTTATTCTCCCCATTAATTAATTCTGCTAACATTTTTTCACGTTTTACTACCCCTTGTATTTTGTCAACTTTATCTCCCAAAATAACCCACCATGGAGAGCTGTCAGACATTATAAGTCTGGAAATTTCACCAAGATTTGAAGACCCATCAAGACAAGGTGCCGATACCCTAGGGGTCATTAAGTCTTTAGCTTTTAAATCATTTAATTGAAAAACCTTAAATATCATTGCTGCCTCATCAGCTTCTATAACACCTTTCTGACTTCCAATTTTTGCCATTTGTCTAATTTCTTCTTCATCAGTTGAAATTTCATTTTCTGCCGTAATAACTGGAAATATCTGTTCAATTAATATTAAGAATGGCCTCATTAAAGTATTTAATATTCTCAAGACAGGAACCGACAATAATGCTATTTGAACTGAAAATCTTGTGCCAAGAGCTTTGGGTAGTACTTCTCCTAATAAAACAACTAGTATGTAAAAAGCTATTGAAAAAAGAGTCAAACCAAAACTGCTATTAATTACTAATGCTCCGTATACTCCCAAAATAAGACTGCCAATTATATTAAATCCATTATTAGTAATAGTAATTACAGTTAGAGTTCGTCCTAGATGTTTTCTAAGTTTTAGAAGTTGATTCGCTGAACTTTTTGGCTTTTGTCTAGAGGCAATTTCTAAAACTCTTATTGAATTTACAGCTAAAAAAGCTGCTTCTACTCCCGAACAACATGCTGAGCCAATTAATATAAATATTATAAGAAAAATTAAACCGTAAACACTTGGTTCCATTAAAGTAGATTAGGTACTAAATCTGTTTTATTCATTCTTCCATTTTTTTTTTAAACACGCCAATACACAATTTATGTTTAAACCTGACCATAAAGTTTTTGAAGAAAGAAGAGAAGTTTTCTTAAATAAATTAGATGGAAAAGCTGCCATTATCCCAGGAGCTAATCTTGTAAAGCATCACGCCGATTGTGAATACCCTTTTAGACAAGATAGTAATTTTTGGTATTTAACTGGTTTCGATGAACCTGATGCAATTGCTCTTTTCTTATCCCATAAGCCAAAGGGAGAGAGATTTATTATGTTTGTCGCTCCTAAAGATGTTATAAGTGAAGTCTGGCATGGCTTTAGATGGGGTATAGAAGGCGCAGAAAAAGAGTTTAAGGCTGACAAGGCTCACTCTATAACTGAACTAAGAGATTTACTTCCAGGGTACATAAATGGTTCCGATGAACTTGTTTTTTCAATAGGTAAGTATCCATTAATTGAGAAAGTAGTGCTCGAGATATTTTCACAACAACTTGAAAATCGATCAAGATTAGGGATCGGTGCAAATTCTATAAAATCTCCAGAAATTTATTTAAATGAGATGAGATTAATTAAAAGTGAATTTGAAATTAACAGAATGAGAGAGGCTACACAAATTTCAGCTGAAGCTCATGAATTAGTAAGAGAATCTATCTCATCAAAGAAAAATGAAAGGCAAATTCAGGGTCTTCTAGAAGGGTTCTTTTTGGAAAAAGGGGCGAGAGGACCTGCATATAATTCTATTGTTGCTTCAGGAGATAATGCCTGCATTTTGCATTACACTTCAAATAACTCACCATTGAAAAAAGAAGATTTATTGTTGGTAGATGCTGGCTGCTCATTAATTGATTATTACAATGGGGACATAACAAGAACCATCCCAATAGGTGGAAAATTTTCTAATGAGCAAAGAGTTATTTACGAAATTGTATTAAGTGCGCAGAAAAATGCAATTAAAAGTGCTGTAAATGGATCAAATTCTAGTGCTGTTCATAATGTTGCTTTAACAATTCTGATAGAAGGATTAAAGGAAATAGGTTTATTATCGGGTAGCACTGAGGAGATAATAGAGAATCAATCATATAAACATCTTTACATGCATAGAACTGGACATTGGTTAGGCTTAGATGTCCATGATGTTGGAGCATATAGAATGGGAGACTATGAAGTGCCATTACAGAATGGAATGATTCTTACAGTAGAACCTGGGATCTATATAAGTGATAGGATCCCGGTACCTGAAGGACAACCTAAGATTGATGAAAAATGGAAAGGCATTGGGATAAGAATAGAAGATGATGTTTTGGTTAAAGACGCAAGCCCAGAAGTTTTAAGTATTGCTGCACTCAAAGAAATTTCTGATTTGGAATTTTAAAATTTGACTAATCCAATTAATAGATTTATTTTATAAAATTTAAAGTTTAAAAATGAATAATTCAGATTCATATGATTCGAAACTCTCTCAGGCTAGAGCCTTGGTTAGTCAGCTTGGAATGTTTGCAGAAGAAAACGATATTCCTAAAGATCTTTGGGATTCATTGGAAGCTACAATTTATGATTTTTATCAAGTTCCTAATGATAGATAAAAACTCTATTTAGAAAGTATGAATAACTAAAATCAAGGAATTTTGAATAAATCAATCAAAATGTGACCATAAACTGATAAATTATTTATTAACCATAAATCCGTGAATGACCTCCTCAGATAAGTTAAATCAAAATTCAAAAGAAAAAAACAGAGATGACCAAAAGTCTAAAAATTATTCTCCTAATTCGGGAATGATGGGTGCTTCAGCTGTATTAGCGGCTGCCACAATTGATGAGGATGGAGTTCCTACTGGTTATACCCCTAAGCCTGACGAAGGGAGATTTATCATTAAGGTATTGTGGTTGCCTGATAATGTTGCTTTGGCTGTTGATCAAATAGTAGGGGGAGGTCCAAGTCCTCTTACTGCTTATTATTTCTGGCCAAGAGATGATGCTTGGGAAAAATTAAAAAGTGAACTCGAAAACAAAGCTTGGATTACAGATAATGAAAGAGTAGAAATATTGAATAAAGCTACTGAGGTAATAAATTATTGGCAAGAAGAAGGTAAAACAAAAAAATTAGAAGAAGCCAAATTAAAGTTTCCTGAAGTAACCTTTTGTGGAACTGCTTAAATATTAGTTCTTTGCAGCTTGAATTCTAGCCTCAGCCTTGGAAATATCTTTCAAGGCTTTTATTTTCTCTGGACTTTTTTCATTTTCAGAAAATTTGCTGATTATTAATTTTGCTTCTTTAAGATCTTGTTCAGCAGTTTGAACATTAATCTCAGAACCAATTTCAGCATTATTTACTAAAACTATGACTTCATCTGATTCAATTTCAGCGAAGCCTCCCATAAGAGCTATTGATTTCCACTGGGAATTCATTCTTAGCCTTAAAACGCCAATATCTATAGCAGTAACTAAAGAGATGTGTCCTGGTAGTATGCCAAGCTGACCTGTAGTACTTGGAAGGATCACTTCTTCAGCTTCGCCTTGATAAACATTTTTATTAGGAGCTAAAACTTTTAGAGAAATTGCCATTAATTTAAAATTATTGAAGGTTAAATATATTTATATTCAAATATTTATTTTTCTGATTTGATTTTTTCAGCCTTTGCTTTAACTTCATCAATATTACCAACTAAGTAAAAAGCCTGTTCTGGTAAATTATCTAATTCACCTGACAGAATCATATTGAAACCAGCAATGGTATCTTCTAATTTTACATATTTACCAGACATTCCTGTAAATATTTCTGCTACAAAGAAAGGTTGTGACAGGAATTTTTCGATTTTTCTAGCCCTGTCTACTGTTAATCTATCTTCTTCAGAAAGCTCATCTAAACCAAGAATTGCGATAATATCTTGTAGCTCTTTGTATCTTTGTAAAGTTGATTGCACAGCTCTGGCTGTTTTGTAATGCTCGTCGCCAACAACTGATGGCTGTAACATAGTACTCGTTGAGTCTAGTGGATCAACTGCTGGATAAATTCCCTTAGCTGCAAGAGCTCTAGCAAGCACAGTAGTAGCATCTAAATGAGCAAAGGTTGTCGCCGGAGCAGGGTCTGTTAGGTCATCAGCAGGTACGTAAACAGCTTGGATAGATGTTATTGACCCCTCTAGTGTAGAAGTAATTCTTTCTTGCAATTCACCAACATCAGTTCCCAGAGTCGGTTGGTATCCTACAGCTGAAGGCATTCTTCCAAGTAATGCAGATACTTCAGAACCAGCTTGAACAAATCTAAAAATGTTATCAACAAAAAGTAGGACGTCTTGTTTATTCACATCTCTAAAATGTTCGGCCATTGTAAGTGCTGATAAGCCTACTCTCATTCTTGCACCAGGCGGCTCATTCATCTGTCCAAAACACAGGGCGACTTTTGATTGAGTTAAATCATCTGCATTTATAACTCCCGATTCTTTAAATTCTTCATATAAATCGTTACCTTCTCTGGTTCTTTCCCCCACACCGCCAAAAACAGAAACTCCTCCATGCTCCTTCGCTATGTTATTAATTAATTCTTGAATGAGAACCGTCTTTCCAACACCAGCACCTCCGAATAATCCAACTTTTCCTCCTTGTCTGTAAGGAGCTAAAAGGTCGATAACTTTAATACCAGTTTCAAAAACTTTTGGCTTGGTTTCTAGGTCGGTTAACTTTGGCGCAGCCCTATGAATTGGAGCAGTATCTTTAGTATTCACTGGACCTTGTTCATCTACAGGTTCTCCTAAAACATTAAATATTCTTCCCAGAGTTGCTTCTCCTACAGGAACAGATATTGGTGCTCCTGTATCAATTGCCTCCATGCCTCTTACAAGGCCGTCTGTGCCACTCATTGCCACTGCTCTTACTCTGTGGTCACCTAGGAGCTGTTGGACTTCAGCAGTGAGCGCTATGTCTTGTCCAGCTGGATTTTTAGCTTCAATTCTTAATGCATTTAATATTTTGGGCAATTTCCCAGCCGGAAATTCTACATCTAGAACTGGACCAATTACCTGACGTACTACGCCTTTTGTTTGTGAGGAAGTTGATGGAGTTGCTACCATTTTTTATTGATTGGTGATAAATAGCTGATTTAAACAGCTCATAATCCGAAAATACTACCACCTCATGGGTAGATTCGTTAAATGGGTTCGGCCACCCGCACAGTTTAAGTATGGTTTAATTGCCGCTCTGCAGATTATCTTGTTGATGATAAGGACAGAGATCTTCTCTTTCCATTTTTATGACGCAAAGCGTCTCAATCATGATCCTCCATTAATCTATGGCAGCTGTTTCACTTACAGTCTCTACAGTTAAACCACTGGGAGATAGAATATTTATTAAAGTTTCCGCATCTGAGGAAAAAACTGCTGGGGGCATCCTTTTGCCTGATTCAGCTAAAGAAAAACCACAGGTCGGAGAAGTTGCTCAGGTGGGCCCTGGCAAACTTAATGACGATGGTTCTCGACAAACTCCGGAAGTGAGTATTGGCGATAAAGTTTTGTACAGCAAATATGCTGGTACAGACATTAAATTGGGGGGAGATGAATATGTCTTGCTCTCTGAAAAGGATATTTTAGCTGTAGTAAGCTAAATTATTTGTTTCAAAAATTATTAAAACTTATTACTAAATCACTGCCTAAACATGGCTAAAAGAATTATTTACAATGAGCAAGCTCGTAGAGCGCTCGAGAGAGGAATTGATATCCTTGCTGAGTCTGTGGCTGTAACGCTTGGACCTAAAGGAAGAAATGTTGTACTAGAGAAAAAATTTGGTGCTCCACAGATTATCAATGATGGTGTCACAATCGCTAAAGAGATTGAATTAGAGGACCACATTGAAAACACAGGGGTTGCTTTAATCAGACAAGCTGCTTCAAAAACTAATGATGCAGCTGGGGATGGCACCACAACAGCCACCGTTTTAGCACATGCAATGGTTAAAGCTGGTTTGAGAAACGTTGCTGCAGGAGCTAATGCAATTACTTTGAAAAAGGGAATTGATAAAGCGACTGAATTTCTAGTTGGTAAAATTCAGGAGAATTCCAAACCTATTAGCGATAGCAATGCTATAGCCCAATGTGGAACTATTGCTGCTGGAAACGATGAAGAAGTTGGTCAAATGATTGCCAATGCTATGGATAAAGTTGGTAAAGAAGGAGTTATCTCCTTAGAAGAAGGAAAATCAATGACTACTGAATTAGAAGTTACTGAGGGGATGCGCTTTGATAAAGGCTATATCTCACCTTACTTCGCAACAGACACAGAGAGAATGGAGGCTGTTTTAGATGAACCATATATTCTTCTGACTGATAAAAAAATTGCCTTAGTGCAAGATTTAGTTCCCGTTTTGGAACAAATAGCTAAAACTGGTAAACCACTAGTCATTATTGCAGAAGATATTGAAAAAGAGGCTTTAGCAACTCTTGTTGTTAATAGATTACGAGGCGTGTTAAATGTTGCCGCAGTGAAAGCTCCTGGATTTGGTGATAGAAGAAAAGCCATGCTTGAAGATATGGCAGTTTTAACTAATGGACAACTTATTACTGAAGATGCAGGCTTGAAACTGGAAAATGCTACCTTAGATATGCTCGGAACTGGTAGAAGAATAACTATCAATAAAGAGACTACAACTATTGTAGCGGAAGGTAACGAGCAAGCAGTTAAAGCTAGATGTGATCAAATTAAGAAGCAAATGGATGAGACTGACTCCTCATATGATAAAGAAAAGCTTCAAGAACGTCTTGCTAAATTAGCTGGAGGTGTAGCAGTGATTAAGGTTGGGGCTGCTACTGAAACTGAGATGAAGGATAAAAAGCTTCGTCTTGAGGACGCTATTAATGCAACAAAAGCAGCTGTCGAAGAAGGAATTGTACCTGGAGGAGGAACAACTCTCGCTCATTTATCTCCTATTCTTAAAGAATGGGCTGATACAAATTTAGAAGGAGAGGAATTAATTGGAGCTAACATTGTTGAAGCTTCACTTACTGCTCCTCTTATGAGAATTGCTGAGAATGCAGGTTCTAATGGAGCTGTGATTGCTGAAAATGTAAAAACTAAACCATTTAATGATGGATTCAATGCAGCAACTGGAGAATATGTAGATATGTCCTCTGCTGGTATAGTTGATCCTGCAAAAGTTACACGTTCAGGATTACAAAATGCAGCTTCAATAGCAGGAATGGTTCTGACCACTGAATGCATAGTTGCAGATCTACCTGAGAAAAAAGATTCAGCTGCTCCAGGAGGCGCTCCAGGTATGGGCGGCGACTTCGATTACTAACTAAATAATAGTTTTTAATAAATTTTTTAAAGGGGATCATTCAAAATGGTCCCTTTTTTATTGAACTTTTACGAAATCCAACCAGCGCTGAGAATAATTGCTAGAGCTAAAAATATCACTAAAAAAGTCCAAGTTATTTTGTTTAGAGAGGCTTCTGCACTACTTGCACTGTTGAACATAGAGCTTCCACTGGCGGCTATTCCTCCCATTCCATCACCTTTAGGACTATGAAGTAAAACTAAGAGAATGAGAAGAACTCCAGAAAATACCCAAATCCAACTAATAATTTGAATCATTGCTCAAAAAACTTTTATTGACCTTAAACGTGTTGAACCACTTTATTATAACCCTTTAATTCAATTTCTTGAATAAGCGATTTCCCTGTCATTTCTTTTGGGATTGGTAGATTTAATAATTGCAATAAAGTGGGAGCAATATCTGCTAAGCCTGCGTTTTCTCTTAAATTAATTTCATTTCCCATACTTGGTATTTTTCTTTTTTCACCTTCAATCAAAATTAATGGAACTTTATTTATTGTGTGTGCTGTCCATGGTTCTCCTTCAGATCCTTTCATTACCTCTGCGTTACCATGATCAGCTGTAATAACTATGCTCCCGCCCATTTCTCCAGTAGCATTAACTATTTGACCTACACATTTATCTACTTTTTCAATAGCTTTAATTGTTGCATCCATGTTGCCTGTGTGACCAACCATATCAGGATTAGCAAAATTGATTACAACAAAAGCATAATTCCCGCTTTTAATTGCTTTAGAACAACTAATAGTTAATTCCTCCGCAGACATTTCGGGTTCCATATCATATGTTGCGACTCTTGGAGATGGAATCAAATGTCTCTCTTCTCCAGGTAAAGGTATTTCAACTCCTCCATTGAAAAAGTATGTTACGTGAGGATATTTTTCAGTTTCCGCGGTTCTGTATTGTTTAAGTCCATTTTCTGAAACTATTTGGCCTATAAAGTTATTAAGTGATTCAGGAGGAAATGCAACTTTAACGGGAAAGTTCGGATCATATTGAGTAAAAGTAACAAAATCTAAATTTGGATAATTTTTTCTTTCAAAGTCTGAGAATTCCTTGACTGAAAGGGATTTGACTATTTGTCTTGCTCTATCTGGACGAAAGTTAAAGCAAATCAAACTATCCCCATTTTTAAGATAGTTCTCAGACATTCGTATGGGCTCTATAAATTCATCAGTTATGTTTTTGTCATAACTTTTTTCTATGTAATCCTTGGGAGAAATATTTGTTATTTGAATATCAGGATCAGTCAAATTAGAATATGCTTTTTCTGTTCTATCCCATAAAAGATTTCTATCCATTATCCAGTATCTTCCGCAAATGGATGCTATTTCGCCTACGTTAAATTTTTTTATACATGATTCTATTTGATTTAGATACTTTAAGGCACTTTTCGCAGGAGTGTCTCTTCCATCAGTAATAATATGGATTGCAACTTTTTTAAGTTTATTATCAGATGCCCATTTTATTAAACCTAATAAATGATCGATATGACTATGAACTCCTCCATCGGAACATAATCCCGTGATATGCAAAGTAGAATTGTTTCTCTTTAATGAATCAGCCATCTCTTTTAACTCATTTACCAAGCTTAATTGATTATTTTTTACAATATTTGAAATTCTTACAAGTTCTTGTTGTATTATTCTTCCCGAACCAATGGTAAGGTGTCCTACCTCTGAATTACCCATTTGACCATCTGGGAGACCCACATCAGACCCACTAGCACTTATAAGGGTGTGGGGGTAAGCATGCCACAATGAGTCCATTATTGGTGTACTGGCACTTTTTATAGCATTATCTGATTTTTCTTTTCGATATCCCCATCCATCTAATATTGCGAGAACTACAGGGCTCTGAGGAACACTTAATCTTTTTATATTTTTGCTGCTAATCTTTGACATATTTAGATCAAATTCATTGTTAACTGATCCAACCTTAAATTTAGCTTCAAACGTTACTCTTTAACAATTTATATTTAACATAGTTAGCTTTTGCTAATTTATGAAAATATTAGATTAATTTTATTTCTTGATAAATCATGTCCAAGAAGACAAAAAAGATTGTAATACTTACTGAAGTTGAGCTTAGAAAAACTATTTCGCGTTTAACTTGCGAAATTATCGAAAAAGTAAAAAAACTGGATAACCTTCTATTGGTTGGTATCCCGACTAGAGGAATTGAGCTGACAGAAGTGCTAGAAAAGGAATTATTCTCTAAAACAGGTTTAAGAGTTAGAAAAGGAACAATTGATCCAACTTTTTATAGAGATGACCAAAATAGAGTTGGAACTCGCCTCATACAAGCTGCAGATATTCCAACCCCTATTGAGAAACAAGAAATTCTTTTAATAGATGATGTAATTTACACAGGTAGAACAATTAGAGCTGCAATGGATGCTTTATTTTCGTGGGGCAGACCTCAAAGAGTGATGTTATTAGTAATGGTAGATAGAGGTCATAGAGAATTACCTATTCAACCAGATTTTTGTGGTAGAAAAGTTCCAACTAGTAAAATTGAAAGTATTAGTTTACGTTTAAATAATATTGATAATGAAGAAGGAGTTTTTCTTGAATAGCTATTTTTCAGAAGATATTTCCTAAATTATATTCTCCGTAAAATTCATCTTCAATATCAAAGCACTTAACTAATAAATCAGCATTTTTCGTAATTTTAAAAAAAAGTTTTAAGGTGTCTTCTCCAATCTTCGAATTACTTTTTAATACTATTTTTAGTGGTTTTTTGTCCCATTTTATAATTTCTTCTTCATTCTGAATCTCTGATAACTTTGGTAATCCATTTTCAAAAATAACATCATATGCTCTCTCTTTTTGTGTCTCTCCAATTATTATTTCGAATATTTTCTGATTGTTTTTACTGGCTTGAAGGATCAGTTTAAAGGGTAATTCTGTTGGCCATGTTTGACCTTTGCAAAAAATAGGATGCCAAAAGTGTTTTTGCTCTCTTTTATTAAATAATCTTATAGATAACCCTTTGTTTAATATATCTTTAATTTTTACTCCCGGGGTCATTGCTAAAGCTCCCAAAGCTATTGATTCAATAGGGGGTGGTGACTTTATTTGAATTTTTGGAATTTTTTTTGTTATCCATTCTTTAATCAATGGTATTTGAGTTCCTCCACCAACCAAAACTATTGCATTTAAGTCTTCAACTGTGCAAAATTTACCTCTTGCTTGATTTAATAAATCTTTTAGTAAAGAGTTAAGGTGATTAAGAAAATTATTTTCAATGAGTATTTTCTCAAATATTTCTTTACTAAGATAAAATTCACTTTCGTTATTTTTTTCAGTAAATAATTTTATTGGATATTTATTTTCATATTTAATTGCAGATGAGCTGAGTTTACATTTTATTTTTTCTGCCTTAGAAAGATTATTAATATAATTATTACCTGGAATAAAATAATCAACTATCCATTGATCAATATCTTTCCCACCAATTTTTGAACCTGCTTTTCCAATTATTTCAGCACACCTTATTTTTTGTTTTGAAATTGAGCTTACATCATTACCTTTAAATTTTAATAGTTCAGCTATTGGAACAGATTTCCCTTCTCCTCCTTCTATTTTGACTATATTCATATCGACTGTGCTTCCTCCAATATCTAATGTCATAATTTTTGAGCCAAATGGTACATTTATTCCTAAACTTGCCGCAGTAGGCTCATCAACAAGGGCTATTTCATCTATAGATATTTCCTCGCAAAGGTTAACTAACCATTCTCTGTACCCCTTATATGTATCTATAGGTGCAGTCAAAACAAGTCTTTTAATCTCATACTTGTGAGGAATGTTTGCCCACAAAATTTGGAAAAATTTTTCGCCACATTCATTAGGGTTTAAAATATTTTTTTGGTTAATTTTTTCAATAGAATTTCCAATTAATCTTTTAAAGTTCGAATGAAAAAATAAATCAGAATTCGAGTTATCCCTCATCTTTAGAGCACTAATACCAATTTTTGTAATCTTTGAAGGTTCCTCAAACCAAACTGCTGAAGGAATAACTCCTGGAGATGATGTAATATTCGGTATTTCAACTAAAACAGAATTTATGTCTTTTTGATCTTGAAAAGCAACAACAGTATTAGTGTTCCCTAAATCGATAGCAAGTGTTCCAGATAAACTTTCTTCCATATGAAATTTTTAAATCAATTAAGTTCTTTTTGTAATTTATGTTTTGAAATGGTCGAATAAATTGTAAAATACATTTTATAGTAAAAAATTTTTTTAATGAACATATCTAACAATGCAGGAATTGATTCTAATGATCTTGCAAAGAGAGGTGAGAGCTTGATAAGAAAATCAACTAATAGATACTTAACTACAGTGAAGATTGCTTTCAGAGCTAAACAAAGACGTTTTGATGATTTTGATGGCTTATTAGAGGAATCAACTATTAAACCCGTTCAAAGGTCAATTATTGAATTGAGTGATGAGCAAGATCAACCAGATTTACTTCCAGGCTAATTTTGGTAAAAGACCAAAAAAGATGGAGATTACTTAAAGATTTAAAAAAAGGCAAATTTTGCTTTTTGATTGGTGTAGACAATTGGTCAATCGAGTTACAAAAAAGTGAATTCAATTCACTCTGCCTTCTACTCTTAAGAATTAATGAACAACTATTAGTTATTAAAGATGAACTAATGGATGAAGAATCTATTACTTTAGAATTAGAACAATTACCTTGGTATATTCATTTAGAGGGAAAAAAAAATGAATGGAGTTTAAGGCTTGTTTTTGAAAGTCAAGAACAAACTAGATCCTTCGAAATGTATTGGCCGATACCAATAGCACAAAATTTATTTTATGAAATAAAAAACATGTGGGAATCAATGGATTAAAAGATAAATAAAATTGGAAATTTTAGAAAAAATTTCCCCTCCCCAAAAAGAATTTTTCACAACTTTTCCACAGTATTTAAAAAAAAAATATCTGATAATCTAAAGCATGTGGAAAACTTCTGATTTTATATAAATCTTTATATTTAAGTAAGATTTAAATTTACAAAATTGATTTCCATGACTTCCCTATTTATGACTAAATTCTCATTATTCTATAACCTGAGACTGTCTCTTAATGATGCTTGTTGACGATTCAGTAATTTTGGAGAAAACTACATCTTGTAGATTTAAATTCCAATTAAGTTTTTTCAATATGCAAGAGTTAAATTACGACGAAAATTCAAAAGTGTTAAATCATAAAGATGAAGTAATAAGTTTCAAATGTGAACTTCAAGAAAATCTTCAAAAGGCTTTGAAAAAATTCGTTGAGGATCATCCTAACTGGGATCAATACAGAATATTACAAGCGGCCATAGCAGGATTTTTGATGCAAAAAGGATTTCACAATAGAAATTTAACTAGACTTTATATTGGCAATATGTTTTCAATGAATTTTAAGGATTAAAATTTTTTATATTTTTTCTAGTAGTATTTTTGCAATATCATTTCTTACAGGTAATATAGATAACCTATTTCCTTTTTTTACGACTAATAACTCATCCTCATCAAATAAAATCTTTAATTCAGGCAAACTTAAAATCTTATCTGATTTAAATTTATATTCTACCTTTACACAATCCCACCTCGGATTATCAGGTTTCGATTTTGGATCAAAATATTTTGAATCTTGATCAAATTGAGTAGGATCAACAATATTTAGATCTATTACCTCCATAAGTCCCACAATACCTGGGGGTTTACAATTCGAATGATAGAAAAAAACTTTATCTCCTTTATTCATTTTTCTCATAAAATTTCGAGCCTGATAATTTCTTATTCCATCCCATAAAGTTACACCTTCATTTTTTAAAGTATCTATGCTGTAAGCATCAGGCTCACTTTTCATTAGCCAGTAATTAATGTCAGTCATATCAATAAGTTATGAGAAAGTTACAATGTGTGAACGGCGTGTGAACAGAGTGCGTATTTAGTCTTCTCTGCAGACGTTCAAATCATCGATTTATTTAATCTAATTTACCGTATAAAAAATATAGAAACAGATCGCTGGTTACAGATCTTTTTTTTTTCTCTATTTATTGGAACCAACTAAAATCCTAGTTATAGCTTGATTCTTGACCTTGCTGTTCACACAGAATTGATTATCTGTTCACATAGAGGTTATAAATTAAGGCTATTACTAGGTTTTGTTCTCTCTCTATAGAACTACGTACTTAATGCTTAAGCTGCTTCTGGAGCAAATATTCTGCTGTTCTCTCTCCAGTATCTACATCCTTTAATGAGGTGATCTCCTGGAGGAATAAGCTTTTGATGAAATGGACAGGTAAGGATGGTGACACAAGAACTTGTCGTGCTGTACCTGAAGTGATTGCAAGTAATACAAATCTTCCGTAGTTTTCTTACTAATATTTCGTCCTCTAGGTAATCCCATTCCTGCCAGTCCTCCATAGCTATATAGTACAAGTGTACTAATATTTATAGCATCGGTAAAGGGTGGGAGTCAACAAGCTTATTTACTCTCCAAAAGGATAGCTCTTGCTCTATTCCATCTATGCTCAAAAGACTCTTCTCTGCTTGATTCTTCTATCTGATTGCCATACTCATCTACACCTTTGTAGTAATCGTCTAGAACGTACTCTACAAAGGGTTCAAGGGTATTCCTACTCTTGGATCTAAGAAGCTTTGTGAACGCTTCCATCGACCTCTCAAGCTTGTCTCCCTGAAGGTTCTGTATCCACATTGAACCCTGATGATGATAGAGAAGAATCTTTACTACTTCGTCGTAACTGAGCCATGGATGAGCTTCTTTTATTCGTTTTGTGCTGTTCATTTTTATTGTTGATTGTTTGTATTTTTAACCGGGTATGGGGGAAATATCATGATCGCTTTATTAAATAGAGCTAAGAGAAATTTTTTTCATTTTCTACTCATCGTTTCATCTACCTCCTCTATTCTCTCTACAGTTGAATAGTGATGTTCAGGATTAACCAACCTCGAATAATAAGTAACATCACTATTCATTTAATTAGTACTTTTGTAGATAGTTAGTGGTAGTAGTTAGAGGTGATATCTTTAAGCGATATCCAGCTAACAGTACTTTAAAGGGAGATTTTATTCTCCTTCCCTCTAATAGGGTGCCATCGTTCTTAAACCCAGTTATAGTAAAACTTTTTAATTCTTGTTAAAGAGTTAGTGGTAGTACTTAGAAGTGATATCTTTCAGGGATATCCAGCTAAGCTTGTTGTATTAGAGAAGACTTGTTGTATTTATAATCTTCCCCCATTAGCCCGTGATCGGTCACTTCTCCTTATAAGCCCGCCATTACTCTCCCCTTATTAACCCGTGATTACTCCTTTTTCCTTATAAGCCCGCCATTGCTATCTCTAAATAACATCGATTCCAATTTCCCTTAAATAATTCCAAGTAGGGTCATACTTTTCACTGTCTCTTGTTTTATCTAATGGATCTCCCTCCGGAACCACAATAATCATTCCTTGACGTGCTCTTGTTAAAAGAACTCTATAAGCATTTAATTTATTTTTTTGAGCTTCTTGATCCATGATGTTATTCCATTTAGTTCCCACAAAAGATTTATATAGCCAATCGGTTGAAGTCTTGATTAAATCTCCATCCCAAATCAATCCTGCCCAATCAAGTTCTAAACCCTGTACCTGAAATTCTGTAGCCGCATCTTCTAATGCAAGGCTCGATCTGACATCGTTATTTTCTTTTAGAAACCAACTTGCCACATTGTCCTTTGTTATTGATCCAGAGAATATTCCAAGGGGTTTTAATCTACTTGCTCCGGATGAGGTTAATAATCCATATCTCTCTGATCCCCTTGCATGATTTCTCAACCAATGTTTTGCTTTTATGAGTGAGCGTGTGATTTTAATTGGATATGAATCTTTTAGTTCTCCTAATAAATTCTTGGTTTCTGAAATATTTCCTTCAAGCAAATTAGATATGTATTTAGCTACTTTTTCTGATCTGAAAGATCTTATAGAAATACTTAAATGTAGATTATCTCTTCTAAAGAGTCTCCCATTTAATTGATCAAGATTAAATGAAGGTAAATAATATTTTGAATCTAATGCATTAGATATCCAAACTTTCCAATCTGGAAAATTATCTCTTAACGCTTTAAGCCATTCCTCCATACCTCCTTCTCCTTTATTTATTTCCTGCCCTCCTCCAACTAAACAAACTATTGATGTCCAACCAGTGTGGCGATCCATTGATTGAATTAAAAATTCAGGTTCCGAAAAATTGAAGTCAGGCTTATTTTTATTCCTTTTCATAAAACTCTTTGTTTTATCTAAATCGTAAGCTCTTTGCGCTTCGTCAAAAATTACTATTCTTTCAGTTGGAGGAGAATTATTTTCTAGACATTCATCTCTAAAATGATGAACATTTTGTATGAAAGATTTGACCTCTCTAAGAGCTTCGGCTTTCGTTTTGTTTTTATTATTTTTAGAAGCGTCTATGGCTAAAGACTCACTAAGCACACTCACTAGAGGAACATTTCCTGTTAAGAAAACTGCATGCTCCTCTTCATTTTTATCTTTCATTCTTCTTTCACAAGCAAGATTTAAACCTGCCAAGGTTTTACCAGCACCAGGTATTCCGGTTAAGAGAATGATAGATTTTTCATTATTTCTTTTTGAATTATCAATAATCTCATTTAGCAGAATTGAAGTCTGACCAAGATTATCTGAACCAGCTTCGTTTCTACTAATGTCAGAAACACCATGTCCTTTATAAAGAACTTTGCTCGCCTCAATAATAGTTGGGGTGGGTAGATAAGAGCTATTGATCCAATCTGAAAATATAATCTCTTTTTGAATGTTCGATTGACTTAAAACATCATCAATCAAATTTTGCAAATTAAATTTATTAGCCAGAAGACAACTATTTAATATCCCATCCTCAGAAAAATTAATGCTGTTTGAAGTGTCTTTTGCTTCAGTAGAAACAAGAATTGGAACTATATTTGCATCATGACTTCCTGCGTGAAAATTTTTAAGATCTAAGGCATAATCAATTGCTTGAACTTTATCTTGATTGAAATAATTTTCAGAACCAACTTTAAATTCAATCGCAAAAATTGTGTTTTTTATGATCAATATATTGTCGACTCTTTTCCCAATCCTAGGGATTTTAAATTCGAATAGAATATATCCCTCTTCAAAGTTAGGAAGAATTTCTTTTAATAAATCAATCTGATCCTGCCATGCATCTCTTTGCGTTATCTCTACTGATCCTTCTTGAAACTTAGTTAATTCTCCTAAAACCTCATCATTTGATTTGGTTAGAAATTCTTGTATGGAAGATTGAAAACCAGATCTTTTCGGCATATTATCTTTTAATTAATTCTTTCATCAATAAGTTCCAACCTATTAATGATGCAGCTTTATCGAAGGATTCTCTCTCCTCGCACATAAAGCCATGATCAGCTCCTTTAATTTCAACATAACTAAATCTCTCTTCTAAAGGATCAAATTTCTTAAACATTTTTTTAATTTCTAATCGATCTTTTAAAGGAATCAAATCATCTGCAGATCCGCAAATAAAATTTAAATTACCAGAAACTTTTTCAAGCAAATCTATAGGTGCAAAATTAGTATCGGTTCTTGGAGTTGTAACTCCTGCTCCATAGAAACAAAATGAATTATCTATTTCTTTTAAAGAAGAAGCAATAAGTGCTGCATGCCCCCCAAAACAAAATCCAATAATAGCGATTTTCTTTTTTGGATATTTTTCTTTAACCCAATTTATTCCTGCAGAAACATCTTCAATAATATTTTTTAAGGTAGTTAAATTTTTATGATGTCTGCCTAATTTTAAATCATCTTCGCTGTAACCTAAATCCAAATTTGGAGCCGTTCTTCCATAAAGAGGTATGGCTAATACAGGTAAATTTTGTGCAGCTAATTTTTCAGAAAAACTTCTTATCCAATTATTTATTCCAAATACCTCTGGTAAAACTATGGATATATATTCACACTCATTTCCAGAATTTACCCACCAAGATCTTAAAGGTAAATCGCCACTATAAATATTTATCCATTGACCTTTCATAAGTTCTTAATTTAAAAAGTTTTTCAATTTTAATATTTAATTACCACATATAAGGAAATCTACAATTCTTTCCTTCAATTTTAAAGAAGCCTTCTGCAGCACTTATAACCTTTAAATTATCAGGTTCTTTTCTTCTATCAAAATCTGTTCTTTCATACCAAATATTAGATCCAAGTTGTGGCATAAGCATTCTTTTCTGCCCCTTTTTACGTTCTTCAACAGGAGTACCCTTAGCTACTTGATTACCAACAAAAAAGACAGCTAATCCACTACCAGAATATTTTCCATGTTTAAAATCTACCCATGAAATATCAGGGTCTTTATCTTCACTAATGGTATATAAATGCCCACCATAACCATTCATATGAAGGAAACTTATACGATACATTGATTTATTTTTATAGGTAATGCGACCAAACATTCCTAAATTATCACCTTCAATTTTGATAACAACATCCTTATCTAATTCGCTGGTTATTGTACAAAGTTTTTCAGCACTAACAGCAGTAGGTAGAGCAATAGCAGCAAGTAAGGATATTAAATAGCGTTTCATTTATATTTCATCCAGACTTCTAGTTACCCAACCATTTTTAGTACAGATTCCATATCCATAATCCATATATCCACCACCACGACGAAGTACAGGTTTTGGGTCGGCTTTTTTTCGTTCTTGTATATGATCTTCTGAACACCAATATCTACCCCCAGCTTTCATGATTCCTTTTTTAATTATTTTTGCAGGAACATCAGTCTTTACAAAGCATGCACCATCAATTTTTATTTTACAAATGTCATCATTTACTCTATCGGCAGAATTAGTGAAATAGTAGAAAAAGCCATCTTCGCCTATTGTGCCTGAGTAAGAAGAAGGGGGTCTTACATGAACATAATAAATTTGATCATCTTCTGCAAATACAGGACTAGAGAATAATAGAAGTGCAAGGAGTAAGCGTTTCATTTTGTAATTCTTAAACTATCTTTCTGAACCATTAACCCATCCACCTGATCTACATTTGCCAGAATTATTGATATCGTAGCTATCGCACCAATAGCTATTTAAAGCAAATATGACATTGCTTTTAATTCTTTTAGCACCGCCTGCAATAGGCAAATAATGTGTACCTTTTTTTGCATTTAATTTCTTAGAACAAAAGAAATCAGGACCGCACATTGCGTAAGCTATACCTTCTTCATTCACATAAAGTACTGCTGCTGTTCCAGTATTTCTCCAATAAGGTATACCTGGTAATCCAATATCTTTTGCTTTTTGATGGTGGCGAGCAACTCTTGTTTTATTAGATTCAAAAACATATTTCCATTCAACTTTAGGGAGATTTACAAAAAGAACCCAAAAAATAATTGGTCCATATATGGCTCCTACCCAAGCCCATATTCCGTATCTTTTGATTTTTTTTATTTGTTTTTTAGTCATAACTAAAATATCACTTTTTTATTTAAATAAATTAAAAAATCTCTTTTTATTTTAATTTGACTGTCAATCTCAGTAAGTTTTAAATCTTTTCCATATTTGAAGAATATTAAAATAAAAATCTTTATTATTTTTCCAATTATTTTTCACGAAATTATGAAACTAAACGATAATGAATTAACAAATAAATGCAATAATTTTTTGATGTTTTATTATTGTAAAAATTATTGCTGTATCTAAATGAAAAAATATATTCCTTATGCTTCTTTTTTAACTCTTCTTTTATCACCTATAAGTGCTTTTGCCGCATCTTGTAGTAATTATCCAGCTGTTGATGGTGTTGAAGTTATTGAAACTTTTGATGGAAGCGTAAAAATTAAGTCTACAGCACTCGCAACTGTTCCAATAAATGATGCCGAACTTTATTTAGATGCAATAGAAGAAGCGGAACTTAAAGCAAAAGCAAAAATATCTAAATTTCTTTCTGAAGAAATTATTGATCAATGCTTAGATGAAAAGACTAATACTTTATCAATCGACGTCACTGGTGAGGGAGATAAATCTGTTAACTATAAAAAAGTAAAGAAGACACTATGCTCAGTTAAAAATAAATCTAGTTCTCTTTTAAGGGGTGCTATAAGAATTTCAGATTGTTATACACCTGGAAAATATGTAATGGTTACAGTTGGAATCAAACAAGGAACTATCAATAAGGCAAAAAAACTTACAAATCAAATTGAGAAAAATTCCTATTCAAATCAAAAGGGAAATTTCGTTCCAATTAAAGGGAAATCTAATATAGACGGATTTTTTAATTTCTAAAATGAAATTATTTTATCTTTTATTAATATCATTAATTTTTCAACTTACAAATATTCCAATTTTATCTAGAGGTAATTCAGTAAATGCCTCTGAAAATATAGAAATAAAAAACTCTAATGATGAAAATAATCCTGTTAAAACTGTAATTGCAAATGGGTATGGAATTAATATCGATGATGCTGCTCAAAATGCTGCAAAAAATGCTCTTACAAATGTTGTTGGTAAATTTATTGATGCAGAGACAAAATTAAGTAAAAAAGTTGAAATAGAAAATGGTTTAGTTAATCAATCTAAAAATATTGATAGAAATATTAGGGAGTACTCTCAAGGATCAATAAGTTATTTCGAAATTATTGAAATTAATAATATTGATGGGATTTTTAATCTCACTGCAAGAGTTGATGTGAAAGTTGATGACTTTATTAGTTATATCAAACAGATTGCTTACAACCTAAAGGATATTGATACTGGTATGTTCAATGAAATTAAAGCAAATATTGATAATGAAGATAATAAATTAGATCTTTATATAGAGAAAGTATTAAAACCTATTCTTACTGGAGAAGTCACTGAATTTGAGATAGGAAAAGCACTTCCTTTTAATAAGTTCCCAACAGAACGCTTCACTGGAAGTTATTGGGGTTATCAAGTTCCTGAGGAGTCCGATCCAATGAAAATGTTCGTTGTCCCTTTTAGTCTCAAATTGAATGATGCATTTAAAAAAAATATTAAGGAAGTTTTAAATAATTTAAGTGAAGGGAAAAACTCAACTATTACTTTTAAAAATTGGGCAAAAATGAATTTTACCGAAGAAGATCTAAACCCAGGGAAAAAGGTTGTCGGTTATCGCTGGAGTAAAAATAAAAAATCAATGTTTCACTACATGGATTTATTTAGATCAAAGTTTTCTAAAAATTTATCTTCAAATAAACCATATGAAAATATATATGTTGGTTTAGTAGAAAATAATCAAAATAAAGTGCAGCTTTTTTCTATTCCAAACTTGGGTCTAAGAATAAAAAATTCAGAAAAATATAAAAAATATTATTCTAAACATATAGAAAAAGATAAGTCGAGATTTTCATATTACCCACAAGAAAAAAAAATAAGCCTGGTTAATCATCCCTTTATTTCTTCTTCTGAATATTTTAGATCTATTCGTGAAAGAAAAAAATTTGGATTAAATACTTTCTTCTATAATCCAATTAAATTATCTTTAGAGGATAGTTCTGAAAACGTAATATATTCATGTACTATTTCTCCTATTAGTAGCACCTGTAAAAATGTTCAGATTGTAATGTTGAGTCCGGATGGGAGCTTGGGAAACGATGGAGCATATCCAAATATTTCATTATTGGCTGGATATTATGCTCGTTCTTCTGCATCTTACAAGCCTCGTAATAATAGTAATTTTATTTTTTCGAAAAGAGATTATGCTTTAGTTTTTAATTTAGATCTTGAGTTAATTAAAAATATAAACAATATAAAAATTGAGCATACTAAATACTTAGATAATTAAAGTATTTTTTATAAAATTAAATCCTTATTTAAATTATTCTCTAAATAATTATTTCCTTTTATTAGAGAAATAATTATGAGTGTGGATTATGTTTGATTAATTTATTACTGTGAGGAAAATATTTTTATTAAATGAATCTTGGATTTTTAAAAAAGAAATTAGTACTGATATTTTTTTGTTGCTTTTATCCAATGAATTTAAATGCAGATAATCATAGTTTCGAAAGCTGGAATAATAAGCAATTTGAAAATTATCCTTTTGAATGTGTTGAGGATGGCGTAACTGGTGAATATACAAGGTGTTTTGCCGAAAAACTCAATAAATATGATTGGGAATTAAGACAAGAATTAAATGATGATAAATTGTGGAATGAATGGAGAGATGCTAGAGGCAAAATATGCTACCACTATAAAAATAAACATTTTGGTCAAGGTACAGTCAAACCACTTATGACTCTTAGTTGTGAAATGAGATTAAATACAGAAGTAAAAAGATTTTGTCTGAGTGGACAAGATAAACAGTGTGGGTAGATTAAAGGCTTAGAATTTTCTAATAATCAATAAGCTCTATTGCGTCCAACTACATTGGAATGCATATCTTTTATAAATCTTTCCATATCCTTTTTTAACAACTAATTCTTGTAAGTTAATATTATTTTTAAATAATTCAGCAACTGTTCTGCCATATTTATCGGTCGTAATTCTTTTAATTGAAACTTTTTCTTTTGATACTAAATTATTCATGAAATCTCTTGCTTCTTTAGCTTTAATGGGATTAGCTTTTTTACCTTTCAGCTCTGGTGTATTTATGCAAGCAAGTCTTATTTTTTCTCCATCAATAGTTGTGCAGGTATCACCGTCATAGCAATCTCGGATGATTGTGGTTGGTAATTTTGCATAAATCTCAGATGGGAAAACTGCAAAAAGAATGGCAAAAAATAAAAATCTCATGAAATTAAATATATACTTATTCATCAAATAAACTTATTGTTTCTGGATTACCTTTCTTTGATCCAAATTCAAAGCATTTTATTTAGTTTATCGAACAATATTAGTCGAAGAAAGTTCACATTTATAAAAGTGTTGGTGAGTATAAGGGGTACACATGACGGTTTTACATCATTAAATGTGACTTTAATATTTCTGTTTAAATTTTAAGGATATAACTTTTTAATAGCTTCTTTTTGTTCTTGCTTTTTTATCTCCTCAGCATCATAAACTGGGCAATTATTCTGTTCTAGAGATGAGAAAAAAGTTCTCCGTTTAAAAGTTTTAAATATAGGAGTTAGTAGGAAACGTTTCATTAAATCTTCTATTTTTTAAGTAGAACTAATTCTTAATAGCTTATTCCTTTGATATTGAAATAAGTTGGTCAGGATCATAATTAGAAATCCAACTTAGTATTTTTTCTTCCTCTTCTAAAGTTCTAGTGCATGCAAAACCATATTTTGCTCTTACTTTTTCGGAAGCCTCATGCAAAGCTTGAATTGCAAGAGACTTAAAATCTGAAATCTTTAAAGAATCTCCAGGTTTTAAATATTCAAGAATTACCGTAGAGGGTGAATATAGAGATTTTTTTTTACCATCTGGTAAATTTAATTGAAAATTAATTTCAGGCATTTTTAGTATCCCTTGTTTTTTATGTGAAAATTTTAATTGATTGGAGCATTATTGATTTAATTTATATGTGTAAATCCAGTGAGAGGAGTATCCTCTTCCCAAAGTAATTCTTCTCCATTTTGATTTTTGATATAAACACTGCTATTACCATTTTTAAAGTTGCCGATATGACAACAAATAAGTTCATCATATGGTCTTAAAGCATCCTTTAAAAAATTAGCTTTATCTGGCTTGATAGCACAAAGAAAACCATAGCTTGGGAAACATGTAAGCCATTCAAATTCTGGTACTCCTTTAGGGCGTTCAATTTTTTCAATATCAATTATAATTTTTTTTCCTGCAGATTCAGCAAACATAACTGCAGTACCTGTAATACCTCCCATGCTAATGTCCTTGGCTGCATGAATAATATTTTTTTTTGCAAGAAACGGTATCAATGAAAAATGTTTTTTAAGTAAAGTTGCCGAGGCTTTCGTAGCCGCATCCCAGAATGGATAATCTTTAAAAAAATATCCATCTTTATTCGCTATTATCCATAATTCATCTCCAGAATCTGCGAACCTTGAAGAAAGAATAGGACCTTCTATAAGTCCAAGAATTGAGACGGATAAAGCAAAATATGGACTTTTTTGATTTGAGTGACCACCCACCATTGGGACATTAAATTTCTCACAGGCAAAACTCATACCAGAAAGAATTTTATTGTGTTTTTCTAAATCATTTTCACTCCAAATACTATTAACTAAAGCTATGGGCTTCCCACCCATTGCAGTGATGTCACTGATATTAACTAATACGCTGCTCCAACCTGCGAACCACGGTTCTTTTTCTACTAAGCTTGGACTAATCCCTTCACTAGCCATTAATAACAAGCCTGATTGTTGTGGAATTACTGCTGCATCATCTCCAAGCATTGCAGATTTACCAAGTTCGCTGAACGGGCTATGTGAGAAAGTTTTTGCAGCACTTTGAATATCTTTTTTAGATTCAATACCACTATGTGTTTGCAATTTTTTGATAAGTTTATCTAACATTTTATGTGGTCACTTTTTCACTAAATACCAGCCTGGTCTGCTTAATTTTGAAGGCTTGTAATAATTTAAGTCAGCTTCCATTAGGTGATGTTTTATTCCCTTGATTTCTATTTGTTTAATTGATTTCCATTTGAGGCGTCTAAAAAAACTCACATTTTGGATCTGAACGGTTGCTAAAAATTGATCGCAACCCCATCCATTTGCTGTAGTTACTGCTTTCCAGATCAATCCTTTTCCTATTTGGTTGAATTTACGGAAAACAGAATCAACACCTAGTCTCCCCCCATACCATTGTCTTTTTTCTGTTTCGTAAATTCTCACTACGCCAACGACTCTCTCTTTAGTGCCATATCCAGAATTCAATGAAACTATTGGATATGCATCTTGATCAATTTCATCAATGTCAGATTCAGCAAAAATATTCTGTTCTTCGCAAAATATTCTCTTTCGTAATCCCCAGTAATCTTTGATAAGGGGAGAATCATCTTCAAGTAAATGAAACGAAAAGTTTTCTGAATTTGAACTTGGAGATATCATAAAATCTTCTTCTTCAATTCCAATACCTGATCTTACGGAGGGTGTGAAATAGTAAGGCGCGGAGCTAAAGCTTCTGCCGATATCCTCACTTGAGGGGTCAATAAAAAACATAATATTTAACTCTCAAATAGTGATAAAGCTGAGCAGGCACCGCATTTGGCACAACCAGCGGACATCTCATCTGATTTTATGTTGCCTTCATTTAGTAATTGCGAGACTGATTGATAAATATCAATCATGAAATCAGTGCTTGGGGAGGGGTGATGTTCCAGAGGCGTTCCTGCTATTGGCACAAATGGAACTATGAAAGGATAAACTCCTATAGATATCAATTTTTTACTGCAATTTATTAGGGATTCTTTGCTATCCCCAAGCCCAGCTAATAAATATGTAGAAACTTCTCCTCTGCCGAACACTGAGACACTTTCTTCGAAAGCTTTATAGTATCTTTCAAGAGAAATTTCAGATTTGCCTGGAAGAATTTTTTTTCTTATCTTCTCCTCCACAACCTCTAAATGCATACCTAAACTATCAACGCCTGAGTCTTTCATTCTTCTAAACCAAATTGGATTATCAGGCGGTTCGCATTGACCTTGGATTGGAATATCAACTTTAGCCTTAACAGCCTTTGCTGCTTCTGCCATTATTCTTGCTCCCCTATCACTACTGTTTGGGGTCCCTGTTGTCATTACTAATTGCTTTATTCCATCAAGTCTTACAGCTGCTTCTGCAACTTCAGCTATTTGATCTGGAGTTTTTCTTACGATCGTTTGTTCGTTTTCCAAAGATTGCTCTATTGCACAAAACTGGCAAGATTCTTCTCTATGTTTGAAACGAATACATTTTTGAAGAATAGTTGTAGCTAATACATCCTTGCTATGAAGAAGAGCAATCGACTTATAAGGTATACCATCTTTTGTTTTTAAAGAATAAAAACTTGGTTCTTTTGTGGTAGATAATTCCTTGATATTTGAATCTTCACTATTTTGGAGAATAAATTGTCCGTCAGGCTCCTCTGAAAGTTGATAATTAGATTTTTTAGATACGTGATTATAAACTGGAACCATTACAGTCTTCCCTTCAATAGTTAAAGCTCTATGATCGGATGGACCAGCGCCTCCTTTCCTACCTCTGTTGCCCTTTTTAGGCGTGGAACTTATCCCATTAACTTGTAACTCAGTAATAATTTTGCTTAGTTCAGACATGATTGATTTCCTCTAAATAGTCTTTTGTAGTTAGATCTTTTGGTATGAAATCTTTTCCATTTGATATCTCAAATACCTTATTGGGGGATGTATTTAGTTTTAGAGAAAGAAGATCTGGACGACTGTAGTGACCAACACTATCCATCATTCTTTTCCTTTTTGTAATAAGCGATAAATTAATTTCTGCTATGGCTAATCCTTCTCCTTCATCAAGTGGTCCTGCCAAATACTTGCCTTCTGGACTGATAATTGCTGTGTGACATCCTCCTTGAAATGCTTTATGAAGATTGGTTTCGGACGTTATTTTTTTATAATCTTCTGGATCTAGCCAACCTGTTGAGCAAATGACAAAACAGCCTGCTTCTAAAGCGTGATGTCTCATTGTGACTGCAGTTTGCTCGGTAAATATTGGACCAACTAATGAACCTGGAAATTGAGCACAATGTATTTGTTCCCCTTTAGCCATAAGGGCAAATCTAGCTAAAGGGTTATAGTGCTCCCAACAAGCCAAAGATCCTATCTTGCCAAGTTGAGTATCAACAACTTCTAAACCAGAACCATCTCCTTGACCCCAAATCATTCTTTCGTGAAAAGTAGGAGTTATTTTTCTTCTTTTTAGAACAATTTCACCTTTTTCGTTGAAAAGAATTTGAGTATTGTACAAACTTCCACCATCAAGTTCATTAACTCCTAAAAGAACCTGGATGTTATATTTTTTAGCTGATTTCCCAACTATTTCAGTAACTGGACCCGGGACTTCTACTGCTTGCTCATATAGCTTCATATGAGATTTACCCATGAGAACTGGCGGCTCAACAAATGAAAAATATGGGTAGTAAGGAAGGAATGTTTCGGGAAAGACTATCAATTTTACATTTTTTGTAGCTGCCTCTTGAATCTTTAAAAGTACTTTATTCAATGAGCCATTTAAGTCAAAAAGTACAGGTCTTACTTGAGCAGCAGCTACTTTAAATGTTTTAGTCATTTTCTTAGAGCTTATGTCTTACAGAGTCCAAGTATCCAAAATAAATGCTCCTTCTTTGCGATGCATTAACACGATATCGAGAACATCTAAAGGACTTATTGGTTTGATCCCTGGAGTAAGAGCTCCTTCCCCATGCCCGTACAAAGCTTGTAACGCAAATCGACAAGCATAAACCTTACCGCCTTGACCCATAAATTTTTCTAAGCGAGCATTAAAATTTAAATGACCATCAAATGCTGCATCTCCAAGCTTTGGAAAGCCTCTTTGTAGTCCTAGAGTAACTCCTGGACCATATAGCAATATTGAAGTTTCAAAACCCTTATTTATAAGACGACTAGCTTGTAAAAGATTAACAAGACCAATAGACCCCTCAAAAGCAACAGTATGAAAAGTTAGTAAGGCTTTCTCACCTGGTTCGGCTTTAACATCTGGGAATACTTTTTCTTCATAATCAACTAAGAATTCTCCAGGCTGATTAGCGGGACGAGTTACAGATGGCATGAAATTTTTTTAAAAAACTTTTGATATTTTCTAATTTGATTTCCCAAAAGAATGTAACCGATATCACTAAATTGATTAACTTAAGATTTCAGATCAAAAAAACTTTTTAGTGAGTTTTATAACAAATTAAAATTCATAAACATGACAAGATTAGTTTATTAAAGAAAAAGATGGCTGAAGAATTTCTAAATCAAATCTCTGCTAAATGTTCTGTAATTATTATTGGTGCAGGACAAGCGGGATTGTCTATTGCTCATTCACTTCAAAAAAAAGGGATAAAACCTCTTATCTTAGAAAAAAATTATGTTGGATTTTCTTGGAAAGAACATCGTTGGGATTCTTTCTGCCTTGTGACGCCAAATTGGCAATGCACACTTCCTGATTATCAATATTCTGGTAAAGACCCTAATGGGTTTATGGACAAAGAAAATATAGTTAAATATTTAAAAAAATATTCTGAATTTGTTAAGGCAGATATCCTTGAAGGGATTGAAGTAAAACATTTAGTTAAAAAAAATGAAAAGTTTTTTATTTCAACTAACCGTGGAAATTTTGAAGCTGATCAAGTTGTTATAGCAACTGGAGCTTATCATGTTCCGAATCGACATCCTCATTCTGAGAGATTACCAACCAATATCCTGCAAATTGATGCGAGAGAATATAAAAATGCAAATTCATTACCAGATGGACCTGTCCTAGTTGTTGGCAGTGGTCAATCAGGTTGTCAAATAGCTGAAGATCTTTTTTTTGAAAAAAGAGAAGTTCATTTAAGCGTTGGGAGTGCTCCAAGATCTCCCAGAAGGTATAGAGGAAGAGATGTTGTAGATTGGCTCGACAGAATGGGTTATTATTCAATGCCTATTGGGGAACACGATGATCCTAAAAGTGTAAGGAATAAAACTAATCATTATTTAACTGGAAGAGATAACGGAAGAGAAATAGATCTTAGAAAGAGAGCTTTAGAAGGGTTGAATCTTCATGGAAGACTGGAAGAGTTAACTATTAATGATATTCAATTTTCAAATGATCTTTCTAAAAATCTTGATGGAGCAGATTCTGTTTACTGCAGAATAAGAAATAGTATTGATGAGTGGATTTCAAAAAATAATATAGATGCTCCTAAAGAAGAGAAATATTCTCCTTGCTGGGAACCAACGGAAGATGTCAAAGGTACTGAAATTGAATGCAAAAGCTTAGCAGTAGTAATTTGGTGTACAGGTTATAAAAGTGATTTTAGTTGGGTAGATATTTCAGTTTTTGATGGAACTGGCTTTCCTATTCATGAAAGAGGTGTGACCCAATCACCTGGGCTGTATTTTCTTGGTTTACCTTGGCTTTATACATGGGGCTCAGGACGTTTTTGTGGAGTAAAAGATGATGCTAACTTTTTAGCAGATATTATTTCATTGAGATCAAATAAATCAGCTGCCACTAAAGAAATGTTGGAGTGCAAAGCTCTCCTAGGTTCTTAAATAATTTAAATTTCGCTAAAAGTTTGGAGAGAAAATTATTCTTTGAGATCACTGTTATAACTAGACGGGCTCACTTTTCTTTAGCTAAAAATTTTCTTCAGTCGTATCAAAGGCTTTGGAGTAATTTATCTGCTAGATTTTTGCTAGGATCAGAATCTTTTATATTTTTATTATCCATCAAAGTTTCTAATTAGCGAAGTGATGATTGGTATAGGGTGCAAGCGAATTATCAGCTACTCACACTTGAGCTTTTTATGTAACATAATAAGTTTACATAAAGTAACAATTAAATGAAAAGACTTTTTCCCTATATCGCTTTTGCATGTTTAACTGGTTTTACGGCTACAACCGCTTTACCAGTTATAGCCGGCGGTTGTAGTAGCCACATGGACAAAAAAGCTGAAATCAAATGCGCTGAAGATGATACTGAATGTCAAACTGAAAAAGCTGAAAAGTTTGATTTAAAAGATTCTCTCAAGTCATAAAATCATGACTCAAATCGGTTTATTTATGAACTCTGCCCCAAGAGATTTGATTGAGTTCATATTCTTTTCGGCTGTTGGTTTTACTGCAGGTTTATTTGGTCTAATTTAGTTATAGAAAATTCACCCATTCTTTTTTTTTCCTAACCTTTTCAAGTCTTTCCTTCTTTTATGTGATGGCTTGCTTGTGGAGAGATTTAATTAATCAAAAGTAAAAAATATTTTTTAAATTACCTTTTATGGATAAATCTTTGTATGTCTTCGAATAAATTTGATTTTGATTTAAAAAATCCATTGCTTTTTAAATAAGATTTTCCTTTTTCTATATTTTCAATTCTTTTTTCATAAGAATTTTCATCTAAATTTTTTTGCATAAAAAAATAGTCGGACTCTTATTCTGAATAATGTTCACAAAAAAGCGGTTACCTAAAATACAAAATTTAAATTCTTTTTTGAATTACTTTTCATTCAAACTAAAAATCAAATAAAACGTTTCTTTCTTAAATTTCTAAGACTCTTTTGATATCTTGTTCTTCATGTCCTCAATATTATTAATTAATTTGTCTAACCATTCTGTATTGTCTTCTGGTTTTAGATATTTAATTTTTGGTTGATTAATTTCAAGAGTCTCAAAATCTCCACTCATAAATTCTCCTTCGTAAATTTTTCAAAATCCTATATAAGTTTTAATTGATTTGAACAAAATACTGCGTATCTAATTTGTGCGGTTTGATGAACATATAGGTACGGAAAGAGGTATCTTTTTTTTAGCCATTTAAATCTATTGCTGACTTAGATTAAAAATATGGTTGTCATGAGTCGGTTGCGTTGCTAAAACTGAATTCAACCATAAACTTTAAATTGCATTTAATAAAATGACTTACTACAGTTGCTTTGATCAAAAAGGAAACATAATTGCTCGCTGTCAGACTAAAGAAGATATAAATGTTCTTAAGAAAATGGGCAGACCAATAATGGAAATAAAAGAAATGAGAAAAGAGGAATCAGTTGTTTGTTCTTTAACTGGTAGTCCATCCGATTACAACGAAGATTATTAAGAGTATGACTCAAAGAACACTTCAATTAAATCAACATGGAAGATCAGTAGTTCTTTTGCTGGTTGCATTGAATAGCATTTGTACTTTCTTTTCTACTTTTGAAAAAGTATTAACTGATCGCGAAAGAGTGAGATAAAAATATTTAGTTATTTGTTGATTAACAGTAAATCAATAAAATTTAACACATAAAAAAAGACCCTGATACAGGTCTTTTTTTTAATGATGACGACAGAAAGGAGATCTATTTAATAATCAGATTAAGAATTTTCTTAGAAATTAGTTTTGGATGTAAAAGTGATTACTCACTTCTTCATGCTTTACAAACGACTTAATTTTTAAGATAGTTCAGAATTAATCCCGAAAGTTTAATTTCTGATCACTTAACTTACTTTCCGTAAAGGTTAGATAAGTTAATTTACCGTGGTGTTGCAGACCATGGATTAGTGAAGATCTAGTTGGTCAACCTTGGTCGAGTCGATCACCAGAACTGTCGCATAAATAAAGTAATCGGTCTCAAATATTTTGCATGAATCCTTAAGATTGATTTAATCATGATTAATTAAATCTTTAATCAATTGAATAGTTTGAACAGTGGTGGGAGTAGTAATCGTTTCATTTATTCCCATGTGGTCATATCAGTAGTGCCTTGAGATCTTTGCATCCAAGAATACTTCCAAATACCATTTACATTTTTAAAAATGCAAGTATAAGTTGATAGATCTTTATTTTGATTTCCTTTATAACTGAAGATTTCATTTAAAGTAAAAACTGCGTAAGCTATCTCACCGTAAATTTCAATTTTGTGGGTTTTGATTAGTTCTGATGATTCTGCAACTAAGTCTTTACTATCAAACATTCCCACTAATCCCTTAGCAGATATTGGATTTCCACTCGGTCTTACAGCTAAAAAATCCTCAGTTACGTTTGGTATTAGAAAAGAAGAATCTTCACTGGTTGCATAACCATTAATTAAATCTTCTATGGCTTTAGTGTTTGACATTAAAAAAGGAGCTAATGCCCCTTATTTTAGATCGACTGTCAATCGTATTTAATAGTTATTTTAAGCAGCATCATATTCTTCATCTTCAAGTTCTCTCATAAATCTTTTATCTAATAAGTAATCGTCTAAAAGCTCGGCTGCCATGAGCATTTCAGGAGCAGGTTCTTGTAAATTTTTGTCTAATAAGTAATTGTCTACAAGGTCTAGATTGTTATTTTCTTTAATTTCTTTATCGCTGTCTAATAGCTCTCTTATATAGGTATATACAAGCTTTTTATCGTACCCACTTTCTCTAATTTCTTTCATCATTTCGATTGGAATTTTCATAATCGTCAACCCCTATGTGAAAGCCTATATACGCATACTTACGAAGATATAAGAAAAATGCAAGAAAGAGGTAGGATGGAAGAAGACAGCTATATTTAAATCTTATTTTTAATAATTAATTAATTTTCTCTTTCCATCTCTAATTTCTACTTTATTTATTCTTAACCCAATAAACAAAGCCCATATAAGTGCAAAGACAATTGGTAAGAAAATGATCGCAAGTTTCATCATTTTTTTTATCCTATTATTTGCAAAAATAATAACTTTTAAATCAATAAGAAAATATAGGTACTTTATCTAAAAAAGTAGGGTCGAGGTTAGATCGACTGTCAATCGCTAAAAGTTTGGATAAAGTTTGGATAAAAATTACGATTCCTTGAAATCCCAGTAATAGCTAGACGCGCTCACTTTTCATTAGCCAGTATCTAGGTTCCTGTTGTGGCATTGGATCTCAGGTAAATTATGTAGTTCGAATGAAGTTAGAATATCTATTCAAATATAAATTGATTATCTATTAAATAATCTATTTAGGAAAGTGAGGGTAGTTAGGGGGTCCACGCGATCTTAGTACATCATAAAGATGACTTCATAAATTTCTATAAAATCATTTAGGCTCATAGTATTTATTTTTTAAGTATCTGTCACTACTTGATTTAACTTTTTATGTTTTGCATAAATCTTTTATGAGGAGCCACTTCACTTATTTTAAATCAACTATTAAATTAGATTTTTTCAAAATCTTTTTATAAATTAAATCTTAAATTATGTAGAGAAACTTATGCAGAAGTCGTTTTTATATAAGTTATATAAATCAAAATAAGTAGTCTTTTTTACCAATTAAATATAGCTGTTGTTAAATAAATATATTTGTCCTTGAAAAGCTCCTAAAAAATACTTTTTCTTGAAATAAACATTGACAAGACATTTATTAAAAAAACTTTTATAAAACATTAACTTCTTTTATAGATATGTTTCTAACCAACAAGACCCGTTTAAAAATTAAAGATATTGTAAAGAGGATTTCATTAGATCAACCTGTCGCATTGGAAGAAAGAATTTATGTAGAAAAGTTTGCAAAACATAATTCAACTATATGGACATGGCTTAAGAAAGCTAATAGCTTGAGAAGATATGGTAAGCAGAAATCAGATGGAATAAATGGACTTATACAGAATCTTGGCCTTGATGGTTTAGAAACTGAAAATCATTTCGATCCCAAAAATGATGATCTTGCTGATTGGTTTGGTGGATCTCCTGATTGGGTTAGAAGGAGCTAATGCCCCACCTTTTTAAATAAATTCAAATTAATAATAAAAAAAGGGATCCTCCTCCACTTTTCTTGGCGAATAATCACAAATACCAAACTGCATACATTCCATTTGATTATCAGTTAGTTTTCTCTTACTTGTTAACTTATCGAACCAATACCCAAATACATGTTGAATTTTACTTTTAATTAGATTTTTTAGTAATAATTATCCTATTTTTTGGAAGTCATAAGTATTATTTTTATACAAAATCAAGAGTTTTAATACCATAAATACAAACTATAAATTAATCTTTTTTAAAATATTTCACTATATTCATAATCAGTATTTTTGCTCTAGGAAATTTGAATCATTACCTTTAAATTAGATCCACTGATGGGAGGTTTCACTTCATGAGTACTTACAAAACGAAATACTTTAAAAACACAAAAAAGATCAATAACACTATTTGGTTGGATAAATTAATTAATCAACTTGAAAAAAAATCAAAGGGTGTTTGATCATGAATACATTTAGAAATAAACAATTCAAAAATGAATTAGATCCCAAGTATGCCTTTTATGATTGTCTTCGTAGTTGCGAACTTAAGAGTAATTCTGAAAAGTCTTTAGAAGAATGCGTCGATGATTGTGAATTTAGGCCATTCACGAAGAATCTCGATGGCTAAAAATAGGAAATTAAACTCTATCCTATAACTATTTTGACGTTATAAAGTTTTAATATAAATTTTTGGAGGGAAATCTTATGACCAACCTCGCAATTGAGCTACTCCTGTTAATTCTAGTTTTAGTTAATTTTGGAGCGATCCTTACAGCTAACATTTATTCACAATCATTAAAAGAAATTCAGCGAAAGAGAGAATTTTGTAGAGAATCTATAAGTAACCCATATTGTATTTTTTGATAAATTAATTCCACACTAATAACTTTAAAACTAAAGTTAAAATATTAAAAAGTTAAAGTCGACCAAGTCTAAAAATAAGGAGTGTATGGGACTTCCGTTTTCATTGAATCACCATAGTAGCTTTCAGCTGACTTTACTAAGATCCAATAAATGAAATTTAGCAATGATTTTTCCATAAAAACATCCATATCTCTTTTAATTCAAATCGAAATTTTATATAAAAACATCGTAGAAAATACTTAAAAGAAAAGATTCAGAATTTCTAATTTAGTATGTGATGATTAAGTTTGTATGAAATGCTACTAACAAATGTTCTCTGAATAGATTTATCATTATTGCTTATTGTTTAATGTAATTACTAAAGATATATTAAATGAATTCTATAAAAACTAGTAATTTATGATTAATCAAAAAAGTCAGGACCATAAAAGAAAAGAGCAAAATAATACTGAATGGTTAGATGAATTAATCAATAAGATTGAAAGTATGAAAAATAGAATATCTAATATTTATTAATTCTTCTTTTTTCTTTTATTAAATTCGGATCAGTTGATTAGCTTTAAGATATCTTGTGTGGCATGATAAATGGGATTTATTAGCGATATCTTTATATCAAATTTTGATTTGTAACTTTTGAATTTATTTGATGTGGGTAATGTATTTGAAATTAGTAAAATTTATTTTCAAAAAATTTTTTCACGGATATACCATTATTTATAAAGAGCTTTAATGCAAAACGATAATTTTGATGAAATTGATTTAAAAGAAATATGGTCAATGATTGTTAAAAAAATGAAAAAAGAAGGTGAGAAAGTCTGTCCTAATTCATCAAGTTTTTACAAAACGCAAGATGGTATAGAGTGTTCTTTGCGAAGAAAAAATGGAGATTTAATTGGCATTTGTTATAGGGAGAATGATAGAAGTGGCGGATATCGTTGGATTATAGAAAAATCAAGTTAATATATTTCCAAATTAAATAATTGTTCGCAAGAAGTATATTTGTATTATGAGAAAAGTTATTTAAAACTAAACAAAAAATTATGAATTTACCATTAGATAAACAGACTGTTTTAGTAACGGGTGCAGGCAGAGGATTAGGTTCCGAAATCGCAAGATCATTTCATAGAGAGGGTGCAAAAGTAATTATCAACTATAGAAATTCATATGAAAGTGCAAAATATTTATCTGATTCATTAGGAGAGAATGCAATTTTAGTAAAAGGAGATATCAGAGAAAAAGATCAAGTCTCTAAAATGCACGAAGAATTGGCAAGTCAAAACATCAGAGTGGATACGATAATCCACAACGCCATAAATGATTTTATTTTTAATGGTGATCAAAGAAAAAAAATAGACACTATAGAGTGGCAAGATTTCCAAAACCAGATTGAAACTACGCAAAAAGGATTTCTAAATCTTCTGAATATTTTTACGCCAAATATGAAAAATAATTCTTTTGGAAGAGTGATATCTATTGGGACTAATTTATTTCAAAATCCAGTAATTCCCTACCATGATTACACTGCAGCCAAAGGCGGATTATTATCACTTACAAGAACTGCAGCGATAGATCTAGGGCAATTTAATATCACTGTAAATATGGTTTCAGGTGGCTTATTAAAGGTCACTGATGCTAGCAAAGGCACTCCAGAAAGTGTTTTTGAATATATTTCTAGTATTACACCCTTAAGAAGGGTTACCACTACAGAGGATTTTTCGGATGCTGTATTATTTTTTGCTTCCCCTTGGTCGAGGGCAGTGACTGGTCAAAATTTAGTAGTTGATGGTGGTTTAGTTCTAAACTAATTAGCTTTAATCAAAGTTATTTTTTCTAAATTATTTTTTTTTAGAGAATAAAAAATTGATTATTCTAGAGTTTTAATTAATTGAGATTTAGGCTTATTCTTGATTTGATTTTTAAATATTAATTATCTTTTATCAATTAGATAAAGGGAATTACTTTCAAAAATCCCCTCAGTTATCCATTCTCTATACTCCTCTATTAATGCTAATTTGTTTTTTAAATTTTCCTCTCCCCCAAGAAACTTTTGTCTATAAGTCATAGAATCTAGTATATATTTACAGATTGATAATGCATTACTATTGTGCTTATTCATAATCACTCATAAATGAAAAATTTTGTAAAATCATAAATTAATACAAACTTTATTGATGTAACAAAATATCCTTATTACGATAAAAATTTACTCCTTAAGAAAGAAACTTTCTTATTCAAAGATTATTTAGATTAAGAACTATTATCAAAATTTCAAAAGCAAGTATAAACAAAAGTAAGTTGATAGTGGACCAGCTCTAAATTAATTACCTTGAAAAGCTGAAGTTAAAATACCTCCACCAAAATCATCATCATCATCGTTACTATCTTCTGAAAAAATTAATTGCCCAACTTGTAATCCAAAATATAAACAGAAAATCCATATAAAAACATCTCCACCTGAAAGTCTCATAATCCAACTGAGGACTAATCCAATTAATAAACCAATTCCTACTAGAGTAATTTCCAATGTCTTATAAGTTTTAAATAACATAATAAATAAAATTTAAAAAAGAGGTCTCAAAGATATCAAAATCCTGTGATATTTAGATATTGACTTTTGAGAGGTTTTTCTGATTTTATTTCTCTTATTAAAAGCAATTTATTTAAATAAGTAATTAACCTTTAGATAAATTTCTTCCTTTCCAGGTCCAACCATTTCCGGTATGTGTTTTATAAATCGAAAGCAAACTAATATAAAATACAATTATCCCTCCTATGCCATTTAAATACCAATATTTTAATGGGATTTCATATTTCACTTTTAACCAAATTCTTTTAAAAAGATAAGTGCATAAGGCCAGAAAAGAGAATAAAGTTGTGCATAAAATCTTTAAAGAATAATTATTAAATAAAATAATTAAAGAGATAAAAAATAATAACCAAGGAAGAGTAAAATTTAAAAATACAAATACTGATCCAGAAATTGATCTGAGAAGATCTTTCTCTAAACCTAAAAACCAGTTTTTACTCCATCCCTCAATTAGGGAATTGAAATCTTGATACATATTTAATGAAATATCTTTAATAGCTATTAAAAAATTTAATTTTAAATTTCTATTTTTGATCTTTTTGGCCAGAGCTATATCTTCAACTACTTCATCAAAAGTGCCTTCATGTCCGCCAATCAATTCATAGGATTCTTTCTTAAAAAGCATAAAAGGGCCAGCTGCAAATGATGTATTAGTTCTACTATCGTTAGTATCAGAAATGGGGAATCCTATCATTAATAAGCTTGTCATAATAGGTTGTACCATCCACTCTGCTAAGCAATTGCAATTTACTTTTGGCGCTAGAGATAATAGATCAATATTATCTTCGCGTGCTTTAAATAGAGCATTATAAATACAATTTTTTCCTAAAATTACATCTGCATCAATAAAAAGTATCCATTCAGAATTTATCTTCCTAGAACCTACATAACAGGGCCAATTTTTACCAACCCAATTTTTTTCTTCAGGTCTTTTTCCTGATGAAATGATTTCCAATTCTTTTGAATTTTTAAATATTGCTTTTTTTAAGTTTTTTGCTTCTAAAAAAGTTTTGTCAGTACTTAAATCATCTACTACTAATATTTTAAAATTGACACTGGGTCTTTTAATTTCACTTAATGATTTTAAGCACTTGGCTATATTTAATTCCTCATTATAAGCAGGGATAATTATTGTAAGACTTGTTTCTATAGGTTTTTCAGAATTAATATTTTGAAGAAAAGGTGCATTTCTAAATCTGTATCTCTCAATAATGAAGGTTCCTAAAGCTGATATAAAAGTAAAAAGTGAAAGCAATAGTAAAAAGAACATATTTCTACATCAAATTTCTGAGTAAATATAAATCAAATTTTTAATTATTTACTTTTTATTTTTAAAGGATCAAATCTAATATCAAAAGAAGCTACAATTCCAATACTTATAAGCAATAAACCAATAGCGATTTGAGGAGAAGGTAAAATCATAACAAAAATATTTACATCACCCTATCTAAAAAATTTGGGGATTGAAGAAAGATTGCCTAATATTAACTTTATAAAAAACTTGAAAAAATCTAAAATGGCAAACTCTCAAAATGATATTGATATTTATTACGCAGTAGGAAATGCAAATACTAAAAGACAAGAAAATGAAATAGCTGCAATAATGAAAATAAGAAATGAATCAGGCTGGAAGTTAATTTCAACCAGCACAGCAGTTGTAGATACTAAGAATCAATTTTCAAATCTTTATCTTTTTTGGGAAAAGGATATTTAGATTTTTTATTAAAAATGTTTTAATCTAAATATTTTTCTGCTAATCATTTAAGCTGGATTATATTTTTTATAGACACTAATAAAAAAAGATTAATAATCCAATAATTATTCTTGGTGGTTTTCTTATTAACAAAGAAGCTTATGATTAAGCTAAAAACATAATTGAAAATTTTTTCAAAAGAAAAGTATATGTGGTAGATGTTACTAGAAAAGATTGGTTTAAAAGTAATTCTGAAAAAGGCTGGGTAGATATTTTAAATAAAGTTAGAGATACAGTTAATCTTGCACTGAAAAAAATAAATCTAGAAAAATAGATTTTATTGGTCATAGTTCCGGTGGCGTAATGTTGAGACTTTATCTATCCGATGAACCTTTTAATAATGAGATATTTAATGGTAAATCTCATACCAAAAATTTAATTACATTAGTTAGCCCGCATCAGGCAGTAAACGCGACTGAATTAAGAAAATTTTTAGATGAAAAATACCCAGGTAACTTTTTTAAAAATATAAATTACGTTTCTGTTGGCGGTGAAGTTGAAATTGAATCTAAACAAATATCTCTGATAACTAAAATTATTGCGAGAGGATCATATAAATCAATTTCCGGAGATAAAAATGCTAAAGGGGAGGGACTAGTTCCTTTATCATCATCTCTTTTAGAAGGATCACAGAAAATAATTCTTCCTGAAACAGTACATGGGGGTATTTTTGGGAAAAACTGGTATTGCACATCTTCAAAAGTAAGTGAATGGTGGAAAAAAATAAATTGGAAATAGAGCTATTTTACTTTTTGTATTAACTTTTGATTTTTTCTTCAACTAAAAGCATTTTTTTCTAATATCTTATTCAAATATAGATTGATTTTTGTGGTTGAAGCTTTATCAGGAAACTGGGGAATTTTATTAATTTTACTTTTAAGATTTACAAGCATCGTTATTCCTATCTTACCGGGAACTTATTGCTTATTAATTTCTGGATATCTTTTTGGATTAGTAAATGGATTACTTCTAAGTTTCATCGCAGATTTAGTTGCATGCTCAATTAGTTTTTCTTTATCAAGAAAATTTGGTAGGAGAATACTTCAACGAATTATCTCGAAAAAATATTTAGATAAATTTGAAAATCTATCCAAAAAATATCTTGAGAAAAACTTATTTCTTTTAACTGGTTTTTTAATGACGGGTTGGTTTGATTTTGTAAGTTATGGTATTGGGCTGACTAAATTAAGGTTTAGAAAATTTCTTTTAGCTTTAATTGTTAGTGCTCTTCTTTCAGATTTACCATTTGTTGCTACTGGAAATGGATTTAGAGAATTACAAAATCAGAATTTCAATATTAGAAAAATTATTGATGAAGAAGTACCATCACTTCAACGAGAATATTTAATTGTATTTATAGTAAGCGTCATATTGATATTCGGTTTGGGAATTATCAGAAATCTAATTGAAAGGAAGTATCTTAAATCAACAAATGAAGCTGGAAATTTTGATTTGTCATAGCGCTCAGATAATATTCATCATTATAAAAAACTTTATTTACCCTTTGATAAAAAGTAATTTAAAAAAATACCGCCTGCAACTAATAAGCCTCCAACCGAGATAAAAATAATTAAATCTAAAATTGATTTATCGTTATTTACTTTTAAGAAAGTTAAGGCAAAGGCTATTGAAGGAAATAATAATATTATTTTAGGAATTATTGATTCATACCATTTTTTTAAAACAGTATCTTCTTCTTCATTTAATTTTTGATAAATCCTTTCTAGCTTTTCTTTTTGTTCTTGCATTAATTTAATTTTTCTGGTCTTTTGCTGATTTTATGAATTCTAGCTTTCTTAAAAGTCTATGAAGACCTGACCAAGTTGCTGTTTTTCTTTGAGCAGAAATTATTACTTTTTGTTTGTTTTTTGGCGTTAAGTCATATATTTTCAGAAGTTTTCCCAGTGATTTTGAATTAGCAGATTTGCATATATTCATTATTTTAATTTTTAATTTTTGAAATCAAACTTTTTCCAAGTCCCTTAATTTCAATTAATTCACTATAGGGTGCATTAAGAACTTGTTCTTTAGTAAGGTATCCAGACTCCCATAATATTTCAGCAGTATTTTTAGAGACTCCATTTAGTTCACACAAAATATTTCTAAAGAAAGAATCTGGAAATTTTTTCTCTAAAACTAACTTTTTATAAATGTCTTTATAACCTTCTGATTTAATACTTAATTCATCATTTATCATAAACAATTTTTTTTCTATAGAAATATTGGATTCAACAATTATTCTAAAATCAATTAAAAAGCTTTTGAAATCGTCTTCTAATTTTGATTTGGGTGGTATTCTTCCAATATCAGAAGGTCTTGCATAAATCATATTTTGAGAAATATTTACCAATTCTTCAAATTCCTCTTCATGTCCATGCCTCCTTATCCAACATCCAAAATTTCCAGAGGGGTCTCCATCTTTTCCAAGATTATTTGGTTCACCTATTAACTCTGGTTTCACTGATGTATCTTTCGTAATAAGACCATCTTTTTCTATACAAATTCTTGGAGTTTTCAATAATAAATTACAAGTATATTCCCAACCTGTTGTTACAGAATGGGCCCAGAGATCATTGGAATTTTCAAGAGGATCTTCAAAAATAACTTCTTCTCTTTTATTCCAATTTCTGAAAAAATAATTCAATAAATTCATTTCTCTATTCAATAAATCTGAATTTTAATTATTAAAATAAGGTATAAGATTATTTTTAAATATATTCACTGAAAGGACAAATAAAGAAAAAATGGTTAGCTTTACAATAAGCCAAGCTAACATTTTATAGTTCGGATTTTTTGTGAAAAGTGAGATGTTTTTTGTGATAAGAGAATTCAAGTGAAAACTCTCCTTATTTTTGACTACATTGATCAATTCTTTTTTCTCATTTTTATTTTTATCTTTTAAATCTTGATCCATAAATTTCTCAATTGGTTTTTTTGATTTGTTTACTTCGGGCGTTTTATTTTGTAGTTTCTTTACTAATAGGATGTTTCCATATATCCAAAATGAAAATCCTATAACTAGCGGAAATAATGATTTGAAATTTATCAAAATTATTCTCTTAAGCTTATACCAAGTCTTAATGCTAAGGTTCCTGCAAAGATTACAATAAGCATCCCTAAAGCAATAAAAATTATCTCGTCAGATGATTCCATTTTAAAATTTTCTTTAATAATTCTGTTTTTTTCCTATCAACAGGTAAACAAGAGCTTCAAACATTTTTTAATTAAAAATCTAAAATAACTAATAAGATTTATTTTCAAGAAAGGAATAAAATATGAACTTCTAAAAGATAAATTTTATATCCTTTAAAGTAATCAATGAATTTATTTCAATAAGATATTCCAAAAGTTGAGAAAACTAAACTTTATTTATCCTTCCTCCATAACACCCACTCCCAATTCTGAAAAAACCAGAAGTAGCCTTCAGTAAATCTGCGTTATTAGTAATTCCTGATAATTTTGAGGATAAACCCGAAAATAAAACCATGTTCACTTCATGTGATTTAATTTTTGTTTGATATGGGTGCCATATTTTCCCATCTTTAAGAAGTATCGCTGCACCATTTAATTTGGTTACTCCGTTTTCAAAGCTCCAGCTTGTAGGTTTATCTTTATTTGGTCTATGAGTATAAAAATTACCCTTAAGATTGCTATTTGACGATATTGATCCTTTTAATGCATTTGATCTTCGTTCTTTTAAAATTATTGAAATACTTGGCACTTCTTCTGAAATTAAAAAGCATTGTATAGGGTGGCTTATCTCAGCTAAAAAGGGATACAAAATTATGATGAAATTATAGAATTTTATTTTAAAACAATTTTCAAAAACAAAAGAGTCCAGTTTTTAAAAGTTTTGACTTGGAGTAAGTCGACTCGTATTTATTTAGTAATGCCAAACCAACCAAAATAATCCGCAGTCATAAATAATTCCTATAAAAACTATTACTGGGATTAATAAGGATTTCATTTGACTAAAAATCTACCCATATCATTCATAAAAAACCAAATTAAAATTGAAAGATTTAAGAGCACTGTAAGAGAAATAGAGATTATTAAAAACTTTTTCCCCACAACCGATTGATTCGCATCTTTGCCCGCAACTGAAATCGATTCAAGTTTCATAAAAGATATGATTTTATTACCTTCCACTTTAGATGTTTTGTCAATCTTCAGAATTTGATATCTGTGTTTCTGCCTTTATATCTCCTTCAGGACTTTCAAAACATTTTAGTCATATCTTTCTGTCATTGCCTTATTTTATCGATATTAAATAAAACATTGCTTCTCGATTTCCCTTTAACGTATATCCAATGCTTACCAGCTTGAAGTACTTTTGTGCTCTTTAATTCCCAAAGTGATGATGATGAGATTCCTATAAACTTTGATGCCTCTGCACTTTTTCAATATCTATCCATAAAAAAAGAGAATTGTTACTTTCCTCTTAACTCAAAAAGATTATCAATAACCCCTATTGTATATCAGGAGTTTAGGGGATGTAGTAAAGAAATAAACATAAAGTCACTGATGTTACGAACTAATCTAAAAATTGAAAAAATATGAAATAATTCTATTTTTATTAAATGTTATGGCACTAATCCCTTTTAAATCCACTGAAAAACAAGGTAAAGCTAATATTAAAAGTATTTTTAGCCTTGCCTTATTAATGTTCTCATTGGTAGCTTGGATGTGCTTATTTAGGTAAAAAATTATGGCTAAAAAAGAAGGAAAAGAATTAGCTACGGTGAAGGTCTATCTTAACACTGGCATAATTGCCGTATTAATTGGGGTTGGCTTTGTTGCCTCAACTTTAGTTTTTGGAGTACTACTTCTAGTCTTGAAATAAATTTTTAAAAAAGATTTTAATTCTTTTTCACTAGATTCAGAAAAATCATATGAACAGATTGATTTAACATCTGATTTGAAAATTGTTAAAAATTTATTTTCATCTTTTATGGAATCGTAAGGAAGAGATGAGAAGAAATATTCATATTTCAAGGTTTCTTCCTTATCGAGTCCTTTAAAGAGATTTTTCTTTAGAGAATCACAATATTTAATGGCCAATTGATTATTGGCTATTTTTTTTTCTTTATATATTTCTCCAGATACAGGCAGACCATTTGTTATGTTGATTGCCAATATTAATCCAAATAAAAACAATGAAATAAAAACTAATTTCATTAATCATCTTTTGGATTTAAAAATGGCCTTATTTTATTTTTCAGTTCGTTAAGTGGCTTTTCAATAAAATCAGGTTTTTTAAAAACTGCCAGTAAAACCCATCCCGCACTTATTGCTAGAACCATTCCTAAGTAAGCAAAACCATAAATCATAAAAACTCTAAATAATTTACTTTTAATTATGATTCTTTTTTGAGTTCCTCTTTGGGTTTAATTTTCCCCTCTTCTGCAACATTATCCTCTTTTTTCCCTTTCTCTATAACTTTATCTTCTTCTTTAATATTTTTTTCTTCCTTTATTATTAATTTACTCTCAGTTCTCCCAAAATCATCTTTACCTGCAATAAAGAAAATTAGTGCGCTGATAAAAAAAAGTGCAAAAAGCAAAACTTCCATTTACTTATCCTATTTAATTAAATACAAACTAATTTAGAGAACTAATTTTAATCAACATCAAATAATACAAATCATAGTAAATTAAGTTAAATCAAAAACAAAATATAAACTTCTTTATTATCAATGAATCTAAGTATTTAAGAACCTTAAAGTGTTATATTTCATACTTTGAAAAATATTTTTAAAATATAATAGTTGTAATTATTAGTTTTAATATTCATTTTTTTATTACACATTGATCATTAATTATTTATATTTAGGGATGCTTTTTACCTCATGGATATATAAACTTTGAACTTGAATAAACCCTTAAATATCTTTATGTTTACTTGAGTAATTTAATTTGTAGAAAATGTTAGGAACAATCAAAGACCCAACTTTGTTTTTACTTTTTGGCAGTGTTGGACTTTTACTTTTTGGCTCAATAGGTTATGGAATTTATACAACAGTTGGACCCTCTTCTCATAAATTAAGGGACACAATCCAAGAGCATGCAAGAATGCATGAATTAGGCATTGCCCATGGCCACAATGGTCACAATCATAATGAAGCAGAACATATTCATTAAGATCTATAGATGTATTCATATTTCTTTGATTCTGAGTTAACGACGCAATTCTTCTTTATTTCGATTCTCTCTGGAGCATTATTGTCTTTCTTTATTTTTCTGTTATTTTGGTTGACTAATCAAAATGCAATGTTTAAAAAACAGTAGATTTGCTTTTGAAAATTGCAGAAATGCAACTTTGATTTTTAATTAATACGTTTTAAAACTTAGAAATTGCTACATTACTGTGACAATGAATCATTTTATACATTCATCTCTCAAGTTTTGTTTACAATTAGTAATATTTTATTAATATTTCTTAATTTAAATGGACTCAAACAAAGATATTCTCGACAGAGCCATAGGAAGACCAGCAATGATGGCTTTCATGCTTTTGGTCGGAACATATGTAACAACTGGTCAACTTATCCCAGGTATTTTTTAATGGAAAATCAGAATCAAAAAAGAAACATTGATCCTCAAAAAACAAAAGCAGAGAAATTAAATGGTAGGTTTGCTCTTGTTGGTCTAATTGCTTTAGTTGGAGCGTATATAACAACTGGACAAATAGTACCTGGAATTATTTAAATTTTACATAAGTTTCTCATTTAGCCAGCTTGTAGTTTTACAAGCTGGCTTTTTTGATGGATTTAGTTATTTGATTTTTGCAAAAAATTTTTATTTAACAATGTTCCAATCAGGTTCCTTTTAAAAAAGTTTATGGTTCATTTTTATTTTTATTGACAATATTGAAATAAGCGTAAAAAGAATTTTAAATTTGTGACTACTGAATCATCTCAAGATCAAGATTTTAAAAGAAAGCATCCCAGTGAAGGAATGGAGGCTTTAGAAAAAGAATCAAAATTATCTTTGAAAGGATGGGAAACTGAGGTTGCCCGAGCAAAGGAATATGGTTTAGAAGGAGCAAAAAGTATTGTCGATAGAAATATATCTACATTTTCAAGAGGAGAATTACCCCATTTTGCCGGTATCAATACTTTCATGAAAGCTCCATATGTTGAAAATGTAAATGAAGTGGGAAATTATGATGTTGCGATAGTTGGTGTTCCTCATGATTCTGGAACTACTTATAGACCAGGGACAAGATTTGGACCTCAAGGAATAAGAAAAATTTCTGCTCTCTACACTCCTTATAATTACGAAATGGGAGTGGATCTGAGAGAGCAGATATCTATTTGTGATGTAGGAGATATTTTTACAATTCCAGCTAATAATGAAAAAAGTTTTGACCAAATTTCAAAGGGTGTTGCTCATATTTTTGCTAGTGGAGCATTTCCAATTATTTTAGGTGGAGATCATTCAATAGGTTTTCCCACAGTTAGAGGAGTTTGTCGCCACTTAGGAGATAAAAAAGTGGGGATCATCCACTTTGATAGACATGTAGATACTCAAGAAACAGATTTAGATGAAAGAATGCATACCTGTCCGTGGTTTCATGCAACTAATATGAAAAATGCACCTGCAAAAAATCTTGTTCAATTAGGAATTGGAGGTTGGCAAGTACCAAGAGAAGGAGTGAAAATTTGCAGGGAACGAAGTACAAATGTTTTAACAGTTACTGATATCTGTGAAATGGGATTAAAAGAGGCCGCTGATTTTGCGATTGAAAAAGCTACGGATGGAACTGACTGTGTATATATTTCTTTTGATATTGATTGTATTGATGCTGGATTTGTCCCTGGAACTGGTTGGCCTGAACCTGGGGGTTTATTGCCTCGAGAGGCATTAAAACTTTTGGAGTACATTATCAGAAAAGTTAATGTATGTGGAATTGAGCTTGTTGAGGTTTCGCCTCCATATGATGTAAGCGATATGACAGCTCTATTAGCTACTAGAGTTATTTGTGATTCAATTGCACATCTTGTAGTAAGTGGTCAGCTCCCAAGAAAATCTAAACCAGAATGGATTTCAGATAAATGCAATATGTCAGTTGATCAAAAATGGAGATAGATTTTCGTGCATGAAGTAGATATGACAAAATGCCTTATTCTTTCCATGGAAGAGTGGGCAGAGAAAAAAAATAAAAAAAAAATAGTTGTTGAAAAGATTAATCTTAAGATTGGTGAATTTACTTGCGTAGAACCAATATCATTAATTAATACTTTTAATGCTGCAGTCTTGGGTTCTTGGTTAGATTCCTCTGAGATTACTATTGAGACAATACCTTTTGAAGGGAAATGCTCTAAATGCAATAGATTATATTTTCCAAAGAAAGAGAATGGATATAAATCTCCATGCTGTAATTTTAATTTAGAGGAAATTATTAGTGGGAGGGAATTAAAAATCGCATCTATTGATTTTAAAGAAAAGTAGAAATTTAGTATCTAGAATAAAAACGTATCTACAAATATAAATGCATTTACCAATTTCAGACAAAATTGAATTAAATATTCTTCATCAAAATAGTAATCAAGCTGAGAAAAATAAAGTTAAGTTTAATAATTATAATTTGCTTTGCTTGAACATAATGAGTAGTCCTGGTGCAGGAAAAACTAGATTACTTGAAAAAACTTTAGAAGATCTTTCAAAAAAATTTCACAGTGCTGTTTTAGAGGGTGATATGACCACAAATCTTGATGCGGCAAGATTAGAAAAATTAAATATTCCAGTAGTACCAATTACAACTGGAAGAGCATGCCATCTCGATGCAAATATGGTTAGTGGAGGTTTGAAATTACTAGAAAAAAAAATAAATCCTGATTTACTAGATATTTTGTTAATAGAAAATGTGGGAAATTTAGTTTGTCCTGCAGAATTTGAGATTGGAGAACATTTTAAAGTTGCACTTTTAAGTATTACCGAAGGTGAGGATAAACCTTTAAAATATCCAATAATGTTTAGAGAAGCAGATTTAATTTTGATAACTAAAGTTGATTTGTTACCCCATTTGAATTTTGATATTAACGAATTAAAATCGAACATAGCTTCAACTAATCCGAAGGCAGATGTGATAGAAATTTCTTCGATAACCAAGTCTGGATTCGATTTATGGCAAGATTGGATTAGTAAAAAGATTCTGAAATTTAAAAATAATTAATATTGATTAAGTAAGAGTAATCTCTTAAAAGTATCAGACATTACAACTTTAGATTTGCTTTTTCTTGAGTATTGATAGTACGTAATATTTTTTTTCAAAAATGTTTAAAAAATTGAGAGTTTTTGTTGCCTCTTTGCTGGCTCTAATATTAGCGATTTCATTAAGTACACTATCAAGTCCTGCAGCTCCAAAAGGTGAACCAATCACTTTGGGATACAGTAACTGGGCAGGATGGTGGCCCTGGGCGATAGCTGTTGATCAAAAAATGTTTGAAAAAAATGGAGTTAATGTTCAGATGAAATGGTTTGATGGATATGTTCAATCCATGGAAACTTTTGCTGCTGGTAAAATCGATGGAAATTCGCAGACTCTTAATGATACTATTTCCTTCTTGCCAGGAGAGAATGGAGGTGAAGTAGTTGTTTTAGTTAATGATAATTCTGCGGGGAATGACCAAATAATTGCAGATAAATCAATTAAAAGTGTTGCTGATTTGAAAGGTAAAACAGTAGCAGTAGAAGAAGGTGTTGTGGATGATTTTTTACTTGTTTTAGCTTTGAATGATGTTGGATTAACTCGAGATGATGTAATTATTAAAGGACTTCCAACTGATCAGGCTGCAACTGCATTCGCAGCAGGAAAAGTTGATGCGGTTGGTGCATTTCCTCCATTTACAGGAACCGCAATGAAGAGGCCTGGAGCAAGAGTTATTGCTAGTTCAAAGGATTATCCAGGTGCAATTCCTGATTTATTAGCTGTAAGCGGAGATTTGATTTCGGAAAGACCAGATGATGTTCAAAAAATTGTTAAAACATGGTGGGATGTAAGAGAATTCATGGAAAAAAATCCAAGAAAATCTGAAAAGATCATGGCAAAGCGAGCTGGGATCCCAACACGCGAATACAAACAATACAAAGGTGGAACTAGGTTCTTTTCTTTGGAAGAAAATTTAGAAGCTTTTAGTGATGGGTTCGGTATGAAACATATGCCTTATGCAGCGAAACAAATGGCAGACTTTATGGTAAGGGTAGGATTTATTCCTGAAAAACCAGATATGAGTAAATTATTTGACTCTTCTTTCGTTAAAAACATCAGTTAATTAATACAAAATTAAAATGGTTAGTTCGAAATTAATCAAGAGGGATAAATATTTTTTATCCCTCTTTTCATTTGGTAGTGAACCGAAAAAATTAAATAAAATATTTCTTCAAATAGCCTCACTTTTGCTTCCCCTTTTAATTTGGACATTAGTTTGTCAATTAAAAATTGTAAGTGAAATGTTTTTACCATCACCGTTAGCGGTCTTTTATTCTCTTTTGGATATGGCTGAAAGTGGAATATTATTTGAAGATATTATTGCGAGTACTGGTAGGGTATTTGCTGGTTTTATAATTGCGACAATTTTTTCAGTTCCTTTAGGAATTTTAATGGGTTCTTTCCCTTTTTTTTGTGCTTTATGTGAACCATTAATTGCAATGCTTAGATATATGCCTGCAGCTGCATTTTCTCCTTTGCTTATTATTTACTTAGGCATTGAAGAGGCTCCAAAGATCGCATTAATATTCATTGGGACCGTTTACTTTAATGTGTTGATGGTTATGGATTCAGTAAAATTTGTACCCAAAGAACTCATTGAAACAACGCTTACTTTAGGAGGAAATTCAAAAGATTTATTGATCAGAGTAATAGCCAGATATTCATTGCCAAGCATTATTGATACTTTAAGGATTAATATTGCAACCTCATGGAATTTAGTTATTGTTGCAGAGTTAATTGCAGCAGAAGTTGGTTTAGGTAAAAGAATTCAACTAGCTCAAAGATTTTTTCGAACAGATCAAATATTTGCAGAATTAATAGTTCTTGGATTAATTGGTTTTGTTTTGGATATGAGTTTTAGATTTCTTCTAAGACGTACATGTAAATGGGCTGTTTAAATGAAATTAGACGTTAATAATATTTCAAAATATTTTGGGGAAGGTTCAAATAGAAAAAAGGCAATCGAGGGAATAAACTTTTCAATAAGCTCTGGCGAATTTAAAACTCTTGTTGGGAGCTCTGGATCAGGTAAAAGTACTATATTGAGGATTATTGCTGGACTTGAAAGTCCATCCAAAGGGAACGTAAAAGTCGATGGGAAAATAGTTAGTGGACCAGGATTGGATAGAGGAATGGTTTTTCAGAAATATAGTCTTTTCCCTTGGCTCACTGCATCAGAGAATATTGCATTTGGAATGAATTTAAATTCTTATAAATTGAAAGAAATAAAATTTAGAACATCTTATTTATTAGAAGTAGTAGGCCTTCAGGATTCTGGAAACAAGTATCCAAAAGAATTATCTGGAGGTATGCAACAAAGGATTGCTATAGCAAGAGCTCTAGCAACTAACCCCAAAATCCTACTTTTAGATGAACCTTTTGGAGCCTTGGACTTGCAGATAAGAGAATCTATGCAGAAATTTCTCTATGAATTATGGAAAAAAACTTCATTGACAGTTTTACTTATAACCCATGATATTGAAGAAGCATTAGCCCTATCTCAGCAAATATGTATTTTGGCCCCTAATCCTGGAAGAATCATAAAAGAAGTTAGGGTAGATTTACAAAAAGGAGATTTAGATAAATTGAAACTTGATTCGGATTTTTCAAAATTAAGATATGAATTATCTGATTTTTTAAGAGGCCTCCAAAAAAATTAAATAATGTCAACTAGTTTTTTGCCTACTTGGCTTTATAATGACCAAAAAATATTTGAACTTGAATTAGATAAATATTCAAAAAATTATTGGCACCCATTGATTTTTGTAGGAGAAATTAAACCTGGACAAATATTAGAAAAAAAATTCTTTAATCAATCATTATTGATCTCTTGTTCAGAAAAAAATTTAATAACTGTCTTTAAAAATAGATGTCCTCACCGTGGGTCAAAATTATGTTTGCCAAAAACAAAATTAAATCCTTCTAAAAGTATTATTTGTCCTTACCATGGTTGGACTTTTGATAGCTTTGGCAAACTTAAAACCTTCCCTTTAAAGAACGATTTTGATACAAAAATAGAGACAAGTGATTTTTCTTTAGAGAAAGTTAACAGTCTAATAAATGGCCCTTTAATTTGGATTAATTTCAGCAAAAAAACAATATCTATACATGATCAAATTGAGCTTGTTGAGCGAAATTGTAATGATCAATGGGATATGAATTACATCATTTTTTCTGAATTTTCTGATACTTTAAATTGCAACTGGAAAATTGCTCATGATAATACACTGGATGATTATCATGTAGCGATAGCACATAAAAATACCTTACATAAAGAACAAGGTCCAATTAAAAACTACAGGTATTTATTCAGTGAGTTTTGTAATGTACTGGTCACCCCTCTTAGTAGTCCAGGAAATCTATATACCTTTGGATTACTCCCATGGACTCATTTGATAATCTGGCCTGGGAAAGGGATTGTTTTAATAAATTATCTTCCTAAAAATATTGATCAGTGTACTATTGAAATTAAATTAGCTTCTCCCTCTTTGTGTGAAAATGATTTAGAAAGTTGGAAAAGAAGTATATTAGAATTTATTGGGGAAGATAAAGTTATTGTCGAATCAGTTCATAAGTCTTATCTTGAAAATTTTAAACTTGGTCCGCCGAATAGACTTGAAAACAGGATTATACATTGGCAAAAGATTTATAAAAATTTTCTTAATGCATCGGGTATTTCTCTCTAATATTTCTATTTATTGCACTAAGATTATTAATTAAATCAAATTTTTAATTTGGTAGGGATTTAACTATAAATTTAATAGAACTTGTTGATAATGTAGTTAATTACAAAAAGTTGATTATGAGAAATTTTTTACTAATAATAGTTTCTGTATCTTTCCTATCTTCTTGCAGTAATGACAAAGATTTTTTTCTCACTGAGGGAAACGCTTTGTTAAGTTGCGGAGGTAAATCTCGTATTATCGAAAATGATAAAGAAGAGATAATAAATACTGAAGTGAGGGACTTAAGAGATGGAATTGGTAAATATGTTGAATTTACAGTTGTAGAGACTGATAAAAAAGGAGGAAAATATAGGATTATTAATTGTTTTCCAAGTAAAGAACCACAAGATTCAATATTAAAAACTGTTAAAACAAATTATAAATTAAGTAATTAAATGTTTTTTAAAATAACTAATTTGCTTTTAAGCTGAGTTTTTTGATGATTTGATAATTTCCCATGCTTCTGATGCAGTGTCTGCATATTGGAAAAGATTTAAATGCTTATCTTCAATCAATCCAAGATCAGCTAGATAATCAAAGTTAATTACCTTATTCCAATACTCCTTACCAAAAAGTATGATTGGGATTTTAGTTTTCATTCCTGTTTGACAAAGTGTCAATAGTTCAAATAATTCATCTAGTGTTCCAAAACCTCCAGGAAAAAATACAGCAGCTATTGATCGCATTACAAAATGGATCTTTCTTAATGCAAAATAATTAAACTTAAAGCTAAGACCGGGAGTGATAAAAGCATTTGGGATTTGTTCATTAGGGAGACTAATATTTAACCCTATAGACTTACAATTTGCTTCAAATGCACCTTTATTAGCAGCTTCCATAATTCCTGGCCCCCCACCTGTTACAATCACATGAGAATTACAGTTTTTATTTTGATTACTAATTGAAGCAAGTTTAGAAAACTCTCTTGCAGATTGATAGTAATGACTCATTAGAAGCAAATTTTCTAATCTATTTAAATTTCGTTTTAGAAGTATCGAATTAGGATTTTTTTTAATTAACTCTTTTATATTTTCAATTCTCTTTTTTGTATTTGATTCTTCTGTAATGCTTGCGCCTCCAAAAATAATTATGGTTGAAAAAATTTTATTTTCTTCAAGGATTAAATCTGGTTTAGTAATTTCAAGAAGCATCCTAACTCCACGCATTTCATTTCGGCTAATTAGACCAATATCTTCGTGAGCCAATTTATAAGTATCAGAATTAATAATTAAATTCAGGTTTTTTAAATTATTTTTTGGGGATATATGTTTTTTCATTTTAAACAAGAGTCTTAACTTTTCTTTCTAGAGGATTAAAATAGACTCTTTTGATTTTGTTATTTTCGAAAATCCAATAAACAGGGGGACTTTTTCTTGCCTTAATTAAATTAATTTTGTCTAATTTTTGAGGGATAAATTCTTTAGCAGGATCAAAAAATTTATCTCTTTTGGGTTGGTTTAAAACAATACTACCTTTTTTCCCTGAGATTGATCTGTGATAAGTTCCTATAGGAATTTCTAATGCTCCCATAGATCTATTTAAATAAATCACATGATGAGGTTCATCCCAGGAAGGATTTATTAAAACAAATTTCCTTTCCCCGGTGATAACTAAATTGTGGTCAATTTGATGATTGTGAATGTAATATTGCTCATCTTTTAAATCATCTGGAGGAGATATAGCTTCCCCAGAATGGATAACAACATCAGAACCATTAGAATTATTTATGCCTGCATCGAAGAATGTGACTTTTGGAGTCTCTCTAAAAACATTTATTGGGAAGAATCTTAATTCCATAATGCTAACTCCCTTTTAGAAAATTTTTAAATACCAATAAAAATTTATTTAATTTTTAAAAACAGCTATTTTTTGATTTTTAATTGCAACAAACCAAACAATCTTCTTGATTTGGATAATCTATACATTCTTTATTTAAAGTTTCTTCTAAAAAATCTACTTTCTTAAAATAAATAAGATCTTTTAATTTTTTGTTTGGAACCGTGAACTGAGTTTGTAGTTTCATTTTCTATTCTCCTAATTAATACTGTTTTTTGAATCCATTCCAAGTTTGAGAAAACCTTAATCCCAGATAAGAAATTAAAATTGTCCAAAATAAAATTTCTATACCTAAATTAGTCATTTGCTTGGCCTCCTTTCTATGTGATTATTCTTTAGTACGGGTATTATGTAAAAATCAAGCGTAAGAATACCTAAAAGTTAAAGTTTTAATCACAAAAAATCTTGCAATGGTTGTTACTAGGATGTTCTGCAAATTCTTTATTCCAATAAGCTTCAATTTCTTTGAGCTTATTATCAAATGAAAGGTTTTTTTTATCCAAATTAACTTCTTGGATAGTAAATGTGTCATTTAGTGCCATAAGACTTACCTCTTGACTACACCTATGTTCTAATTCATTTGAATAGTAAATTTCAAGTTTTATATGTGCGGTTAGAGGAACAAAATTGTACGGATTAAGGATCAAAAAAAGATCTCAAATTATGAATAATTGCTAGGAAAATATCCTCAAAAAATTATTCCAACTTTAAAAATTTTGTATAAATTTTGCTAGAAATTATATTCTCTTAATTTCCTCTTAGGTCCGCTATTATTTATCATTTATCTAATCTATCTGTATATTCTCTTAAAATCTCAGCCATTTTCTGAGGTGGAATTTCTTGTTGATATTCTCTACAAAAAAAATTTATCTAAGAAATCTTTCTTTGAAGAGGACATAAAAATTAACTTTTTCTTTTAAAAGTAAAGTATGCAAACCCACCAAGCAATAAAAGGCTCACAACCCCATAAGTAATCGCTATGCCGTACATGTAGGTCATTTATTTATAAAGACATAAGCAGAATATAAATAAACTAAGAAAACTCCAATAGCAAGAAAACTTCCATAAATAAGAAAGTTCCAAAATCTATATAATTTAGTATTTTTAAATACTTTTTCTTCTTCTTTAGTAATCATTTATTTTCTTTTTCTTTTCTGGCAGCATTACCTTTTGCTCTTAATACCAAAGTTATCGTAAGGGCAGAGCTTAATATCGCAGTATCAATTAATAGGTGCGGGGAAATATTCATCAGCTGAAAAGAGAAGTAAAAAGAGTCATTATATTTTCATCAATAAATCTATTGAAAATAAAAAAGAGGAGTATATCCCTCTAAGTTTAGATCGACAGTCAATCACTGTCTATTTTAGATTTTTAGCTTCTCTTAAAAAAACAGTATTTTATTTAGCTAGAGCAAGAGAAGGCACCTGCAAGTATATTTTTAAAAATTGGTGCTTTACCCAAGGCATACAAAAAGAAAGTTGATGATGCGAGAGTAATAGCTATTTTAGAAATCCTGTTAACTTTCAAATTTGAGACTTTTGCAAATGCAGAGTTCATTTTTTTATTAATATTTTGCAAGTATAATAGCTATTTAAATAAAATATTCAGCATCAATATTTACCAAAGAATAATTTTATTGCTCCTTTTTCTCTGCTTGAATTTTTACTAGTTCAAATTCTTTTTTAGAAACTATTCTGATTTTGTATGCTGGATATCTTGTCTTCCACCATTTATTGATAGAAATAGCTACTCCTTCTAAATTTTGTGTGCAAATATTGACCCATAGAATCTTAGTTTCAACTTCTTTGTAAAATTTCCAACTTGTAGGTGAAGCCATTAAACATCGCAAATGAAAAAATTTAATAAATTATGGGAAATGGTCCATAAGCTAAAAATTTTGTTTTTTTATAAGAGGATTTAGTTGAAGATATAGAGTTTTCATTAAGTGGTAATAAAAAACTTTAAACAAAAGATTTACATCCCTTTCGCCTTCTAGGAAAGTATTATTTTAATTTTATAACGAGTTTCAATTAAAAAATATCTCCGCAAAGAAGGGGCCAAAAATTGACCCCTCTTGGTGAAACTCTTCCAAAGAAACACCTTTAAAATCTTACTCTGAAAGTTGCAAAGTTAAACAAATTAACAAAATCAAGATTAACAATTTATGCGGCCTTTTTAAAAGGATTCATATTCCTTAAAAAGTTATTACTTTTGTGGGTAGTCATTTTTCTATATCTTTGATTTATATCCAGGATATACTTTCTAGCTTTCTTATCACTTTCAATTTTCTTTTTTCGAAGACGTAAAGCCCTTAAATCTTCTATGGACATGAGCCTATCATCTTCATTGAAATTTAAATAATCAAATTGCATCAGTTTAAGAAATTAAGTTTCTTCCTTAAGTGCAAGATTAACAACCTTATTTTTATTTGCAATAGAGATAATTAACCAACTTAACTCAAATTAGTTATGCAATTTTCAGAAAGCTATGAATTTAAGTATTAAAAAACTTTCTAAAATCAAGAAAAACTTTTGATTGAATTAGATGGATCTTCTATAGATACAAATGATTCTCCATAATGAGATTCGGCTGATCTTATTAGTAATATGTAAAAGAAATTTACTAAAGCTTTCTCCACGAGGATTTAGTAACTAATTTAAATAAACTCATTATTTTTGTAATAGCAATATACAAAATAAATTTATTAAGTAATCAAGATATTTATCTTATAAAGCATAGTTGCATATTTAAAAAAGAAAAATTTACACTCTCAGCTTTTAGGGAGCGGACTAAATCCTCGTGGAGTATTGGACTTTAGCCCGCTCTGTCTTTTTAGCAAAAGAAACATATCACTGCAATGTTACTAGATCACCAATTATTTGTTTGATTCTGAATTAGCCCTTATTGGTTAATTCATCAAGATTATCTGAGCACAGGTTTGTATTATTTATTGTATAAGTAGGCTACAAAACTTTTGTCATATCAATGGATTCAGTATTTTTGCTCATTGATATATTCATTTTTAAAATAATATTATTATTGATGCCTGAAGAAGGTTGAATTTTGAAAAAATTAATTAAATTTTTTAAACTACTTAAGAGAAGAATTGATATTCTTAATGCAGAGGCTGAATTGAAATTTATATTGGAAAATAAATAATGGGATTCCCACATTGCCCTATTTGTGTTGTTCTAGCATTTGTTTCGGTTTTTATGGGAGTTACTCGTAGTTATATGTTCTATATTCTTGTTCGGGAGTTTATGAGAGCCCGATCTACTTTTAAATTGAAGTTTAGTTTCTATTAATTATTGACATCTAAGTATAAATACTTTATAAATAGATTGTAGTGAATACTACAAAATCGTCCGATCTACCATCTGATAGACCGCAGTACGACTCAAGCCATAGGACGGGGACTTGAGCAAGTTCAGGAGCTGCATCATGGTAAACATGTATTTCAATGGAAAGTCATTCGTATATTGTAGAAAAAAAGAAGAAAAGATTATAAAGCTTACTTATAGAGGATCTATTTATTTGAAATAAGATTTCTAATTTCTTTTTTAAAAAAGTTTGGACATGTGTTGACGTTTTAGATTAAGTATTTATTAATACTTTATAAGAAGAACTTATAGTGAATATATTTTTTGCCTATTTAAAAATTCATATATTCGTATATTTAGTAACGAGAAATTAATTTTAAAATAATTAATTTGTAATTAGATTTTTAAAAGGTTATGCAACCTATTTCTGAGGAACTTTACAAAAAAATAGTTGAGAGTTCTAAAAAATGAGTAAGTTACTAATTGCTTTATTGGCTTTAGATATAGGTGTTAGTCTGTCTAAAGTTTTTATTTTTACCTGAAAATCAAATTGCTTAGCATAAAAGAAGCAATTGTTTTCTAACAGAAGAAATAGTTACTGGATATTATTTATTTGATCTATTTATTTTATGAAATACAAAATTAAACCAACAAAAGAACTTCCTAAAAGTAGTAGCACCATTAAAAGTGCTATTAATTTTGCTAATCCCATAAAGATAAATCCGAATTTCCTGTAGATCTTTGCATCCAGTGAATTTTCCAAACATTATTTACTTTTTGAAAAATTGACGTAACTGTTGGTAAGTCATCATTAGGTGTTCCTTTATAAGTAAATTTTGAACCTAGTGTAAAAATGCACATAACTATATTTTCGCTTAAAAATTCGAATCGGTGAATTTTAGTTATTTCTGCCTTTTCTTGAACAATTTCATCAGTAATCATTTGTTCGAACCCTTTTGCATCTATGGGATTACCACTCGGTCTTATGAATAAAAAATCTGAAGTCGCATTGTTAACAAAAAATGAGGCCATTTTTTTTGGATTAGCAAACTCATTTAATAATGAAATTATTGTTTCTTTATCATTCATAAAAAAAAAGGGACGTCATCCTTCTAGTTTAGAACTACTGTTTAAAATGTATAAATAGAAATGAGATAATTCTAAAAAAAATTCGTTAGGATGTTTAAAATAATTAGATTTTAATGCAAAGCATGATCAATTCATTAAACAAATTATTGCCCGTTGGCAAAAAGGTCAAAAAATATTTGCCTTTCTTTATTGGATTTAAATTACTTACTTTTACTGGCTTTCTTACTTATTTAATGAATCGCTAATTGATATAACCTTAAAAATAAATTTTAACTAAATTAAGATCTAGTGAATAAAGAAGAACGAACTAAAAGATTTAAGTCTATGTCAAGTTTGCAAAGACAAGAATTGATTTTAAAGAAGATGAAAGAGAGAGGCATAGAGGTAGGAAGTGGAATTCCTAATAAAAAATACGATAGTAAAGAGGTTTATGAATTAATTCATATTGCGAATTGTTTCCCAGAATTAAGAGAGGGAAAAAAAAATATTTAGTTTTCTTTAATTAAGTTATTTATTTTGGGTCCCTAATTGCAGCAATAATTAATCCACCTATCAATCCGAGATTAATAAATACTGCTCTTTGATGGAAAGGGAATACATGAAAAATTATTGTTGTTGGAATAAGAAATAGTAATAAAAAGACTGAACCGATTTTTTGTTTTTCTCCAAATATGAAAAATCCAGATCCAAAGATAAGACAAATAATGGCACCTACTAGAAGAATAGATGAGATTGTTTCAGGGATGCCTTTTGAAGAAATATATTCAACTGTTCTTTCAAAATCATTAATTTTGCCTGGTATGGCTGAGATAAAAATTGCTGAAATTAATAATCTTGAAAAAAAATCTAAAAAAGATTTGATCCTTTTATTTTTCAAAAAAGAAATTTTCATAATCTTATTATATGAAAAAATATTTTACACGTTTGATAAATGCTTAATGACTCTGCAATACTTTTGAATTTTTCTCAAAGAAGTTTTGCTAAATTAATAGAAATCTTTTAATTAATGTGAATCTTGTTAAGGTAATTAATAGAAATTCATGAATTGTCTTTTTATATTTACGAAATATTAAATCTAATTAAAATAAATGTTTAAAAAATTTCTTTTAACTTCTTTTTTACTTTTAGGTTCCCTGATAACTATATATCCTTCAAAAAAAGAAAATACTAATTTTTTGGATTATTGTTATTCTTTAGAAAAAATAATTTCTAGAAATACAGTAGAAAAAAATAAGAATCTATCGAAGAATTTCAGGCCTTTAGCAAAAGATATTGCTCTATTTGGGACTAAAAAAACTAAAGGCACTTTCGCTAATAAAATAATTGATCAATATAAAAATTCCAAAAAATTATTTATTATTACTTTTATCCCAAATAAAATTTATTGTTTAGCAGGATATTGGATAGAGGAGGTAAGTCCAGGAATATTTGAATCAATTTTCTATCAGAATACCAAACGAAAAATTAATGAATATAAGAATACTAAAAAAGAAGTGGATGAATTTATTAAAGGAATTAATTTAGAATATAGATCTATAAAAAAAGAAATTAATGATTTTTTTTAGAAAGTTAAAATTTTTTTTCTAATAAAATTAATTTATTTTGACTTTCTAGTTCCGCCATAGGAATAATTTTTATGTGTAGAAATTAGATTCCAGCATTCTTTACAACAAAAAATCCATTTCGTATGAATTATGGATTTAACTCTGTAATGAGTTTTATTTGGCTTATGACATAAATCACATTTTTTCATTTTATCAATTAATTTTTTAATTTTTTTAGATAGGCAAAAGTATGATTTAAAAAGATTCACGAAAAAATTTTTATCGTGTCATCATATATATGCACTCTACAAATCCTGAAGCAAAGCAGTGGTTTTGATGAGTGCGATTATTTTAATTACCTGATAAAAATTTATAATTTTTATTTTTTAAAATGTTTTTAGTTAACTTCAGTATTTTATTTAATTTATTGGACATTTTATACAGCTTTCATTAAAAATAAATTTTTGATTATACATCTAAATTAGAACTTTAAAAAGAAACTCACGAATCATATTTAATTAATTTTATTATGATTTTATTGATTTTTAATGTTATGAACATTTTCTTATTCTGGATATTATTTTTAGCTCTATGGGCAATAGTTCCCTTAATGATTATTAAAGGTAGAGTAGACGAAGAGCCTAAGATTCAGACTTCACCAAAAGTTAAAGAAAAGAAAAAAGGTTGGTTTAATTAACAGAAACTCTGTATTAGAAAAATTATCCATAAGCTAAATTTTTATAATTGAAGTTAAAGTTTAAATAAAGTTTATTTATAAAAAGTGAAAAAATTAAAAAATAAATTTCTTTATTTGGTTGTACTTGGAGGTAGAGCAGAAAAAGCTAATATTGAACTACATGATGTTAGATGGGTTGTTGGATCTAAAATTGAAGACTCATTCGATACTTTAAGAAAAGATTGGTTTGGATCCTCAAAAGGTTTGCATATTGATAGCTATAAAAAAATACAATATATAGATGGCCATAAGATTAATTTAAAAAATGTTCAAAATCATAAAATAGGAAAAAAGCAATTAGAAAAAAAAAATAATGCCAAAAAATACTTATGGTTTGTCAATATTGGAGGCTATAATCCAACTTCTATGATGGAAAAACATGAGTTTGGATTAGTTATAGCTTCAAATAAATTAGAGGCAAAAAATATAGCTAAGTCTAAATGGCTTATTGGGTGTAAAAAAAAGCATAAAGATGATCTTGCTTCTTTAGAAATGTTAATTAGTTTCGATGATTGTAAACAAATAAAAAAGATAGGTAATTGGGAAATAGAATTAGCTCCAGATAATAACTTTATTCAAGAAAACAATTATCCTGATTGGTATGGTTATAAAAAAATAGACGAGAAATAAAGATTTAAGAATCTATTAATTTCAAAAAAATTTTGTTATGTATGTTCTCATTAATGTACTTAAAATATTAAAAAGAACTTGATTTTCTTAATAAATAAATTCCACCTCCAAGAGAAATTAAGACAGGTAACCATGCAGCCAAAATTGGAGGTAAAATTCCTTTTACTCCGAACGAACTAAATAAAAATGACATAACATAATATATTAATATAAGAATTACGCTCAATCCAAATCCCTGACTTTTTGAAGATCTTAAATTAGATTTAGATCCCAGACTGCTTCCTATTAAACCAAAGACCAAGCATGCAAAAGGCAGAGTGAACTTTTCTTGAATGCGAACTTTAATTCTTCTTACCTCCTTCAAGTTTCCAGTTTTTTCATAAATCTTTTCTGCTTGCATAGCTTGCTTTAAAGTCATTTCATTTGCATCCTTAGGCACTTTTGCTAACTCCATAGGTCCTTCTACAAATGGATATGTATATTCTTTAAATTGAATATTTGTAGTTTGTCCGCTTGGATCAATTGACACAATACTTCCGTCAGAAAATATCCAAGAAGAACTTTTTTTGTCAAATCTTCCATTCTTTGCCTTTAAGATTTGTTGAAAATCTTCTCTGGAAAAATCTAAAACTGTAACTCCGTCCATAATGTTGTTTTCATATCGTGAAGCATAAAATATATGAGTAAGAAAAGTATTTGTTTTTGTCGGTTTTTTATTTGAAGCACTTATCCTAGATCCATATCTTGAAAACATAATATTAAGTTTTCCTTGTTCGGAGCTAAAAGAACTTCCTATTCCTGCTCTTAATGTAGTTTCAGCTAATTTATTACTCGCAGGAACTAAATTATCGTTAAAGTAAAAAGTTAATCCTGTCATAAATATTGAAAGAGCTATAGCTGGAGAAATAATTCTTGAAGTTTTTATACCTAAGGATTTCAATGCTAACAATTCAGAATTGCTTGATAACTTTCCATAAGCTAATAACGTTGAAAGTAAAACTGCCATTGGGAATGATAAGACTAAAAAACTGGGTAAACTAAAAAAAAGAACTTTTAAAGCTAAAAATAAAGGTAAACCAAATTCAACTATTTTTCTTATAAGATCAAACATCACTCCAACAGATAATGAAATAACAGTAAAAGCAGAAATTGCAAATATCATGGGAGGTATTATTTGCCCTAACAACCATCTATCTATTAAAGGAAGTAAATACCAAGGAGAAATTATTTTATTAATAGTTCTTCTAATTAGTGATTGATTTGAAAGTTTCAAAAGAAGTTTATTTGTTTTTTACTGTCTTTTTTAACATTATAAAATATCAATGATTTAGAAACCAATGTGAAATTAATACTTAAGAAAAATATTTTTATTCTTTTAGTTTCAATAATTAATCAGAAAAATAATTTATTAACACTTGCAATAAAACAAGAAATTTGGTTTCTTAAAAAAAATAGTTAAAGCATGAAAAATAAAACTGTAATATACGAATGCAGTTGCATACATTGCCAACAAAAACTAAATCAAATTAATAATTCAAAAATATATTGGGATAAATTAATTTTAAGAAAAAAGTTGGTATAGTTTCTCTACTAAATTTTTTCTATGTTTTAAAACTTTTTTAGTAGCCATTTTTAAAAATTATCTTCAGGAAAAAAATAAAGTTTTATGATCTTTACCATTAAGCATTTTTAGAATAATGATATTACTTAACCTTTTGATTTTTTTTGTAGATCATATTTTCTCGATTTAAAAGAAAAAGGATAATCAAAATACAAGATGGAATAAGAATAAAATCTAAAGACATGCATTTTTTCAGTCTATTTTCTATCTAGCAAAAAAAAAAAACTTTGGCATCAATATATTGACTTTAAGATTTTATTCAATAAGTTAAAAATTATATAAAAATTTAGTTTGTTGGCTTGCTTTTAAAATTGAAAGAGCTTGCAAGTATCCCACCGGCAAGCTCATGACGACCTAGTTAATTCAGTTTTTTTGATTTAACCAGCCAAGCACTTCCTAAATGCTAAACATATCTTACTAAGTAAAATTACTTACCGTGAGTATAAATGCTCATTTTAAGTGATTTATCTGCGAATTTGATAATTAAAGGTGATTTGATCAAAAATTATGAATTGTAAATTATTTTTTAAACAGAAATGTAACATATTGATCCATAAATACTCAAGTTAGAATAATTGGAGGCTTTGGTTTACATAAGTTAATATTTGTGTTACTTTAATTAACAATTATTATTATCTTTAATGACAAAATCAGGAGTTACTACAGAATCAGGTGGAAGACAGAATATGTTCCCATCAGAAACTAGGCCTTATGTTGATGAAACTGTATCCTACGATGGATATCCTCAAAATGCAGAAAAAGTGAATGGTAGATGGGCTATGGTTGGTTTCGTTGCACTATTAGGTGCCTACATTACAACAGGACAAATTATTCCAGGAATTTTTTAATACTTAAAATACCTTTTGTGAAAAGTTTTTTTAAAATTTTAATAATAAATATAGATTTATTTTAAATTCCTTATCTTGCTACTCATCTCCATAGTTTATTTCATATTTGAAAATAAGAAAAACCAAACAAATGTTATTGCGTTAAGGGTAAATATTATTCCTAGAAATGTATAGGCAAACTTTTTGCCAATAAATGCTGTTTCCGGTTCAAGCTTTACTCTCATTAAATCCTCTGATTACCTCGATAAAGATAGCATCAAATAAAAAAAAAATAAGTTTTAAACGAGAAAAATAAACAAATTAATATTTCTACCCTTAGTCAGTTTTTATAAGCTTATTTAATATTTTTTTTCTCCCTTTTAGATTTAGAAGTGAAATTAACAGTATCGTTACTGTTGCTTAAAACGCTCTTCAGTTTGAGTAATTACTACGCTAATGTTGATGAGTAAAATTAGCCAAAAACCGTTTTTTAAACTAGATTTGACTGTGTTAACCCTAAAACTAAAAAAATCTCTTAAAGATAAATCTTAGAAATGAGATAGAGATTTATTGTGGTTTAAAGTATCCTGTTCTGCTGAAAAAAGATTATTCAAACCTAAATTACTAAAGATTTTTTGATAAAATCGCAATAAAAAATAGCCTAATTTAAATTAAGCTATTTAAAAGTAAAAATTTATATTAGATAAAACCAGGAATAATTTGACCTGTTGTTAAATATGCTCCCACTAGAGCAACAAAGCCCAGCATTGCAAATCTACCGTTAAGCTTTTCAGCAACAATTTTTTCTTTTTCAATTATTTTTGGTTCGCTATTTTTCATTAGAACCAACCGGGAATAATTTGACCTGTTGTAACGTAGGCACCAACTGCTGCAACGAAACCTAACATCGCTGCCCAACCGTTAAAACGTTCTGCTTCTGGAGTCATTTTGTTTAAGTAATTGTTAACAAATATAACATATTTATTTATTAATGTAAAGAAAATTAAGGATAATTGCTTCTAAAGTAATGTAAATTGGAAGAGTGATACATATATGTGTCGAATTATACCTGATTGCTGTTTCGCTTTTGTTCTGATATTTTAAAATTTGAAACAAAAAAAATCAAAAACTAATACCTTTTTTTAAAGGAAAATCCTCATTTAGAGGTGATTTAAATTAATATATTGGTAGAGTCAGCTAGTAGGGATACAGGCTGACTCTTTTTTTTTTTTTTGATTTTTGACTAAAAGTAGTTTTTAGAATTCAAATAATTGCTATTAATAAATTAGATATATATGAATTTATGTCATTAGCGACTTACTACATGCATTTAATTTTTGGAAGGATTCCTTCTTTAATGGGTTCTGATTTAATACTTTATATCTTGCCTGCTATTACAATTTCAATATTATTCTTTAGCCTTAAAATAATGTTTTTCAATACTCCTAAATTGAGAAAGGTTAAATAATCAAGGATTTTAGAATTATTTTTTACTGAAGCGCCCAATTTTTTTAATTTTGGATAATAGACTTTTTTTTTCGGCGACTCAAAGAAATAGAGAATGCATTGGTGATGTACTCTCCAGAATTATAAAAAAAGGTTCAGTATTGGAAATCGGGAGTGGCAGCGGAGAACACGGGGTGGCTTTTCAAAAACGATTTCCTGGAATAATATGGCAAACAAGTGACCCAGAATTAGCGCATAGAAAAAGTATAAGTTCTTGGATTGAGCATGAAGACTTAACTAAGAAAATGCCCCAGCCTCTTGAGATTGATGTAGAAAAAATTCCTTGGAAAATTCCATTAAGATTAGCTCATTCTTTGCAAGGAATAGTCGCTATAAATATGATCCATGTAGCAAAGTGGTCTTGTACTGAAGCACTCTTTAGAGAGTCAGGGAAATTACTCAATAAGGGTCAATTTTTGATTTTGTATGGGCCATTTAAAATTTGTAATAAGCATATAAGTGAAAGTAATTATTTTTTCGATAATTCATTAAAAATGAAAAATGATCACTGGGGTATTAAAAATCTTGAGGAAGTTTGTGGTGAGAGTAAGAAAAATGGTTTTTCTCAAGAGCATGTTATTAGGATGCCTGCAAATAATTTTTCAATAATTTATAGAAAAGTTTCTTAATAAAGCAAATATAAATATCAATAGGTTTTATTAAGGTTCATCATATTAGTTGATCAATCTGATAGTTTTTTGCTCCATTCTTTATGCTTTTGATCTAAATCAAAAATTTTGTCGCCTAAACTCAACTGTCTTTCTAATAATTCAACTTTTGTAAGTGTTATTTTTTCAGAATAAAATTTTATGGGCTGTTTACCATGTAAATTGTCACCACTCATAGGATTCTTATCTTTAATTGTATTTTCTAAGATGAAAAATTTGATATTGCTAATTTTTTTATATTCTTTTCAGATTTGTGCAAATTAATGTGATAAAGAATTGATGCATATTGTGTTTTTAATCCATCATTTTGTATGAAGATTGCCAGATATATCTTTCTTTTTTGATGTCTGACTCAACAGCAACGCAATTGCATGCAATATTCCATAGAGCTTTGTGTATTGGATCAGGATTAAAAAGATATGCTTTTTTAAAGGCTTTTTTAATTAAGACAGTTGCTTTTTTTGCATGATAATGAGGGATCGTTGGACATACATGATGAACGACATGGCTAGAACCTATATCATGGTGAAGAAAATTAAGGACTCTGCCGTAAGGTCTGTCAATAGATAGAAATGCCCCTCTCATAAAGGAAAATTCCGTATTTGAAAGATGAGGTACATCTGAATCTGTATGATGAAGCCATGTATAAACTACTAGCCAACAATTAACTACTAATAAAGGGCCAAAATATAGAGCAATTACTGGAAATAATCCATACTTGAAAACTAAATAACCAATGCCCACTAATGCCAAACCTACACCAATATCTGATATCCAAACTTTCTTGGTCCATATTGATGGCCATAATGCCTTAGAAAATGGTTTAGTTGGCCAAAAATGATTTGAAGTACCATACTTAATACCTCCTGTACTTCCCGTAAGTAAATAAGCTGGCCAGCCGAATATTAGATGTAAAACAAGTTGAAGAATTCCATAATTTTTCTTACCTAAGGAATTTGAAAAATGTAATTCTTTTTCGCCGCCAACCTTTTCTGTAACTCCATTACCATTAATGACTAAAGGGACGTGAGTTTCTCCATTGGTTATGTTATTTGTAAATCTATGATGAACTGCATGAGAACGCTGCCAAGAAAAATAAGGTACTAGAAGTAATGAATGTAGTAGATAACCAGTTATAGATTCTAAGGTCTTGTTTTTAGAGAATGCTCCATGCCCACATTCATGGGCAATTACCCAGAATCCCATTGCAGTAGTACCTGATATAAATGCATAAATAATCCAAATTGGGATCATTTTTGGGGTAAATGGAATGGTTAACCCTAACGCAACTACTAATGATTGAATTAAAGCTGATTGTAAAAGATACCTCAACGAAGTTTTGGTATTGCACTTAAAGTAGTGATCTGGGATAACATCCTGAAATTCTTTTATGCTTGGAATATCTTTATCCTCTATTACAAGCGCTTGACCTTTAAGACCAGAAAATTTTATATTACTCAAATTTTTTTTGGTTAAGAATTTGTTAAATAAAAGTGGATTTATATATTCTATTATCCATCACAAGATCTCATAATGAAAAGAGTTTATAAATTTTTTTTGGTAAATTTTTTACAATTTTTATTTCATCTCTAAGTAATATATTTGTGCCAAATTATTTATCTTATTCTTTAACGCAATTTTTTTATTTATCTAAATAATTCTTTTTTATGCTGATTGTCTTTTCTCCTCTCTAAAGCTTAATTAATTTAAAGACCGCGTATATACCTCTTAGGTAAACCAGATTGTTTACGTGGCTTTACTAGGATAGGTAAAACAATAACTCCTACCGTAAAAAGACAGATTGGAGCAACTACCATCAATATAGATTCTAGAGACATTAATAATTTGGAATTTATTAATAAATAGCAGGATTTTTTTTTAAAGTCATGCGTATTTATATCTATTTTTTGAGGATAGATTTAAAATTTTTATGAATTATTAAGTAAAAAAGAAAAAAAGATTAAAAAAAATCAATTTTTTCATAATTCATACTAATAACTTAATGATTAATTTAAACAGATTTGTTATGCATGATGAAAACATTTGGATGCTTATGACTTATTATTGCCCAACTCATGGCGATTCAGGTTTAGTAAAACCGATTCAACTAACAAAAAAAGAAATTAGTAAAGGATTCTTAAAAAAAGGTAGGAGTACTAAAAATTAATTTTTAAAATATAACCTAGGACAATGATAATGTAAAAAGTTCTAAATCTTAATTGAAATCTGGTTAATTAAAAATTGATATCTTAAAATCACATAAACTCCTTTTTTATCAGCAGCATTGGTGAAAATATATAAAAAGAAATTTTTAAATCTACTCTGACTTCAGATCATTAAAATTTAGTTTAATAAATATATTTTTTGATAAAGAATTAAATTTTTTAAGAAATTGATAATTTAAAAAGATCTAGAAATAATTAATCTTAAAATTGATCAGAATCACATGTTAATTCACATTGATTAAGATCATCTGATGATATTTTTTCTAGAATTCTTAACATATCAATTTCGGAAAGCTCTCCATTTGAGTTCCATTTTAAGGTTGTTCTCCTTTGAGGTGAATTTTTTTTATTCATTTATATCATCCCCCTTTAAATGAACTTCTAAACAACGAGTAATACATTCTTGATGACCATCCACAATACTGCATTCAGTAATACACTCGAAATATGAATTAATAGAATCTATTTCTCTATTCTGGTTTGTAGAAACAAATGAATCATTCATAATATTTTTTGATTTATTTGGAATAGAGATATAGCACGAAACTATGTTTAATAATTTAATTTATTAAGTTAATTAGTAAAAATAAGTATTATTTACTAAATTTATTTTGCAACTGGTTTGCCCTTGAAAAGATAGTAATATTTTTCTTTTAAAACACAAAAGGAAAGAATAATTTTGATTATTTATATTTATTTTATAAGGTAATCTTCCAAAAAAATCAGCATAAAGACTGATTTACTTTTCAGTAATTTAGTTAGAAGATAAAAAAGTACACTTTTAGATTTTCAAATGAAATCAGTAATTAATTGGCTTTCGAAAATGTTAGAGAGTATGGCAAATGCTTTTATGCATCCTTTAAAGAATGACTTGCCTCCATCTATTGGTACTCATGCATATAGTAGTATTCCGCTAAAAAGAAGATTGAGAAGAAGGTTGAATTAAGTGTTAACTTATGGGAATTAATTTTTCATTTTTATTATCCCAAATAATATATTTGAAGCAGTTTGAAAAGTCGCTTAATTTTAAGACCTTTGATTGTTGGAGCAAATGAATGTTTGCTTTATGACAAGCTCTTAAGTTGTAATTTGGTATTCTTTCAGAGAGATGATGAATGCTGTGGAAGGATATGTCTGCTAAAAACCAATTTAGCCAATTAGGAATATCTAGATTACTACTGCCTAAAATCGCTCCATCGATGAGATCCCAATTTTTTGTCTTTTTAGCATATGCATCCTCATAGTTATGTTGTACGAAAAAAACACATATTAAAATTGATGCTGATAAGGTTAACACAATGGAATAAAATGATAAGAAAAAAACTAAACCCAACCATTTACACATATAAATCCACCCTATTATTACTACTATGTTGTTGATTATTAATTCACATAGTTCACTGAAATTATCCCCATAATCAGAAAAAGGTGGTTTGATTCTTGAATTGATAACTAAAAGTTGAGAAATTTCTCTATTTTTTATTTTGTTAAAAGTCTCTTCTAATATATCTTTACTGAAATTAAAAATAATAATTAGGAGTCCTAATCTAGGTTTTAAAACTAAGTAAAAAAAACCGCCAGGGAAAAGCATGATCCAGTTTCGACTTATTTTATAAAAAAATTGCCTCCTTTTTGTAAGGGATTCATAATCTTCAAGACTTAAAACATCTATCGGCCCTTTGTAAATTTCCCAATTTCCATTATTTCTATGATGAAATGCATGGTCAATTGACCATGACTTCTGGGGAATACCATTAACCAATCCAAGTAAAAACCCAAAGAAACGGTTTAATTTCCGTTTAGTAAAAAGAGAATTATGACCGCAATCATGCATTAATGAGAATGTTCGAGAAGAGAATAGAGTTAGAAGAACTATAAAGGGTATTAATAGAAATCCTTTAATCAATAATGAAAAAGGTTGATTTATTATTTGGTAGATGATTGACCAAATAGAAACAATAGGGAAGATGGTAGAAATAATTTGATAAGAAGCTCTAATATTATTTCTTTTTAGGAATGGCTTTATTAAAAAATGACCTCTATTTAACTTAAGCATATTTCTCTTATTTTTTTGATAGTAACAATTTTTAAAAAATATTGATTATTTAATAAAAAATAAAAAATTTTAAACATCATACTAAAGAATAAATTCTTTAGACATAGTTCTCAATTGATCTAGATTTAATCTTTCTAAGTAATTTTTAAAGTCACTAAGATTCTTAGTAGAGTCTGAATTTTTACTCTCGTAAATGAGGCTATTAGAAATTAACTCAATAAGATGATCTTTATCCATAACTCCTTATAGACCAAAATTCCTGTTTAAAAAATTAAGGTCTTGAATTCGAGATCATTAACTCTTCTTAGAAAAAGTAATTTTTTATAAATTTTTTAAATCTTGTTCTATTTTTTCTAATCTTTCATTCAATTCTTTTTGTTCCTTAATTAAGGCTTTTTTCTTTTCTGCAAGCTCTTTGTTCAAAGGAGAATTGAAATATTTTTGGTAAGAAACAAAAAAAACTGTTATCGCTACTGCAATGCCAAGAGCACCTATTATTAAAATTGGAGATGAAGGAAAGTCGTAAAATGGAATTGACAAAGTAATTTATTAAAAACAGACTCTAGCCATCTAATAAACAAAAATATGAGTAATAAATACTTATTTTTTCGAAGTTTTATGGGTAATTATGAATTATGATAGTTATTTTGTAAAAATTAAAAAAAAGGTTTATCTTTAATTAAATTTTTAAAATAAGTAATTGTACAGCTGTCAAAGAATGAATAACTAATAATGATTAAACTAGTAAAAAATTTTTCATGAAGAAAATCATAAATAAAAAACGTAATAAAAATGAACCATGGTTTAAATGGTTAACGAGAGAACTTAATTCTTATGATGCTTTTCAGGATTTGGAATCAGGCAAGAATCCACAAGATGTTGCAGAGAATTTTATTTCTAAAAATAGTATTGCTATTTCAGAAGTTTTCGAGAATTTTGATGAAGAAGATAAAGATATACTCAGTCAGTTTCTTAAATTAACAGAATGCGAGATGCATGTGTTTAGAATTCTTGAAAAGCAAATAGAGTTAAGAAAAAAGATAAGATTTGTAGATTTTAAAAAAAGAAAAAAATGAAGAGTTAATTTCTATCTAAGTTTATTTTGCCCATTACCCGTCTTACCAAAGCCTAGCCATATGAACCAAAGGATCCATCCGAAGATAGGTATTAAATTAATAAAGATCCATTTCCAATCTTTTCCAAAATCTCTGATTCTCCTTAAATCAATAGCTATTTGAGGAATGATACAAACTATTCCATAAGCATTGAATCCAAACGTTTTAAAAAATATTGGGATAGTTAGGAAAGAAATTATAAGATTTGCTAATTGAACATACCACCAGTCAGATCGAGATGTAAATCCCCTGAAGACTGTAGCTTTTATCCAAAACTCTTTATATGCATTGAAAAAATCATTAAGCATAAATTAACAATCTAAAGAATTTAACATTATCGATTTAATCTTCAATTTATCAAAATGTTATTTATTTACTAAATAGGATCAAATAAATTCATATCATTTAAATCTTGTTTTGGGATCTCATCTTGATTTGGTAATGAACAGTATCCGTCTTTGCAAATCATCTTTTCTTTTGCAATACTTGTGTTCTCTGAGAATATATTTTTGTTATTGTTATTTGAAGATTCTTTTAGCATTTATATAAAAAATTAAATCCAATATTAAATTAATAACTCAATTTATTTTGATAAGCAACAAAATTAATATTAATTATCTATTTACTTCTTTTGATTTGGCAAATCTCTCCAAAATAGCGCCATTATATAAATGAATAAAAATATAGAACAAATATAAAGTAAAGAATTTAGATGCATGTTTATTTATTATTAAAGTAATTATAAAGAAATGAACTTCCACAAAAAAGGGATATCAATAGATTGGTAATTGTTTAATTTAGCAATCGTTCGAATTCTAGTATTTATTTAAGTTATTTATGCTTTTCCCAAATTTTAATAAGAAAAAGTTTTAAATTTTAGGAATATATATATCTTTTAGCTAGTAAAACTTATAACTCTAAGAATTTTATAAATTTAATAGAAATAATATATTTCTTAATGATTTTTTGTGATATTTACGATTTATCCTTGTATGTTTCTGTTAAAGCTTTCCTACCTTCTTTAAGGGTTTTTAAGACCAGCCAAGAGAGTGAAGAAATGATAAGAATAGTAAGCGTAATTAGGGAAAAAAGAGTTGTATCAATATTAATAATCAATTTACTGGAAATAAATTTTTAGTTTGAAATTTTAAAGGATTTTAAGGATTAGATCTGGAGTATGCAGGTATAAGCATCCCACCATCTTGGTCGTCATTATTATCATCATCAAATCCTCCTCCTAGAAGTAACTCGATGACTACAAGTGCAGCTATGGGGTAAAAGCACCATAAAATCGCTGTAAAAGGAGTTACTGAGGAAGAAGCCGAGTATAGTTCTGTCATGAAATAATAATAATCCAAAGAAACAATAATTGTGGATCCACTAGGTAGTGTTATTCAATATTTCTATAAATATTTTTTAAAAACTTTTCTCTTTTGCACAATTAGATCTTTGGTATGTATTGATATTTTGATTCTTAAATTTGAATTTTAATAATAATTTTATTGGACCTACTGAAAAACTAATAATGACATAATGAATCTCGCAATTGTTATTTTTTATACTTAACAATAATTGTACAATTTTGATTCAAAAACTATTATTTATCTTGATTTTATAAATTCTATGTTTTCTTTCACTTTTGATCCTTTAGCTGCGATATTTGGTATATCAGGAATTGTAGGCTTCTTTTTCTTTGTTTCTGCTGCTAAGGGAACTTCCAGTATCAATACAAAACCAAAAAAGGAATTAGATTAGAACTTATTCTGTCAGAAAACTAAATTGAAATTTTAAATTTAGTATTTTAAAAGGCTTGTTAATTATTACTTATTCCATTGTTTAGAAATAAATTCAAGAAAATCTTTTAGATCCTCTTCAGGACAATTTGTTTGTTTTTGTAAATCAATGCAAATTTGCTTAATATTTTCAAAGGCCTTTTTTACTATTTCGTTTTTTTCAATAACCTCAAAATATTCTTGATCAGTAAAAGGCATAATATTAGTTTCCTTCTTTAAAATTAATTATTAACCATATTTTATCTCCATTGACTTAACAGTAAAGAAGAAAAAATCTTTTTTCTTAAATTTAGCTACCCAATCGATAATGTTTTTTAATACTTTTGGTTACTTCCCATTCGCAGTTAAGTCCAGCAGGAAACTCAACTAGATCTCCAGCTTTAATCACGTAAATGTCACCGTTTTGGGTACTTATTTTCGCTCGACCTTCAATAATTAAGCAAATTTCCTTATCATCGTAATTCCATCGAAATTTGCTTGGCTCACATTCCCAAATAGGCCAACTTTTTATTCCATATTGAATTATTACGCTTGCACTACAGGGGGAAGTTATTAGAACTTTCACGAAATAGTTCGGATGTGTTTTTTCATTTTACAAATAAAAGAAATATTTATTTTCGAGAATGTGCATTTCTTTACTGTCTTTTATTTTTTTTCGTTTATCATAAAAAAAAATTTCTAATTTATGGATGAGCTTTCTGTATTGTCAATTTCGCTATCTATAGCTTCTTTAGGAATATTTTTTTTATTTTTCGCTTCAAATGATGATGATGACCAAGATGGAGGTAAGTTGATTAAATCATTAGAAAGAATCAATTAATTCTAAGTAAATAAAACATTCAATAGAGATTTATAACCTATAAAGCCTGCATAAATGCAGCTTAAAAAAATAACATAAACTTCCAATGTGCCGAGTCTTTTTTTCTTTAATGTTTTCATTGTTTTGAGTGTTTATAGGGTAATTTTATTTAATCTTATTTTTATTAACATGAGTATTTTTTACATTAACTCAGATATTAAAGAATTATTAATGTCAAGCCAAAAAATAAAAAACAAGTAAAAAATATTATTTTTTTGGTAATTTCTCTTTCCTCATTTTTAGCAAAAAATAAGGAAATTACTGGAGATGTGCTTAATAAAGCCCATCCTACTCCTATAGGAAGGGTTTTAAAAACAACTTGTTGTAGCAATATTCCTATATTTGTTCCAAGAAGTATTGAGAGCAAAAATCTTTTTTGTTGTTTTTTTTCTATGTTTTTTAAGAAAAAATTAATCTTAAATCCTTTTAGACTAATTAAAAAAAATATTGCACCTAATAATCTTATTTCAGTTGTAAGGAAAGGAGATAAATTGCTTTGAAGGAAAACCATCCTTGATAAAAGACCTCCAAGAACAGCACATAAAACTGATAAAAAAGGAAAAGCAAAAATCTTAATGTTATTTTTTCCTGAGAAAGGGGAGTTTTCCTCTTTAAAATCGTTACCTTTTTTGAGAATTATGAATAGCGCAATCGTAACTATAATTATTCCAACCCATGATTTTATTTTTAAATTTTCATTAATAAAAAATTCCCCTGACAAAGCAGCGATTAAAGGAGAAAGAGTTTCTATAGATAAAGTTTTTCTTGTGCCAATTGTTTGTAGTGACTTTAAATAGAAAGTATCACCTAAACCAATACCTATTATTCCACTAATTAGTAGGATAAATATGTTTCTTAATTCAGTAGTAGAACTTAGATTGATAAAAGCAGGTATAAAAATTAAAAAAGCTATTATATTTTTTATTAAATTAATATCTATTGATTTATATTTTTTAGTTTGCGAGCGCCAAATAAAGCATGCATATGTCCAAGATGTAGCAGCTCCAAAAGCACAAAGGATTCCAATCAAAACGAATAATTTTTAAAAATTTTATTTTATAAATTGAGTAAATGCTAAAAAGAATACATAAATAAGAATCAAAATCCCAGGTAAGTACTGAATTAGTGATTTGAAATTATTTTTTTTCATATTTTCAAAATTTGTTTTAAACAGTTTTTTTATTAGTAGGGTACAAACTCTCTAACTTCTTTCTTCTTTGCACTTTTGCATTAATTCTTTCTTCTTTTTCTTTTTTCTTGATCTCATCATTTATCTTATTTTGTCTATATCCAAACCAAAGTAGAACCCAAATAACAGATGTTATTAAAAGAAGAGCAGTATATTGACCAGTCATAGGAAAACTGGCCTCAGAATATTTAACGTAAGAAAATATCAAAATCATTTAATTAACTTAAAGCATAAAAATAACGACTGCGTTAATTTTTCTAGAAATATAAAAATTAGTGATTTGTAGCTTTTTTTATGAAGTTTTAAAGTTTTTTATTTATTTTTTTTTGGTTTTTGGAGTAATTTTTCTTTATAACTCCTTGCTATTATCAGATTGAAGCATATTAAATAATAAGTTTTTGGAACCTTTTGATTTAGCAGTTGTTGGAGGTGGTGCAGCCGGTTTTATGACAGCAATAACTGCTGCTGAAAATGGAGTAAAAAGAATAATAATACTTGAAGGTACTTCAAAACTTATGGAGAAAGTAAGGATTAGTGGAGGGGGAAGATGTAACGTCACTAATGCGACATGGATACCGAATGAACTAATTGAGAATTACCCCAGAGGTGGAATTCAGCTCTTGGAATCATTTAATCGTTTTGCTACTGGAGATGTATACGATTGGTTTGAGAAAAAAGGGTTAAAATTAAAAATTGAGGAAGATCTAAGAGTATTCCCAGTGTCTAATTCTTCTTCAGATGTTATTGATTGTTTGAGAAAAAGTGCTTTATCAAAAAACGTAGAGATATTAACAAAATTTTTTGTAAAAGAAATTTCAAAAACTCCAGATAATATATTCAATATTTTTAGTCTTAAAAAAGCAAAGGTAACTTCAAAAAATATTATTCTTTCAACTGGAGGTAATCCAAGCGGATATAAATTAGCTCAAAATCTTGGACATAATATTGTTAAACCTGTGCCATCTCTTTTTACTTTTTCTACAAAAGAACCAAATTTGGATGAATGTAGTGGGGTATCGATAAAGGGCATAGATATAGAAATTAAATTAAACAATAAGAATTTTCAAAATAGAGGCGATTTGCTAATAACTCATTGGGGTTTTAGTGGACCAGCAGTATTAAAACTTTCATCAATTGCAGCAAGGGAACTATATAGCCAAAAATATAAATTTAATCTAATAATTAAATGGTCTGCTTTAAGTTATGAGGAGTTAAAAGAAAAAGTTAAATATTTAAGATTAAATAAAGGCAAGGTGAATCTAATTAACAGTAGACCTGTTCCACTATTAACAAAAAGATTATGGATTTTTTTATTAAATAAAATAGGTATTGATAAAGAGAAAAAGTGGGCTGATTTACTAGCGGATGAAAGAGAGAAAATGATAAATATTCTAATGAAGGACAAATATATAATTTCGGGCAAAGGTCCATTTGGAGAGGAATTTGTTACTTCTGGAGGCGTAAAAATTAATGAAGTCAATTTTAAAAGTATGGAGAGCTTAATTTGTCCAGGATTATTTTTTTCTGGAGAAGTTTTAGATGTTGATGGGATTACAGGTGGATTTAATTTCCAACATTGTTGGACAAGTGGATGGATCGCTGGGATGGCAGTCTCAAAGTTAAAACATTAAGTAACAAATCAATAAGTAACAAATCAATAAGTTTATCTTTTTTTTATTAAGTATTAGAAGGAAAAAGTTTTTTGAAGAAACTTTAATTTTAAAGTTTTAATTATTGGTGAAGATTAATGAAGAATCTTGTATCAAAAAAAGAAGAAGAGGAAAGAAGATTAAAAGCTTTAGCAGAATATAGGATTTTGGGAACCAAGCCAGAATCATGTTATGACGATATTACAAAAATTGCTGCTACAACCTGTAATGTGCCTATTTCTTTAATGACTTTGGTAGACAAAGATAAACAATGGTTTAAATCCAAAATAGGACTTCAAATATCAGAAACTAGAAGGGATTGGTCTTTTTGTACACATGCAATAAAAGAAAATAGTCCATTAATTATTCATGATGCTTTCCAAGATGAAAGATTTATAAATAATCCATTGGTAACTGGAGACCCAAAGATTCGTTTTTATGCAGGTTTTCCCCTTAGAAATAGTGATGGTAATAAGCTTGGAACTCTTTGTGTAATAGATAGAAAGCCAGGAAATCTAACTACACAACAATTTAATATTATGGAATTATTATCCAAGCAAATAGTTTCATTTTTAGAGCTTAGAAAAAAGTCATTAAATTTGCTAGATGCATTGTCTAATTTGCATAAACAGGAGGGAATTTTATCTGTATGTTCATATTGCAGAGAAGTGAAAAATAAGGAGGGCGATTGGATGCATTTAGAAAAATATCTTTCTAAAGTTACTGATATTAGATTCAGTCATGGGGTTTGTGATAATTGTATGGAAAAACACTTCCCAGATGTAATAGAAGTATGGAATAAAAAGGATTTTTTTGAAGATGGCCAGAAAAGGTATTTAAAGTCCTAGATTCAATACATTGCTTTTTATTGTTTAATCTAATTTATAAACAAATTCTTTATTTGGTAGTTAGTATTGTATAAATTTTGACTCGAAGATGTTATTCGGAACGTTATTTACAGGTGAAATTGCTAAAAGTGCATTAGTAGCATATGTTCATTATTTAGGAATTATTTTGTGTTTCGGATCTCTTTTGTTTGAAAGATTGACTCTCAAAGTAGGTCTTAATAGAAATGAGACGATCTCAATGATAATTGCAGATGTGGTTTATGGTTTAGCAGGAGTTGCGATATTAGTTACTGGGATTTTGCGTGTTAAGTATTTTGGTCAAGGAGGGGATTTCTATACAGGTAATCCTGTGTTTTGGATAAAGGTTTCTCTTTATATTGTTGTGGGATTACTTTCTTTATACCCAACAACAACCTATATCTTATGGGCCATTCCTTTAAGTAAGAATAAATTACCTGAAATATCTGAAAATCTAGTCAGGAGGTTTAGACTAATCATTACTACTGAATTAGTGGGCTTTGCAACAATACCTTTGTTTGCCACTCTCATGGCTAGAGGTGTAGGTTTAGGTTGAATAATTTATTTCTAGAAAGAAATTGTTTAAAAAGTGCAAACAAACTATATAGATGGAGTTTAAGTTATAAGATTTCTATATCTAAAAAAGAGATTATCTTTATTGGTTTAAATCCCTCATTATCGGATGAAGTTTTCTTGGACAACACAACAAAAAAGATAATCAAAATTTCGAAAAACAATAATTACGGCAAAGTAATATTAATAAATCTATTTGCTCTTATTTCAAGCAAACCAGAAAAACTTTTTAAACATAAAAATCCTGTGGGCTATCTAAACAATAATCATATTTATAAAAACTTAAAACACTGGTCTGAAAGTAAAAATTGTGATTTATGGTTAGGTTGGGGTAACAAAGGTAAATTTCTAAATAGAAATAAAAGAATATCAAAAAAAATAATGCAATATAACTCAATTAGGAAAAATAATTTTGATAATCCTCTTGGACCGCTTTTAATTAAGAAAACAATCAAAGATAATCCAATACACCCTCTATATTGTTCTGATTATTCAATCCTCCAATCTTATTTTTAGGTAGTAAGGCTCAAATGCAAACCAGTATTTTTAGCTATTCCATTAAATATGTGTTAATTTCTATTTGTTAAGTTAACCTAATATGAAAATTTCAAAGCAATTAAATAAACTAAAAAACTTGAATGTTGAGGCAGAAAAATGTTCTACAAGAGAAGAAGCCAAAAAAATAATTAATAAAGCAATTAAAGCACAAAGTAAAATCAACAAATAAATAAAAAGTAATTTCAATTATTCATAAATTATAATTTTCAAAAATATTTAATTTACACAAATACACCATATTTATTTCTTAGTATTTATGTCTTTGAAAATAATTAAAATAAGGAAATCGCGTGAAAGATTTAGATCGACTAGAGAATGGCTAAATTCGATGCATTCATTTTCTTTCGCAGAGCATAGAGATCCAAAATGGGATAATTTTGGGAAAATTAGAGTTATAAACGAAGATATTATTTCTCCTAATGCAGGATTTAATACACATTCTCATGCAAATATGGAAATAATTACTGTCGTAACAAAAGGAGCAATAACTCATAGAGACTCTTTAAACAATCTTGGAAAAATTCGCAAAGATGAAGTACAAGTTATGTCTGCAGGTACTGGAATTACTCACAGTGAGAAAAATGAAGAGAATAAACCTTGTAAGTTGTTCCAGATTTGGATATACCCTCAAAAAGAAAATATCAAACCTCGATATGATCAAATTTCATTAAATGAAAAGTTGTGGGACAATCTTATTTTTAATTACAAAGACGGTAAAAATAATAAGCTTTTTCTAAATCAAAGTATCTCTTTATGGCGTTGTAAATATAAGCCAATTAAAGAAAAAAAATTGCCCTCAAAAATCGATAAATATAATTGGATACAAATAATAGAAGGTAATCTTTTATTAAAAAGTAAAGACTCTAATTCAAATATATTTCTCGAATCTGGAGATGGCTTGGGTTTTGAAGTTAATTATTATGATGATGTCTCTATAGATACTGAAAAAAACACAGATTTTCTATTATTTTCGATGCCTTGCTTATAATTTAGCTATTATTTTAACCGTCAACTCCTTTATTAAATGCATTTAAGGCTTGCAAAGCCATATTAAGGTGGACTTCCATAGCGCCAAGAGCAATTAAAGAATTTGGTGATTTATCTTTTAGTAAATTCTCTTTTCTTTTTGATAACTCATTAACTACTCTCTTAGTTGAAGCTTCCCAATTGTTGATTAACTCTTCAAATTCTCTTTTTTCAGGGCTTTCTATTTCTGTTAATTCATCAGAAAAATGAGAATCCTTTTGTGCCTTAAGCATCAAGTAACTTAATTTTTTATGGCTTATTGCTTGAGGTAAATTGTTAGATTCACTCATTGCTAGTGATTAATTTATAGTCAAAATCTAACTAATTAAGAGAATATTTGCTAGTGGGTAAACGGTTGTGATGACCGACCTGAAAATTACGAAATGATACTTGAACAAAAAATGGATTTATTAACCTTTAATTTTTCACTTATTAGTTTCTTGAAATAATCTCCACGCTCTTCATAATTCTTAAATTGATCAAAACTAGAGCATGAAGGTGAGAATAATAATGTTCCAACCCTATTATTTTGTAAATAATGAAAAACAAAATTTAAAAGCTCTTTTAGTTCTGAAAATTCAAAAATATTTTTTTTAAATCCTTCATTAATAAGCGCCATTTTTAGGACTTTTGAGCTTTCTCCGAAAAGGAAAACACATTTAACTTTTTTCTTTAAAACTTTTATCCACTCACTATATTCATTTCCTTTTAATCTACCCCCAGCAATGATTATTATTTGACCTTCAAGTGAACTTATACCCGCAATGGATGAGTCAAAATTTGTAGCTTTACTATCATTAATGATTTCCAGATCATTATTTTTATAAATTGTTTCCATCCTATGGGGTAATTGTTTGTAATTAGATAAAGAATCTTTAATCTTCTTGCCAGATAATCCAACTTTTCTTGCTGCTGCAATTACCAATAAAAGATTTTGAAGATTATGCATTCCTTTTAAAGAAAAATGTTCAAGTTTGAATAATTTCTTCCCTCTCTCAACAATGTAAGCTTGTTCATCTATCCAATAATCGCAATGAATAAAATTTGATTTATCGAAACTAGTTGTTATCCAAACCCCGCTTGATAGCAAACTGTAGTGATTTCGTAGGTTTTTATCGTCATAATTATAAATTCTAAAATCAGATTTTTCTAACAAGCTTTTTTTTATGTTGAAATAGTTTTCAAGTGTTTTATGTCTTTCAAGATGATCTTCTGTGAAGGTTGTCCATATTCCAATATTAGGTTTTACTTCTGGAGATATTTCTATTTGATAACTGCTTAATTCAGCTACAACCCAATCAATTTTTTCATGTTTTTTGGAGTGAGCATACTTACATAAAGGTGTACCAATATTTCCAGCAAAAGGAGCATATAATCCAGTATCACAGAGTATATGGCTTAGAAGATGAGTCACAGTAGTCTTGCCATTAGTGCCAGTAATACCTATCCAATTTGTGTCTTTTAAAATTTCCCATGCAACATTAATTTCTCCAATTACTTTAATTCTCTTTTTTTTTAATTCAATAATAGTTATATGGTCATAAGGTATTGATGGACTTACAACAACAGATTCGATCTCTTTCAAAAAAGGTTGAATTTCTTCAAATACAAATTCTTTATTTAGAGAAACTATGATATTAAGCTCTTCTAATGCTGTTTTTCTTTCTAAGAATTCTATCCCATCTTTACTTTCCCAAACAATTACTCTCTTATTGATGCTTCTCAAATACTTGGCAGCCCAAAATCCAGATTTACCTAATCCAATTACAAGATTAATATTTCTTTTACTTGAATGATTATCTATCATTAAATTTATAATTGCATTTATATTAATTGTGTTTAAAGGGTAATTCAATCATGAGATTTTTGTTCAGTATTTATAGTATTCGCCCAAGAAAAGTTAATTAATGGAAGATAATACTGCAAAATATTGGTTCTCTTGGTTTTATGAAAAGTGGGAGAAAAATGCACCAGGTGAATTAATTGAACAGGGTTTAACTCCGTCTCAGATTGCTGAGCGCTTTGTTAATGAGAACCATGATAGTTTTATTCAATTATCAAAAAAAATTGATGAAAAAAATTATGATGCCTTAACAGAATTTATGAAACTCTCAGAGAGTGAATTACATATCTTGAAGTATTTTCTAAAGTTAGTAAAAATGAAAAATTTATAAGAAGTTATTAAGTATTTCGAGGCTTTTTTCCCATAAATTTTTTCTTTCTTTTTTATTCATGGCGAAAGGAGAAGTAGGGGATAGTTTTGGATGACCTCTGAAATTAAATCTAGGACCATAATGATCACCGCCTCTTGCATCTGGTGAAGTAGCTGCAAAAAGCTGAGGTAAAGCACCCATCTCAGCAGTTTGAAAAATAGGACTAAATAATTCCAATGAGAATGTTTCTAATGGACCAGGGTTAGGTTTTTGAGCAGTAAAGAGATTTGTTTTTGCAATTCCTGGGTGAGCAGCTAAAGAAAGTATATTTTTGTGCTTTAAGTTCTCATTTAGTTCCAAAGCAAACATTACATTTGCCAATTTGCTATTGGAGTAAGATTCCCATTTGTTGTAATAGCTCTCGGCTTTCAAATTTTTCCAACCAACTTTGCCAAAAAATTGTGCTCCGGAAGTCACAGTAACTATTCTAGATTCTTCTTTTTTTTCAATAATTGGAAGTAGCTTTAGAGTCAAAAGCATGTGGGCTAGATGATTAACTGCAAATTGTATTTCATATCCTTGGGCACTAAGAGTTTTAGGCGGATGCATAATGCCTGCATTATTGATTAGTAAATCCAAATTTTCAAAATTATCAAAAATTTTGGACTGAACTTCAACAATATTTTTTAAATCTGACAAATCTAATTCTAAAGATGTAAATAATCCTTCAGGGTTAAGACCTTTAAGCTTTTTGATAGTTTGATTAGCTTTTTCAAGCGATCTACAAGCTATAACAACATGAGCATTTTTTTCTGCTAAGGCCTTTGCAGTGTAGTATCCAAGACCACTATTCGCACCAGTAATTAGCGCTGTTTTGCCTGTAAGGTTTGGAATATTAGATGTTTCCCAGTTAGAGATTTTAGGTCTTGAAATAGTGGCAGTCATTTAGTAATCCTGCAAATTGCTTTGGAATTTAACCAAAATTTAATTACTTTTCCACTGTAAATACTGAAAGTCTGTATCGTGAGCTCTTATTGAAGGTACTATTAAATATTATTTTTCAATTGCATATTGCCATTCGTTATTTTGGGATAAACTTTTCTCTCTAAGTAGCTGTAATTTCCTACTATTTATTTTTATAACTATCCCATTAGTTGGATATTTCGCAAATATTTTTTTCTCTAACCAATTTTTTTTATATATTTGGACTTCGCTTGTATGATTTGTGAAGTAACTGTCAGGGGTGTTGAAGCCACATTTTTTAAGATAGTTAAGGGTTTCGTATTGATTAAGTCTTCCATTAAGTATTTGGAAACAGCAAAAGCGGAGACTTTCTCCAATCCCTTTCTTATCATTGAGGTATTTTCTTGTAATTCTTTTGGAAATTCCGGCAACTTTGTTTGTAGCGTATAGTTCACCTCTAATTTGAAAATCTCGTTTGATAGGAATACAATCGGGGACATTTTTAATTTGTTTAATTTTGCTTGAGACATCAAATCCTTTTTTTGTAATAGCTTTATTAAACTTGCCATCTATATATCTAATTGCAATAGCACAGCCATCAATTTTGGGTTGAATGCTTAATCTTGTTTTTGTTAATAAACTTTCCAAAAATTCTTTATAGTTTTCTTTGGCTAATTTTGGTAAAAGTTTATTATTTTTTTGATTAAAGTAGTCAGGCTCTGGATCAACAGGAATAAAGAGCTTTTCAAGTTGCTTAAATGCATCATCCGAAATTATGCCTTCACCTATTCTGTATTGTTCATCAAGATACTTAACATCTCTCACTAATAAATTATTCATAATAATTTTGATAAGTATTTAAAAATCTTTTAGAAAAAATCATTTAAATAAAGATTTGAAAATTAAAATTAGATCTAAAAAAGTAATTGACCACTAAATATCCTCCTACGCAGAGAGCGAAATAAGAGTATAAAATGTACTGATAAGGCGTTTAAATTAAATACTTCAATCAAACATATTTACTTAAAAGTGAAATAGAAAATTTTAAGAATTAATTTGAAGGCAAATTTTTGAAATTTCTATCAATACAAAAAAAAATTTTTTAAAGTTATAAGAAAATGTCATTTTTATTAAAAGCTCAAAATACCTGGGAAAATTTTGCGAAATACAAAATCAATGATTATGCAAAATTAAGAAATTTTGATTTTGGGCCAAATAACGAAAGTTCAGTTTCAAAATTATCGCCTTTCATTACTCATAGAATATTATCGGAATATGACCTGATCCATGATATTAAAAGTAAGTACAAAATCAAAAATTCAACTAAATTTGTTGAAGAAATATTTTGGAGAGTTTACTGGAAAGGCTGGATGGAAAATAGACCTAAAGTTTGGAGAAATTTTATTTCAGAAAACAATCTCGATTTTGATTATGAGCTATATGAAAGTGCAATTAATGGCAATACAGAATTAGATTTTTTTAATTCTTGGGTCCATGAATTAAAGCAGTACAACTATTTGCATAACCATACAAGAATGTGGTTTGCGAGTACTTGGATATTTAATTTAGGCCTCCCATGGCAATTGGGAGCAAAGTTTTTCTTTAAATATCTTTTTGATGGAGATGCTTCATCTAATCTCCTTAGCTGGAGATGGGTCGGAGGATTGCAAACGAAGGGAAAACAATATCTTTTTTCATCATCAAACCTCAGAAAGTTTTCAAATAATAGATTTAATGTAGAAAAAATAAGTAATCAACAAATTTTTCTTGAAGAATCTAATCAAATTCCATTTGAAGATGAGATTTATAAAAATGATATGGATCCTAAATCAGATAACCTGATTATGTTTGAAAATGATCTGCACCTTGAAACCCTTAAAAATTTGCTTCTTAGCTATAAAAAAGTATTTATTATCCTTTTAAAAAATGAACAAAGACAAATTAAGTTGTCTGAATCTGTTTTGAAATTTAAACAAGATTTGGTCTCTGAATTTGTAGAGCAATTTGATAATGTTGAACAGATTGATCCTTATTCATTAGAAAATACTTTTAAAAAAACTAACGAAATAGACATTATTTATCCTGGAGTGGGAGAAAATTATGATTTCATAACTGAATTTAAAACTTTACACCATAAAAAAATTTTTAACCTTGTTAGAGATGAAGATTTATTTGCTTGGAAATTCGCCAAAAAAGGGTTTTTCAAATTTAAAGAAAATATTCCGAAAATCAATCAGAGAATATTAGAAAATTTTTCAAAAAAATAATCTTTAACTTAGTTAAGTTCCTAATCAGAAAAAAATAAATCTTTTGACCAGTAAGTATAAATACTTATTTAGGTGCGACTTTTGCTCTTTAATCCACGATGGATACTGTGACTAGTTATTTTTACTTAAGGATAATTTTTTTATAGTGCTTTCAACAATTCTCACAAAGTCGTTTAGCAAAGATACTGCTTTATTAATTCTTAGAGTTATAACTGGAACTGTTCTTATTCATCACGGTTATGAAAAATTAGCAAATATAGAAAATTTCGCTGATGCTTTTGTCAGACCTCTACATCTTCCATTCCCAATATTTTTATCATACATAGCTGCATTCTCTGAAATAGGTGGTAGTTGGCTACTAATTATCGGATTAGCTACAAGATTTGGAGCTTTGGCAATTGTGGGAACAATTTCTGTCGCTATATACCATGCACTTGTTACTTCAGGTTTTAATATTTTCTTACTAGAGCTTTTACTTTTGTATTTCGCTTCAGCAACTTCAATTGCATTAACAGGACCTGGTAATTTCTCCTTGGATGAAGTTATTATCAGAATTTTGAAATCAGAAGATGAAGAGGAAATCATTTCTTCCACAAAATCAAAAAATGCTAGGGAAGTCGAAGTTAAAGAAGAAACAAGTAAAGGTGGTTTATTTCAATTTTTGCAAGCAAACATACTCTCAGATACTTCAAGCTAACTTTTTAGGATAAAGGTTATTGATTAGTTCTAACCTTTTTCTATAACTGTTCCTCTTCTCAAGTTTTATCTTGATTGTTGCTTCAGAAAGACTTATAAACAGCCCTATAGCTGTAACCCAAGATAAAAAAATAAAAGGGTTTTCTGGAATTTCTGAGAAATTCATATGAATAATACTTCTTTTTTTAAACTGACTGATCAATATATGTTTTTCAACCTAAATATACAATTTAGAAATATTTAAGGATTAATTTCAACTTTTTCCCATTTCCTAATCTTTTCCCAAAGATATCGTTTATGAACAGGCTGTTCTAATTTAAGAAGATCTACTGAATCGATTTCAAAATTTAGAACTACAAAATTTTCTGACTTGGGTTGATTGGACAATATTTCATGAGCAGATTGGACTTTTGGGTTTATTTTTTTTCCAGGATATCCCCAAAACCAAGAAGATTTTGATTTTTCTGATAATAAATCCCAATAATTTTTGTTATCACTTAATTCACGAATTTTTCCTTTGAATCTATATTGTGATTTGGTTTTCAAAAAGAACCATAATATTTCTGCATTAGGGTTAAATTTTAAATGCCCAATTTTTTCACTTCTTCTATCCGTGAAAATAATCATTGAACTATTTTTATGCCATCCTCTAAAAACAACTGTTCTTAATCTTGGCTCATTTTCTTCACTTACCGTTGCAAGCTGTATCCATCTATTAGAGGGTAATTTGCCCTCTTTTTTTCTAGAAGATTTTAAATCTTGTCTCCAACTGGGTAAGTTGTTATCAGGCATTTAATTTAGGCAATATAAGACCACTTTTCTTTTTGTATTCTTCGAATGAATCATATTTTGAGAGCGATTTATCTTTTTTTATCATTCTTGGTAGAAAAACTATAGAGAAAAATATTGCAAGAATTACTAATGGAATGAAACTCATTGAAAGTATGGCGAATGATAGATAAATTAGTATTTCTCCAAGATAATTTGTATTTCTTATATTTTTGAAAAATCCTTCTTTAATGAGATCTTTTTTTAATTTAAGAGAAAAGTATTTTTGAGCATCACTAGCAAAGTGTAGAAACACACCAATTATATTTATAGATACAGATGCAGCTATTACGACATTTGGAACAGATTTCTGAGATGAGATAAGAATATAGGGAGCCACCCAGTAACTTCCAAGGAAAATAAAACCAGTAACTGAAGTTAAAAAATTGATTTTTTCTTTAAAATAAGTATCTGGGAATATCTTTTCTTTCAGAAGCCAAAGCAATCCATAAGTACCATGCAGGGCTAAATAAACGTATGGAGCGATCGTAAAATTATCAAAAAAGATCATAAGACCTATCACTACAAAGGCAGTGAGCCCTTTATGTAGATTAATTATTTGATTAAGTTTCATCTTTTTAAATAATCTAAAAAATCAAATTATTTTCTGTGGATATAACCTAGGTTGTTAGAAGTTTTAATGGGCGATACTGGATTCGAACCAGTGGCCACTACCGTGTCGAGGTAGTGCTCTACCACTGAGCTAATCGCCCAAATTGAAGAATTTTTAATCCCCCTTATAAGAAAATAGCAGGTTGCGTTTCATTTTCTAAGTAATTTAACTTTCCATCGTTCTCTTTTGGTTATTTCTAAATTCAGAATTTCGATAAATCCTTTATTTTCAAGTTCTAGTTTGTCGCCAATTTTTAGATTAATAGTTGGCTTATTAACTTTGCTTCCATTTAATCTGAGCATTCCATTTTCTATCCTTTCAATGATTTTGGTTCGTGATACCCTAAAGCCCGCTGAAGCTATAGCATCTAATCTTTTTGAAGCCTCTACTGTATTGACAAGTTTTTTTGATCTTCCAGAAGGTATTTGTAATTCATCTATACCTACTACATTAATTTTTACTTTTACGTCTCTCAAATAAACAAATTTTTCATCTAGATGCTTAATATCTAAATTATCAATTATCCCTTGTGCTCCCCTATCGCCAATAGTCCATATATCTCCAACTTTTATTTGATTAACCCCGTTTTCAATTAAGAGGGATCTAAAGTCGTCTTGTGTGGCATTATCAAATAAAAAATTTCCATTAATTTTTATTCCTTGAGCTGGAAAATTACTTTTTAGCGCATCCTCCTCAGGAATATTATCACCTCTAAAGCAAGCTATCCTAGATCTTTGAGAAGAGGAGAATCCTCCATAAATAAAAAATTTGAAATCATTTAAATTTTCAAAATCTTTTAAAATCTCTTCGCAAATATAAGTTGAGTTAAATCCAGTCCAATAAGTTTCCCAGTGTTTGTAGGCTAAGTTAGCAATATTTATTAATTCCTCAGTTTCTTTTTTGTAATTTGAATTTATTAAGATTTCTTTTAAGTCAATCATTTAGCCTTCCAAAAAAATTATATCTTTTGCTTCTGATTGTTTTATTAAAGCCCAAGGTAATTCGGTCCCAATTTGATTTTCAAGTAGAACAAGCCATTTACCCTCTTTATTAAAATTAATAATTGATCTCAACTCTTTATTTCTATTAATATTGATACTTGCAGAAGAAACAATGCTTCCTAAATAACCTGAACCCATTCCTAAAAGACCTCCAATTAATGATTCCCCGATGTTATTTAAACCAAGAAAGCTGAAGGTAGATAAATTTGTCATATTAGAAAAAGCTATTCCAGCTATAAACCCAAACGGCATTAGCCATCTACTCATATCTTTTTGCCTGATCTTCCTATCAAGTTTAGGATTTAAGATTCTTATATCTTCAAAATTTTGAGATTTGAATAAGATATTTGCTTTCGCATTTAGCAATTCTGTTTCGCCTGATGATATTTTCTCACTTATTGGTGGGATTAAAATAGCTTCAGAGAGCATTACTGATTTTTCGTTGAAAACATCAAAAAGCTGGATACATTTATTAATGTCTTCAAATATCACAATACTTTTAGTCAAATTTCAATCCTCAAATGTTTGTGTGTTATTCAAATTAATAAAATAAGATACATACACTATAGATTAAGTTAAAGTAAAAGATTAAAGAACCAATCTTAAATGACAAAAGTTCTCATTACAGATCCAATTGATCAAACAGGAATCGATATTCTTTCACAAGTTGCTCAGGTTGATCAGAAGATAGGAATTTCAGACTCTGAGTTAGCTTCCATTATTAAAGATTATGATGCTTTAATGATTCGCTCTGGTACTCAAGTGACGGAAGAGATTATAAACTCTTCAAGTAAACTGAGAATTATTGGGAGAGCAGGAGTTGGAGTCGATAATGTAGATGTTAAGGCTGCTACGCAAAAAGGAGTCCTTGTTGTTAATTCTCCAGGGGGTAACACAATAGCAGCGGCTGAACATACTATAGCTATGATGTTGGCCTTATCTAGGCATATTCCAATTGCTAATAGTAGTACTTTGTTAGGTAAATGGGAGAGAAAGAAATTCGTTGGGAATGAGCTCTATAAGAAAAAATTAGGTGTAGTAGGTTTAGGGAAAATTGGTGCACATGTAGCAAAAGTTGCTAATGCATTAGGAATGGAAGTTTGCGGATATGATCCCTTTGTTTCAACTGAAAGAGCTCAACAAATCCAAGTTAAACTATCTGATCTAGAAGATTTATTCCAACAATCCGATTATGTAACTTTGCATTTACCTCGCACACCAGAGACAGAGAATTTAGTAAATATGGAGGTGCTTAAAAATATGAAAAGTAGCGCAAAATTAATTAATTGCGCTCGTGGAGGCTTGATTGACGAAGAGGCATTAGCAGAAGCTTTAAATAAATCATTGATTGCAGGTGCTGCAATAGATGTATTTTCTAAAGAACCTTTGGAATCTAATTCACCACTTTTGAAGGTTGAAAAGAATCTTATTCTTACCCCCCACTTAGGAGCATCTACTCGGGAAGCACAAGAAAATGTAGCTGTTGATGTTGCGGAACAAATAAGGGATGTCTTGCTTGGTTTATCTGCTAGAACTGCAGTAAATATTCCAGGTTTGAGCCCTGATATTATGGATAGTCTGAAACCTCATTTGCAGTTAGCTGAAACCATGGGTCTGCTTATAAGCCAGCTTTCAGGTGGGCAGATACAGAAACTAGAAGTAAAGCTTCAAGGTGAATTTGTTCAACATCCTTCTCAGCCATTAATAATAGCTAGTCTTAAAGGCCTTCTAAGTAAAGCTTTGGGAGATAGGATTAATTATGTGAATGCTTCGCTAGAAGCAGATTCAAGAGGTATTTCAGTAGTCGAGAATAAAGATGAGGCAAGACCTGAATTTGCTAGTGGTTCGCTTCAGTTAACCACTTATGGAGATAACGGCGACCATAGCGTAGCGGGAAGCATTTTTGCTGATGGGGAATTAAGAATTATTAGTATTGATCAATACCCAGTTAATGTATCACCAAGCAGATATATGTTGGTTACTAGGCACAGAGATATGCCAGGTATTATTGGCAAGCTGGGGTCTTTATTAGGTAGCAACAATGTAAATATTGCCTCAATGCAAGTTGGGCGCAAAATTGTTAGAGGGGAAGCTGTTATGGTTCTAAGTATTGATGATCCAATACCTAATAAGTTGCTTGATACCATTATTGAAGTAGATGGGATTACCAACGCTAATCCAGTTACTCTATGAAGTGGCTTGACTTAGGTAATGGAAACTAAAGATTGGTATAAACTAACTTTTCTGATAGAAAGTGATTCTGAAGAAATTATTATTTGGAAATTAAATGAGCTCGGAATATTTAGTTTTTCATTTGAATATTTAATTAAAAATGAACATAAAAAAGAAGTTAATATATGGCTTCCAATTGATGATTGGGATGAAGGTTCTAGAAGTGGTTTTGAAAAAATAATTAGCAAACTTCTAAATATTAATCCCCCTAAGAATAAATTTTTTGACTGGAGTATTATCAAAGAGGAGGATTGGCTAACAAGTTGGAAGAAATATTGGGCTCCTGAATTAGTAGGAAATCATTTTTTAATATTGCCTTGTTGGATAAATCTAGATAAAAAATTTAAAGATAAACAAATCATAAAAATTGATCCTGGAGCAGCTTTTGGTACAGGAAGTCATCCTTCAACTTATCTTTGCTTGGAAAAAATGGAGAATATTTTATTTTCTGATAAAAAGGTATTAGATATTGGGAGCGGTAGCGGGATTTTGAGTGTAGCTGCAAGATTGCTTGGCGCTAAAGGGGTTTGTGCAGTGGATAATGATTATTTAGCTATAAATTCAACAAGATCTAATTTCCAACTAAATTTCGGTAATTTAAACAACTTAAATACATATTTGGGATCTTTTAATGAGGTAATTTTAAAAAATCAACTCGAACAATTTGATTTTGTTTTATGCAATATTCTTGCTGAAGTAATAAAAGGAATGATTCCAAATATTGATAAGTGCTTGAGAAACAATGGGGAAGTCATTTTCAGTGGAATTCTGAATTCACAAAAGGATGAAATTATTAAAATATTAATTCAAAATGACTTGAAATTACTGGATGTATCAACTAGAAAAGATTGGGCATGCATTTCTGCGCAAAAAGCCAGCAATCCAACCTAAATATAAGTTTTCCTTATATATACTCTTTCATACATTTTATTGTGTCATTTTTTACTTCAAAATCTCACATATCGACCAAATCGATGTTAAAAATGTATTTGATAGGTATTAATTACCAACAATTTTTTATTTAAATGGCTTCTTACAAAGTTACTCTCATCAGCGAAGGTGAAGGCCTCAATTCAACCATTGAAGTACCTGATGACCAATACATCCTCGATGCGGCTGAAGAACAAGGTATCGACCTTCCTTATTCCTGTAGAGCTGGAGCATGTTCAACATGTGCTGGAAAAGTTACTTCAGGTAGTGTTGATCAATCAGATCAAAGTTTCTTGGATGATGACCAATTAGAAGCTGGTTTTGTTCTTACTTGTGTTGCTTACCCAACATCTGACGTAACAATTACAACTCATGCTGAGGAAGAATTGTACTAATTATAAAAATTTAACTTTTCTAAGTTGATTATTGATTATTTCTCTGCCACCCTCTATAAAGGTGGCTTTTTTTGTAAATGGATAAATTTGAATTTTTCAAAACTGGGAGTGTTCAATCAAGTTATGGAGGTCAGTACAGTTATAAGATAATTGGACCATGTTGCAGACTGTATGATAGGGAAGAGTTACCCTGGCCCTGCTCAAGGCTTGCTTGGAGAAGTAAGGAGCCTAGTTGGAGAAGAATAGGGTCTAGGTTCGTTGCAGATATGGCTTCAAGAAAATGCCCATCTTACTCAGTAGAGATTTTGGAGCCTGGATCAAAACCTGTTGAGACAGTTATAACTCTTTTTTCAAAGAAATTTTCTTCTGATATACAGGAATGGTGGTACAGCAAAAAGCCAGGCTCTAGGAAGCCTGGCAATATCTACCCATCTGAAGTTAGTTAGATTTAATATTAGGCTTTTGGTTTAGGAGGTGTGTAACCTTTTAGGCCAGAACATTCTAGGCTATCGGCTGTATTTACTCCTGTCTGTGAATTAGTACCTGTTGCTCTCTCGCAAAGTGATTTTCTTGTCTTTAAATCAAGGTTTGCGTCAGTAAAGTCTGCTCCATCAATAATTGCACCATCAAAAACACTTTTCATTAGCTCACCATTAGTAAGATTCGCATCTGTAAAATCAGCATTATCAAAGCGTGTTGCATATGCAATAAGGTCCTTCATATTGGCTCCTTTAAAACTAGAGTTTTTTGCAGTTGTTACACTCATATATGCGCCTTGAAGATTAGCTTCTCCTAAATCTTGATTTGATAAATCATATTTAACATATTCAGTATTATGGAGGTCGGCACCGTGAAGATCATCTTTTAGTACGTCAACTGATGAAGGATCACTAGGATAAAGCGCATTTGCAGAGATTGGACTAATGAGTAAACCAATAACTAACGGAAGAAAAATAAATAGTCTTTTTAAAGACTTATGTAGTGATGAAAACATAGAAACCATTTCGATCAACATCAATATAGAAAACCTATGACTATTATTCCATGGGTTGGTCATTTGCGACCCTTCTTCTCACGAACTGTTGCAGTTTATTTTATTTCTGCCGTTAGAAAATCTTTTGCAAGTTCAGTATTCGGAAAGACTTTTTGAGCCTCTTTAAGCAAATCGCTTGGCGTGATTGCATTTTTATTGGTGTATCTTGGACTTAAATGAGTAATAATCAATTTTTTTGTGTTAGATAATAATGCTGTTTTGGCAGCCATAATTGTTGTTGAATGTAATTTTTCGTAGGCCATGCTTTCATCCTCCTCTGAAAAAGTCGATTCATGTACTAGCAAATCGGCATTTTTTGATAGTGAAACAGCTGATTCGCTAAACACTGTATCTGTGCAATAAACAAAACTTTCACCTTTTCTAGGAGGACCACAGAATTCTTTCCCATCGAATGTCCTTCCATCCGCTAATACGACTTTTTTGCCTTGTTGCAGTTCTGAATAAATTGGTCCAGGTGCTATTTTTAGAGACTTTGCTTTTTTGATATCAAATATACCTGGTTTATCTTTTTCACTCACCCTATAACCATAAGCAGGTATTTTATGTTTAAGGCAGGCACAATTTACTTTTATTTTGTTATTTTCAAATAGGATTTTATTTTCTGATGCAAAATTTTCAACTTCCACAAAATTTAATGGGAAAGACAATTTGCAAAAACTACTTTTAAGTGCTGAATTTATAAAACTTCGCAACCCTGAAGGACCGTAAATTTGAATACCCTCACTATTTCCTGATAAACCTAAGGTAGCTAGAAGTCCAGGCAAACCATAAATATGATCACCATGCATATGAGTAATAAATATTTTCTTGATTTGTGAAGATTTAATATTGCTTTTCATTATTTGATGTTGTGTTCCTTCTCCGCAATCAAAAAGCCAAACTTCTGATGACTGTGATAATTTAAGTGCTAGGGAAGAAACATTTCTCGTTAAGGATGGGACACCTGAGCTTGTTCCTAAGAAGGTAATATTCACTTATTTATGATATTTTTATTGTTATATCTGGATTAAATTTAGACTTTTAGTCAAACTTAGGCAAATTAAGCATTTGTTTTTAAACAAAGTGATACTTAAATTTAGAAATAGCTATAGTAAATTTTGCCTGATAAGTATTTTATTTATTTGTGTTTTTCAGAGTGAAAGTGTTTTTGCATCGAGAGAACCAATCATTAGAGTTTTGATATCAAAAAATAACAATTTAAGGATCAGATCAGATAGATCAATTCCTTTAACCATAGAGGGTAAATTTTTTTCAAGCAAAAGAATAAAAGGTCTAACTCTGATAAATGAGAAAAATAGAAAAATTTTATATTTTGATAAGAATAAACAAAAAAAATATGACTTAAAAAGTAATCAAAAATTTCAAGTGAGTTCTTCTGATGGAAGAGGTATTTGGGTAGGTCAGAAGAGATTTGCTGGTAAGCTTAATCTCTTTGTACTCGACTCCGAAATATTGGTAGTAAATGTTTTAGGAATAGAAAAATACCTTAATAGCGTAGTGGGTTCAGAAATGCCAACAAAATGGCCTATTGAAGCATTAAAGGCACAAGCAATTGCCTCAAGAACTTATGCTTTAAAGCAAAAGGGAAATAATTTATTTGATATAGATTCAACCCAGAAAAATCAAGTCTATAATGGCTTAGAATCAAGAACTTATAAAACTATCAGAGCTGTTAAAAGTACCAGATCTTTGGTTTTAACTTATAAAAATAAATTAATTAATGCTTTGTTTCATAGCAGCTCAGGTGGAATGACAGAAAATAGTCAAGATGTATGGAAGAATAAATATCCATATTTATCAAGTGTGAAAGATTTTGATAAAAATAATCCAAAATTTAGATGGCAAAAAAAAATTTCGAGTAATGAATTATTAAATTTATTTCCAAAGATTGGAGGTTTAAATAATATAGATATTCTAGATATTACTAGTTCAGGGAGGGTAAAAAATTTAAAACTTATTGGGGCTTATGGTTCTGATGAAATGTCTGGGGTAGATTTTAGAAAAAGATTAGGCCTGAACAGTAACTTTATCAGATTTAAATTTTTTGAGGAAGAATTAAACAACAATAATCCTCAAAAGAAAGGGTTGATAGTTTTTGGACAAGGATCAGGTCATGGAGTAGGAATGAGTCAGTGGGGAGCTAAATATCTGGCGTCTAGAGGCCAAAAAGCTGAAAGAATATTAAAGCATTTTTATAGGGGTGTGCAGATTAAACCTTTTAGAAAAGATTACCTTTAGAAGTTATCTAGCATTAAGGACTAATTTTGGATTTATATTAGATTGCTCTTCATTTAAGAAACCTATCCCAAGTAGTGTTTGTTTTTTATCTATTACTTTTATGGGTTTTTTGTAGTCAAAAGATTTGTTTTCCTGGAAGTAATTAATATCAACTCTAATTGCTCTTCCTGTTTGCCAAAAATTGATTTGTTCTTCGGTATTTAAGACAAATGTTGAAATGTGATTAAGAGCAGAAATTGTTGGAATAATTAAATTTTCCGAGTTTTTTTTATCTTTTTCGATATCAGATATTTTTATCGAGTTTTGTTCATTAAAGCCACAAGCTGAAATTCTTTTTAGTTTTAGAAGGCAACCCTCAGAATTAAGAATTTCTCCTAAATCTCTTGCAATTGCTCTTATGTATGTGCCAGCTGAACATTTGATTTTTATTTCTATGATTCCGTTTATTTGGTCCCATTTCATTAAAGTAAGTTCGTTTATTTTTACTTCTCTTGGTGCTAATTCAAAAACTTCATTCCTTAAAGATTTCTTATAAGCTCTCTCACCATTAACGTGCACACTAGATACTTTCGGCGGAATTTGTTTAATAATTCCTCTAAATCTATTTAAGTATTGATCTAATTTTTCATCACTGATTTTAGGCCAACTTTTTTGATTAATTATTTCTCCGTGAATATCATCAGTGTTAGTTCTTATCCCTAATTTAATTTGTCCTATGTAAGTTTTACCCTGAGGGAGATATTGAATAAATCTTGTTGCACTGCCTATCGCGATTGGTAATATTCCTATAACTTCTGGGTCAAGAGTTCCTGTGTGTCCGACCTTTTTCGTATTAAGTAACTTCCTTATTTGTTTAACACAATCATGTGAAGTACATCCTTTATCTTTATTAATTACTAAGAATCCATCTTTAGTTTCCATTTTTAATATTAAGAATACTTTGAGAAAGATTTATAACCATCCTATGATTTTGATATTGGAAATTTAGAGAAAGAAATTGCAAAACAATAATTTTATTTTAAAAGAGTTTTTAGACAATGCTTTTAATTTGAAATCACATTTAATGGAATACTTATCTATTAAAGAATGTGATTTAGATGGATTCCTTGCAAATGCAAAGATGAATTTAGCAAATTCACATCCTGGAGATGCTTTGAATGATGTTTCAGATTTTTATACTGAAATAGTTGGAGATCGGCATGTAGCTGATTTAGCTGCTTGGCACATCACAAGCAAGGACTACATTGCTGATACTTTAAAACTTCAGCAGAGATTTTCTAGAGATTTGGTTTTAGATTTTGGAGGAGGTATTGGAACGCATGCTCTAGCTAACGCTATGTCTTCAAAAGTGGAGCATGTTTTTTTTGTAGATATTAATGAGACAAATAGAAACTTTGTTGAATACAGGGCTAAGAAATTAGGAGTCGAAAAAAAACTTACTTTTTGTAAGACAATTCATGATACACAAATATTGAAATTTGATACGATAATTTGTCTTGATGTATTGGAACATCTCGCAGATCCAGCTTCTCAAATTGACATTTTCAATGAGTTTATGGATCCTAATTCTATTGCCTTATTTAATTGGTATTTCTACAAAGGAGATAAGAATGAGTATCCCTTTCATATCGATGATATTCAAATTGTTGAAAAGTTTTTTGAGACTCTCCAATCAAAATTTTTAGAAGTATTTCATCCTATTCTTATAACTACGAGAGCTTATAAGAAAATTAGATAACTATATTTACTCTTTTTCTATTTCTTAAATTTCTTTTAATGCTTTCGAAACTTACAGTGCCTTCTTTAAGTGCAAAAAGTGTATCATCTTTTCCTTTACCAACATTGCTTCCCGGCAAAAAAGATGTACCTCTTTGGCGAATTAAAATTGATCCTGCAGTTACCTTTTCTCCACCATAAGCTTTAACACCCAATCTTTTGGAATTTGAATCTCTACCGTTTCTAGTAGAACCTGTTCCTTTTTTATGTGCCATTAGAAATGTTTAATTTGTTGATTTTTCGGATTTTGGTTTAGTTTCCTTTTTAACAGTTTCTTCTTTTTTAGAAGAAGACTTAGGAACACTTTTACCTATTTTAATAGATTTTACCATAACTCTTGTAAGTTCTTGTCTGTGTCCCATCTTTCTTCTTGTCTTTTTTTTTGGACGCATCTTGTATACAAGAATCTTCTTATCTCTTTTATGAGAGACTACTTCTAATTCAATTTTTGCGTCTTTAACGTAAGGTTTACCAATAGTTATAGACTCTTTGTCCTTTAAAACTAAAACTTTTTCCAGTGTTATCTTGTCTTTCTCTTTTGCATTTAACCTGTCTATGTCATAGTATCTATCAACTTCAAACCAAAATTGTTGACCTGAAGCTTCTGCTATTGCATACAATTCATTACTTTTAGAAGAATTGTTCGCGGAATTTTTAGAATTTGTCATATCTTAAAGACGCTAATAGGCTCAAATTAATAATTTGATTAAGCCCAATAAGCAATCACAATAATTTGTTTATTTTCTTATTTTATAGTGTAATAAGTCAAGGGTTGTTTTAAATCTTTTATATCAATTTAGGAACTATAACGATGGCAGCAAGGAAAACATATATTTTAAAACTCTATGTTGCTGGAAATACTCCTAATTCGATGAGAGCTTTAAATACCTTGAGAGAAATTTTAGATAATGAATTCAAAGGAGTTTATGCTTTGAAGGTTATCGATGTACTTAAGCAACCACAACTTGCAGAAGAAGATAAAATTTTAGCCACTCCGACGTTAGCTAAAATTTTACCGCCACCAGTTAGAAAAATAATAGGTGATCTTTCAGATAGGGAGAAAGTTTTAATTGGTTTAGATCTTCTTTTTGATGAATTAAGTGAAACTGAATATAGTGGAGATAAATAAAATATATAAAACTTTTAAAATTAAAAATAAATTTAAAATTTATTTTATTTTTGTTTAACTAGCACAAAACTATGAATGATAAGAAATTTAGCAAATCAAATAAAATGCAAGTACAAAAATTACCAACTGGAATAGAAGGTTTTGATGATGTTTGTAGGGGTGGGTTGCCTGTATCTCGAAGTACACTCGTTAGTGGTACCTCAGGAACTGGTAAAACTGTTTTTTCGCTTCAATACTTACACCATGGAATTTGTAATTTTGATGAGCCTGGAATTTTTGTAACATTTGAGGAATCACCCTTAGATATTATTAGAAATGCCTCAAGTTTTGGGTGGGATTTACAAGAATTAATTGATCAAAATAAACTTTTTATTTTGGACGCATCTCCTGATCCTGATGGTCAGGATGTAGCTGGTAACTTTGACTTGTCTGGTCTTATTGAGAGAATTAGTTATGCAATTAGAAAATATAAAGCTAAAAGAGTTGCAATAGATTCAATAACTGCTGTCTTTCAACAGTATGATGCTATTTACGTTGTGAGAAGGGAAATATTTAGATTGATAGCAAGATTAAAGGAAATAGGTGTGACAACAGTTATGACTACAGAAAGGGTGGATGACTACGGTCCAATTGCCAGATATGGTGTAGAAGAATTTGTATCTGATAATGTTGTCTTATTAAGAAATGTTCTTGAGTCAGAGAAGAGAAGAAGAACTTTAGAAGTACTGAAGTTAAGAGGTACTGTCCATATGAAAGGTGAATATCCATTCACTATGGGAATGGATGGAATAAGTGTGTTTGCCCTAGGAGCAATGAGATTAACGCAGAGATCCTCAAATATTAGGATTAGCTCTGGTGTTAAAGATCTTGATGATATGTGTGGTGGAGGATATTTTCAAGATTCCATTATTCTCGCTACTGGAGCGACTGGTACCGGCAAAACAATGCTTGTATCAAAATTTGTTGAAGATGCCTATAACAATAATGAAAGAGCAATACTTTTTGCATATGAAGAATCTAGGGCTCAATTGCTTAGGAATGCTACTAGCTGGGGCATAGATTTTGAAAAAATGGAAAGTGATGGATTATTAAAAATTATTTGTGCATATCCTGAATCAACTGGTTTAGAGGATCACTTACAAATTATAAAAACGCAAATCAATCAATTTAAACCAAAAAGAATGGCTATTGATTCTCTCTCTGCATTAGCCAGAGGTGTAAGTTTGAATGCATTTAGACAGTTTGTAATTGCTGTTACGGGTTATACAAAACAAGAGGAAATAGCAGGCTTTTTTACTAATACTGCAGAAGAATTTATGGGAAGTCATTCTATAACTGACTCTCATATCTCAACAATTACAGATACCATATTGTTGCTTCAATATGTAGAAATAAAAGGTGAGATGGCACGAGCTTTAAATGTTTTTAAAATGCGGGGATCATGGCATGATAAACGCATCAGAGAGTTTATCATTACAAATAGTGGCCCAGAAATAAGGGATTCTTTTTCTAATTTTGAACAAATCTTTAGTGGTGCCCCTCACAGAGTTGTGCCTGATCAAAATGTTCAAAATGTTTTTAGAGGAATAGATAATAATTAGAAAATTTCTTTAATTTCAGAACCTGGGAAAGAATCTGAATTATTAATAGCTTTTGTCAATAATTCATCTTTATCAGATTGTGCCAAGGGTAAATCAAACCAAAACGTTGTTCCTACTCCTAATTCACTAGCCATACGAATCTCTCCACCATGTTTTTCAATTATTCCACGCACTATGGATAAACCTAAACCGGTTCCTTGCTCAGTATGCACAGCATTTTCTACTCTATAAAAACGATCAAATATCTTTTCTTGATCGGCCTGGGATATTCCTGAGCCAGTATCAGCAATCTCAATTCTTACTTTTGGAAGTGGTGAAACTAATTCACATTGAGGTGCTGCATCATTTTTAATGCTTGGAGGGAATGCAGGACAGGAATCTGGCCAAGTATAAGCTCTTATAATTAGGGCGCTGTTTTTTGGACTGAATTTTAATCCATTTCCAAGTAAATTATCAAAAACCTGCAAAAGCAAATCAAAATTTCCAAGAATTGGAGGAATAGTTTCCTCTATGTCATGAGCTAATGAAACATTTTTTTCAGAAGCATTAAGTCTATAATTTCTAAGAGTCTGCTCTATTGCTGGTTTTATGTCCATTTGCTCTAGCTGAACAATTTTCCCGGATTCTAATCTAGACAAATCTAAAACATCATTTACAAGTCTTGTTAACCTATCAGTCTCTGAATTGGCAATTCCCAAAAATTCTATTTGTTCTTCATCAGAAAGCTGATCTTTTAAATCATGCAAAGTCTCTACATAACTTTTGATATTAAAAAGTGGAGTCCTTAATTCATGCGATACATTGCTTATGAATCTGTTTTGTGCAGCGTTAAGCTCAACCTCTCTAGTTAAATCTTGTATCGTCACAGCAATTCCTTTTAATTCAACTTTATTTGTATCTAAGACTGATTGCAAAACAATTCTTAAGGTTCTTGCTGGTTCACCTAAACTGAATCTTAAATCGTCATTCTCCTTTTCTCTGTTTAGGATAGATTCTATATTTGTATGTAAGTCGTTAGATATAATTTCGGGGATTTCATTTAAAAAATGTTTACCTTCTAGAAATCTTCCCTCCCAACGAAATAATCTCTTTGCTGTTGGATTAGTAAGTACAATTTTTCCTTGTGAGTCCAATAATATTGCACCATCAGCCATTGTAGCTATTAATGATTGCTGCTTGATTTGTGCTGCTTTGAGTTCTTCTATGTTAGCTTCGTCATAATTTTCTAACTGTGTTGCCATTCGGTTAAATCCATTCAAGAGTTCTCCTAGATCACCTGTCATGGGTAAAGAAATTCTGGATTTAAAATTTCCTCTTGTAATTTCTCTAACACCTCTTACTAATTCTCTGACTGGTCTTGTAATTGTAAGTGCATTAAATACAGCTCCAAGTATTACTAAAACCCAAATAGAGATAAAAACTGCAATGGTTACTTCTCTGGTCAAGGCTGCACTAGCTAGAGCTTTTTTATTAGGAGTGACTCCCAAAGCTAAAGTTCCAAGATATTTGCCTTTCCACAACATTGGGACAAATACATCTGTTACTTGACCCTGAGGTGTCGCATGCTGCCTAACTAAAGGGAATTGTGGTCTCTTTTTCAGTTCTGAAGGTAGTTTTAATTTTCTAGTGAGCTGAAATTGACTGTCTGAGCTTGTTGGTGTTGCACTTATTGGTATACCAAGTTGAACAATATCTTCGGCATCAGTAAAGAAAATATAACGTAGGTTTCGACTTGATCTCCAAAACTTTTCAGCTACATTTGAAATTTCTTTTTTTTGATTATTAGCGACTAACTCTGTAACATTCCCAGACAACAATAAGCCAAGATCTCGAGCATATCTAGTATCATTCATACCGGCATCTCTTTGAATGCTATTTAATGCAAAAAAAGTTATTCCTGTCATTAGGAGGCTCACGACAAGAGTTGCTATAGCTAACAACTTTGTTCTTAAACTGAACCCACTCCACCAAGAGAGAAGTCCATTAATCCAATAGTTATTATTCATATCTTCATTATCAGTGATGTTATATTTTCTAATTTCTCGATTATTGGTATCCACCATAAGCTTAATTCTCCTTAGAAAAGTTTTTTCTCACTTGATGACCAATGTCATTTCTAAAGTAAATACCCTCAAAATGAATTTCTTTTAAATTTTTGTATGCTTTTTGAAAAACCGTATCGAAATCTTTATCTTGACAGACAATACTTAAAACTCTTCCTCCATCGGTTAATAATTTCCCACTTTCACTAAAAGAAGTACCTGAGTCAAAGATTTGACAATGATTTGAGTCAATCTTACCTATTTTTATTTGATAGCCAGTTTTATATTCGTGAGGGTAACCTTTGGAGGTCGCTATTACACAACCACTAACTTTATCAGAAATATTAATTTTTTCATCACCAGTTAAACTACCCATTGAGCATTTTTTTAAAAGCAATACAAAATTTTGATCCATCAAGGGCATAATTGTTTGGCATTCTGGATCACCAAATCTGCAATTATATTCTATAACCTTGGGCCCAGATTTTGTGATCATTAACCCAAAATAAATGACGCCTCTATAATCAATATTTCTTTTATTTAGCTCATTTATTGTAGGTTCAATTATCTCTTTAATTATCCTATCAAGGTAATCTTCTGTTAATAATGGGGCAGGAGAATAAGCTCCCATACCACCTGTATTTGGTCCTTTATCTTTTTCATTAAGTCTTTTGTGATCTTGGGCCGTCGGTAGTAATGTATATCTCTTTCCATCGCATAAAGCAAAGACTGAAACTTCTGGCCCATTAATTTTTTCTTCTAGAACAACTAAATTCCCAGAGTTGCCAAATTTTCCATTAAAAATTATCTCTGCTGCTTCTAAGCATTCTTCTTTTGAATTAGGAATAAAAACACCTTTACCTGAAGCTAGACCATCAGCTTTTACAACAAGTGGAATTGATGATGAATTAATAATTTTTTTGGCTTCTTCTAAAGAATTGACTTTCCAAAAGTTTGCTGTTGGAATATTTGCATCTTGCATAAATTCCTTCGCCCAAGATTTGCTAAATTCTAGTTTTGCTCCATCTTTATTAGGACCAAATACTTTAAAATCTTTTTTACGAAGAAAATCAGCTAATCCATTTGCCAAAGGAGTTTCTGGTCCAATAACGACTAAATCTATCTTAAAAAAATCAAGCTTTTCGACAAGTTCATTTTTATTATTTATATCAATTTTTATTCTTTCACATTTATTTATTCTTTCTGAACCAGCGTTACCAGGTATTAAATAAACTTTTTTAACTAATTCATTTTTTTGAATAGCCCAAGCCAAAGAGTTTTCTCTTCCGCCATTACCAATAATTAAAATATTTTCTAATCTAAAAGAGTTCATAGAACTAGGTGAATGAATTACCATATATTTGTTTTTTTAAGGTTATGAGGTTTCGATTAACAATCAGTTAAAATAAAAATAAAATCATTTGATGATGATCTTTAATAGTTATGTTAATTAAAAAAAGTTCATTAGTAATAATAATGAGGCTTTAAATTAATGAATAATAAAAATGTGTTAATTTATGAAGGCAAAGCAAAAAAAGTATTTGCTCATCATGATGAAAATAAAGTAAAAATTGAATTTAAAGATGATGCTACAGCCTTTAATGCATTGAAAAAAGAAAAATTTGAAGGTAAAGGCAAACTTAATTGCTTAATAAGTGCAAGAATTTTTGAGATTCTCATTCAGAAGAATATTCCAACGCATTTTATTAAACTTGAAAATGAAAATACAATGATTGCAAAAAAAATAAAAGTTATTCCATTAGAAATTGTTCTTAGAAATACTGCTTATGGTTCTTTGTGCAAACAAACAACTATTAAACCTGGAACTTTGCTATCAAAACCTTTAATTGATATCTATCTTAAAAATGATGAACTTAATGATCCCCTCATTACAAAAGATAGAATTGAATTAATGAACATATTAAGCTCAGATGATTTAGAATTAATAATTAATTTAACTTTAAAAATAAATGAAATCCTGAAAAGTTTTTTTAAAAATATTCAACTTCAACTTGTAGATTTCAAATTGGAATTTGGTTATGATTTTAAAAATGACATTCTTCTCGGAGATGAAATCAGTCCTGATAATTGCAGATTGTGGGATCTAAATCAAAAAAATGATATGATTGTAAGCTTAGATAAAGATAGATTTAGAAATGATCTAGGTGGTTTAATTGAAGCCTATAGTGAAATTAACCGTAGAATTAATGATTATCTTTAACTTAATTAAATAAATAATGACTCATTTATCTTAATTAAAATTACTATGCAAAAACATTTTTTTAAATTCGGAAAGGTTTTCATTAATGTTGCCTGCACTCCCTTTATTTTGATATCAAATAATTCAGAACTGGCTGCAAAGTATTTGCCAAGAGATGATGATAAATCAATAAAAAACTTAGAAATACCTAACAAGAACAATGATTTTTTTCAAGGTATTGAGTTCAAAAAAGAGAAGAAATTTTTTCTTGCAGAAAATAATGCTGAAACTAATGAAGAAAGAGTTGTTATCTCAGAAATAATTATAGAAGGTTGGGAAAATCATCCTGAGGGTAGAAAACTTGAATTGGCTGCATATGATTCTATGAGCATAAAGCCTGGCAGCATTGTTGATAATCGAATTTTAAATCAAGACCTCAATGCAATTTATGCTAGTGGTTGGTTTTCAGGAGTTAAAATAAAGTCTCAAGATGGGCCACTAGGTGTGAGGTTAATAGTAAATATAGTGCCTAATCCAATTTTGAAGAAAGTTGAACTTAAACAAAAAAACTCTCTAATCTCTAATGAATACATAGATGATATTTTTAATAATTATTATGGGACAACTCTGAACTTAAATGAATTTCAAAATAAGATAGAAATTATAAAAAAACGTTATGAAAAAGAGGGTTATTCTTTAGTTAGAATTATTGGCCCCGATAGAATCTCTCAGGACGGAATAGTTACATTAAAAGTTACTGAGGGTATTATATCTGAAGTAAAAATAAGATTCCCTGATTCTGATGGTGAATTTGTTGTTGATGGAAAACCTAGAAAAGGGAAAACAAAAGATTGGGTCATAAAGAGAGAATTAAAATCACAACCAGGTTCAATATTTAATAGAAAAATTTTAGAAGCTGATATCGGTAGACTTTATTCCACATCATTATTTGATGATGTAAAGGTTTCTCTTGGTCCTGACAATTTGAATCCTGGTCAAGTCATAATTTTTTTAGACTTGAGCGAACAAAGAACAGGATCATTAACAGGTGGACTTGGATATAGCAATGGTGCGGGCATCTTCGCCTCAATTGGTTTGCAGGAAACAAATACACTAGGAAGAGGATGGTCTACAAATTTAAATCTAAATTTCGGAGAATATTCAACCACTTATAATTTTTCATTATCTGATCCATGGATTAAAGGAGATAAACATAAAACATCTTTCAGAACAAATCTTTTTTTAAGCAGAGATTATCCACAAGAATTTAGAAGTGATAAAAATGGGCGCATATACGCAGTAGATGATACTAGTACTTCAACCTCTGATACTTTTTCATCAATAGTTTTAGAAAAAACAGGAGGTGGATTTTCTTTCTCAAGGCCATTAAATGGTGGAGATCCATTTAAGGTCGCTAAATGGAGAGTTCTTGCAGGAATGAACTTTAAGAAAGTAAAGATGATTGATGGTGATGGAAATATAAAACCTTATGGTGATATGACTCCAACAACAGGAAATATAAATGATATTATCTGTATTGGATTTACTCCAAATGATGGTTCATGTCCTGAAGAAAATACATTAGTAAGTATTATCGCGAGTACTTCTAGAAATAATTTGAACAGTTCCATTAACCCAACTGCAGGGAATAAATTTACCTTTGGAACTGAACAGTTTGTTTCAATAGGAAAAAATTCTCCAACTTTTAATAGAATGAGAGCTTCATATTCTTATTTTATACCGACAAAACTGATTAACTTAACTAAAGCATGTAAATCTAGTAAAGCTACTAGTGAAGAATGTCCTCAAGCTATTGGTTTTCAATTTAAGGCTGGAACTATTCTTGGGGAATTGCCTCCTTATGAATCATTTTGTATGGGAGGAACATCATCAGTTAGAGGGTGGGGATCTTGTGATTTAGCAGTAAGTAAAAGTTTTGTTGAAGGTACTGCAGAATATAGATTCCCTGTTTGGAGAATGATATCAGGAGCGTTATTTGTTGATGCAGGAAGTGATTTAGGATCTCAAAATGATGTTCCAGGCAAACCTGGCAAATTATTGCAGAAATCAGGTTCTGGTTATTCGCTTGGAGGAGGGGTTGGAGTAAAAACGCCAATTGGGCCATTAAGATTAGATGTTGCTAGTAAGGACTTAAGTGGAGAATGGAGATACACGCTTGGAGTTGGATGGAAGTTTTAAGTGTTTTCTTGGCCTGCTAATTATGATTTCTGCTATACCTTGGCTGGTGTTATCTCCAGAGAAGGTATAGGTCTTCATAGTGGAGAAAAAACAAGAGTTACAATTTCTCCTTATGAAAAAGAAGGTTATTATGTCTCTTTCAGGGATAAACCTGGCGAGATTTTTAAGTTAACTCAGGATTTAATTGGAAGTACAATGCTTTGTACGGCAGTTAAATTGGGAGGGCGAAATTTATATACTATTGAGCATTTACTATCGTCGATGGCAGGGTGTGGGTTAAGTTATATTCATATTGAGGTTGATGGTAAAGAGATTCCTCTTTTAGATGGGTCAGCAATCCAGTGGGTTAAAGCTTTTGAAGAAGTAGGGATAAAAAAGGCACCTAGACCAGATAATTTCTTTCAAGAGATTAATAAATCAATAATTCTAAATAAAGAAGGCTCAGTAATAGCGGCTACCCCTTCTAAAAAAACTACAATCATATCCACAATAAATTTTGCCTATAAAGCAATAGGAAATCAAACTTTTGTAATTGACTTAAATCCAAAAAGTTTTGTTGAAATGATTGCTCCTGCTAGAACATTTGGTTTTAAAGATCAATTTCAAGAGTTAAGTGAACTTGGATTAATAAAAGGCGGAAGTTTGGAAAATGCTCTTGTTTGTGACGGTGATAAATGGGTTAATCCTCCATTAAGATTTGATAATGAACCAATAAGACATAAAATTTTAGACCTTATTGGGGACTTGGCTTTGGTAGGGTTACCTAAGGCTCAAATTTTAGTTTATAAAGGATCACATTCTTTAAATGCTTTATTGGCCTCATCGCTAAAAAATTAACTTTATCTTTAATTGTTTTGGAAAAGAAATTATCCAGTGAAAATAATCAACTTTCCTCAGAGCACATACTAGGTTTGTTACCTCACAGATATCCTTTCGCTCTTGTGGACAAAGTCATAGAGCATATTCCTGGGGAAAAAGCGGTTGCAATAAAAAATGTAACTATAAATGAGCCTCAATTTCAGGGACATTTTCCTGAGAGACCCTTGATGCCTGGTGTTCTTATCGTTGAATCAATGGCTCAAGTTGGTGGAATTATCGTAACGCAAATGCCTGATCTTCCCAAAGGACTTTTCGTCTTTGCTGGAATCAATAATGTTAAATTCAGAAAACCAGTTGTGCCTGGAGATCAATTGATAATTTCTTGTGAGTTATTGTCTATTAAAAGACAAAGATTTGGTAAGGTTAAAGGTGAGGTGCACGTTGATGGGAACTTGGTTTGTGCTGGAGAATTAATGTTTTCATTAGTTGATTAGGGATATGGATTATAAAAATACTGAATTAAACTCAAGCTTTAGTGGCGTAAAAGTCCACCCAAATGCTTTTGTTGATCCAAGTGCCGAATTACACGATGGAGTTATTGTCTCTCAAGGAGCTATTATCGGTCCTGATGTGACTATTGGGAAAGGAACCGAAATAGGACCGAATACTGTTATTTCAGGAAGAACTCAAATTGGTATTAACAATAAAGTTTATCCAAGTGTTTTTATAGGTCTTGATCCCCAAGATCTAAAATATAAAGGGGACCATACTGAAGTAATTATTGGAGATAATAATACTTTCAGAGAGTGTGTAACTATTAATAAGGCAACTGATGTAGGAGAAAAAACAATTATTGGAAATAATAATTTGTTGATGGCTTACACTCATATCGGCCATAATTGTGAACTTGGCAATGGGATAGTTTTATCAAATAGTGTTCAAGTTGCAGGCCATGTAAAAATTGAAGATAAAGCTATTATTGGCGGTTGTTTAGGTATTCATCAGTTTGTACATATTGGATATTTAGCAATGATTGGAGGGATGACTAGAGTAGATAGAGATGTACCTCCTTTTTGTTTAGCCGAAGGGCATCCAGGAAGATTAAGAGGTTTAAATAGGATTGGAATTAAGAGAAGTGGTTTGATGGAAAATAAAGATTTTGACTTAAAATTACTTCAAAGTACTTGGAATATACTTTTTAAATCTAATGATGCGATTTCAAATTCATTAGAAAAAGTAATGAAAGGCGAATTAGATATTTCATCTTTAAGATTATGTAATTTTTTAAAAGAGTCAATATCTAAAGAAAGACGAGGACCTATGCCTTTAGTGTATGTATGAATAAAAAGATATTTATAAGTACTGGAGAAGTCTCTGGAGATTTGCACGGAAGTTTGTTGTCAAAAGCATTATTAGACGAAGCTAAAAAAAAATCTATAGATTTAGAAATTTGCGGATTAGGCGGAGAAAGGATGAAGAAAGAAGGTGTAAAAATTCTTCAAGATACTACATCAATTAGTGCAATAGGAATTTGGGAGGCTTTACCTCTTATTATTCCAACAATAAGAATTCAAATAAAGTTCTACAAATTATTAAAAAAATATCCGCCTGATTGCTTAATTTTGATTGACTATATGGGACCTAATATAAAAATTGGTACTAAATTAAAAAGATCGAAGACTAAAATTCCAATTTTTTACTATATTGCTCCTCAAGAGTGGGCTTGGAGGGTTGGTAATAACACTACAACAAATCTAATAAAGTTTTCTGATAAGATTTTTGCAATTTTCAAAAAAGAAGCGGAATTTTACAAAAAGAGGGGCGGAAATGTTTTTTGGGTTGGACATCCAATGATTGATTTGACAAAAAAACTTCCTCTAAAGAAAGATGCTAGAACTATTTTAAACCTCCGCCCAAATCAAAACATCATACTTTTAATGCCAGCATCAAGGCCTCAAGAATTGCGATATATATTACCTACTTTTATGAGAGCGGCGAAAAAATTACAACAAAAATATCCAAGTTTAGTTGTCTATATTCCCTCCTGTCGGAGAGCTTTTGATGAAATATTCAAAAAAGCATTTAGAAAATATCATGTAAAAGGATTTGTTATTTCTCAAAAAGATAGTGCAAAATTAAAGCCCTACATTTATTCGCTTACTAAAATTGCTCTTTGTAAATCTGGGACAGTTAATATGGAATTAGCTTTACATGGAATCCCACAGATTGTTGGTTATAGAGTAAGTAGGGTAACTGCTTTTATTGCTAAAAAAATTCTCAATTTCAAAGTAAAATTTATTTCTCCTGTAAATTTGTTAGTTAATAAATTAATAATCCCTGAGTTTGTGCAGAGAGAGTTTGACGAAAAGAAAATTTTTTATAAATCTTGTAGGATTCTTGAGGGAAAGTCAGAAAAAATAAAAATTAAAAAAGGTTATGCTTTTTTAAAAAAAGAATTAGGAGAAGAGGGCGTAGTCCAGAGAGCTGCTAAAGAGATTATTAATTCTATTATTTGAACTTTATAATAAAAAAATGAAATACCTCTTATCTCTAATAGTTGCTCTTTCAATATTTTTTAACCCTATAAACGTTTTTGCAGAGGAATTGATTCTTGCAGGAGGTTGTTTTTGGTGTTTAGAACATGATTTAGAGTCATTAAAGGGGATAAATTTTGTGCAAAGTGGCTATTCAGGTGGAGATTTGCAAAATCCTACTTACGAAAATCATGAAGGGCATCAGGAAGTTGTTTTGGTAGATTATGACTCCGAATTGGTAACTTTACCTGAGATACTAAGGCTCTATTTCAGAAATATTGATCCTCTTGACGGTAAGGGTCAATTTTGTGATCGTGGAGATTCTTATAGGCCAGTGGTCTTTTTCAAAGATGCAACTGAGGAAAGTGATGCAATAAATGCAATCGTTTCCGCCTCTAATGAGTTGAATGTGCCATTAGAAAAAATATCTGTAGAACTAAAATCAAAAGGTCAATTTTGGTTGGCTGAAGAATATCATCAGGATTTTGCTGAGAGAAATGAATTAAAATATAAATTCTATAGATTTTCGTGTGGGAGAGATCAGAGGTTGGATAAATTATGGGGTGATAACGCTAGATCAACAAATCTTTGGAATGAATGATTTAAAAATTGTTATTTATTTTTAATCCATTGAACAAGAGTTTTAACTCCAAAACCGGTTGCACCTGATGGATTAATGCCCTTATTCTTATCAGTCCAACAAGTCCCAGCAATATCAATATGAGCCCACTTAATCTCTTTATTAAAGAATTCCTCTAAAAACAAAGCAGCAGTTATTGATCCACCTGCTCTAGGGCCTGTATTTTTCATGTCAGCTATATGAGACTTTAACCCTTCTTTATAAGATTTTTGTAAAGGCATTTGCCATAATTCTTCTCCGGACTGGGTTGATGCAACTTTTAGATCATTTGCAAGATCGTCATTATTGCTCCAGAATCCAGCTACATCATTCCCTAGTGCAACAACAATAGCTCCTGTTAGAGTGGCTAGATCTATTATTGAATCCGGGTTTAAATTGGATGCGTAAGTTAATGCATCAGCTAATGTAAGTCTACCCTCTGCATCAGTATTATTTATTTCAATTGTCTTACCATTAGATGCTTTAACTACATCTCCAGGATGTACTGCAGATCCATTTATCATGTTTTCGCAAGCTGCCACAATAAAATGAATTTCTAATCCCCTTGGTTTTATTGCTCCAAGTGCTTTTGCTGCGCCTAAAACTGCAGCGCTTCCTCCCATGTCATATTTCATCATTTCAATTTGAGAGGCTCCTACTTTCAGATTGTATCCTCCAGAATCAAAGGTTAAACCCTTCCCAACAAGCGCTATCTTTTCTCTAATAGGCCCCTCTGACTTTAAAGTAAGATGTATAAATTTAGGATCTAGATCTGAACCTTTTGCCACAGCTAAATATGCACCCATTCCTAAATCTTCACAATCTTTTGCCTCTAAAATTTTTACTTGCAAACCATGATCTTTAGCTATTTGAGAAGCTTGTATAGACATTTCCTTAGGCGTAAGACTATTTGGAGGAGCGGCTACAAGTCTTCTAGCTAGTTCAACACCTTCGCATATTTGTGCGGTCTCTTCAAAACTAATATTCTCAAATTTTTTTAAATTTAAAAACTCTATTTCTTTAAGAACTTTCTTTTCATTTTTTTTCTTGTTGAATCTATTGTCCTTATAGGCAGATAATCTGACTGACTGTGCTAATTGATTTATTTCTAGTTGTGTATTTATTGATTCCCAAGGTAGCAAGATGCTGATTTTTTCATTTTTATCAACATTTTTCCTAACTAGATTTGCTATTGAGTTTTCTATATTACTTTTATTTAGGTCTTTTGATTTGCCAAGTCCAACTATAATTAAAGTTTCTAATTTTTGATCTAAAAATTCAAAGCTTAAAGTTTTTCCTTCTTCTCCTTTGAAATTTTTTTGAGTAACTTTTTTTAGTAACAATTTTGGGTTAACAACAAATTTTATGTTTTCAAGTTGGCTCGCAATTTCCTCCTCTAAAATTCCAAAAATTAATGAAGCACCTTGCCAGTTATCTAGATTTTTTTGGAATGTGGAAAATTGCATTTGTAAAATTGATTTAATTAACTTTTAGTTGTTTGTAAAAGTAGTTGCCCACCTATCACGAGTTTCTTTATTAAAAGGTGGTAACCATAAATATATCAGTTGCTGTTCTAATTTACGTCTTAATTTTACTTCTTTAGGCACATCTAAGAAGAAACGAATATCTTGGTGACTTGAGAGTTTGGTATTTGCTAGGGCTTCTTTATAGTTCATGAGGTATTTTTTACAGTCATGTTCTCCCTTCCATCTCTTATTTGCTGAATTTGTTTCTCCTATGTATAGGATTATTTTAGAACTCTTCATCGAGTCGATTACAAAATACATTGCTGGCCCATTATGTATATATTGATTTGTTCTCCAAAAGTTCAATGATAATGGCTGTAGAGAAAACGGATCAATTTTTCTTTCATTAGAAATTGCATCTATAGGAAGACTTGTTTGGCGCAAAGTTTTATTGTGAGTATCTTTTGAAATTTTGAATTGGTGGTTATATATTCTATTTCTCCATTTAATTAAGATTTCGTCTTTGACTTTTATATTATTTGAGTGTTGAAAATTAATTGATGTAGTTATATTTGAACCAAATAATTCAAATTGTCTATTTTGGTTTGAAATATTATTTAAGTTAAATTTTTCCAATACTTATAAAACATGTCTACTAAATTTAATTCTGAAAAAATATAAATCAAAGAATTATTTATAAACTAAAATTTATTAATGTTCTAATCAATTTAAAAGATTCTTGTTATCTTGTAATTGAGCCTTAATCTTGCGAAGTATAAAAATAGAAATGGGATTTTTTGAGTCAGACATTGTTCAAGAAGAAGCTAAAAAGCTTTTTACAGATTACCAAGAACTTATGAAACTTGGTTCTGATTATGGAAAATTTGACAGAGAAGGAAAAAAAATGTTTATAAAAAAAATGGAATCTCTTATGGATCGTTATAAGGTTTTCATGAAGAGATTTGAATTGTCTGAAGATTTTCAAGCAAAAATGACAGTAGAGCAATTAAAGACACAGTTAAATCAATTTGGAATTACTCCTGACCAAATGTTCGATCAAATGAATAAAACCTTAATAAGAATGAAGGATGAACTTGATAAAACTTCTTAAATTTAACTTTTAAAGCTTTATGTCAGATAATTTAATATTGCCATCATGGCTGTCAAGAGGAATAGAAGAATATTTTCCAACTAAGGGATCAGATCAAACCTTTTCGGAGATAATAAATCATGCAAAAAAAAATAATAAAAAATTAAGGGTTAAACTCGGGATCGATCCAACTGGAACAGACATTCATCTTGGGCACAGCATATTGTTTAAAAAACTTAGGGCATTCCAAGATAATGGACATATTGCAGTGTTAATTATTGGTGATTTTACTGCTCAAATTGGAGACCCAACCGGAAAAAATAAAACAAGAGTTCAATTATCGGAAAAACAAGTTAAAGATAATGCAAAAACATACTTAACCCAACTAGGGATGGGAAAGCCAGCTAATGAATCTATTTTAGATTTTGATTCAAAAGATAGAATTGAAATTAGATACAACAGTGAATGGTTAAAAGGGTTAAATCTTAATTCGATAATTGAATTAATGGGGAGTGCAACAGTTAGTCAAATGCTAGCCAAGGAGGAATTTAATAAAAGGTATACTTCGCAAGTTCCAATTGCTCTGCATGAATTCTTATATCCATTATTACAAGGATACGATTCGGTAGTTGTTCAATCAGATATTGAGCTTGGAGGCACAGATCAGAAATTTAATATTGCAATAGGAAGGGATCTTCAAAGGCATTTTAAACAAGATCCTCAATTTGGTGTTCTGCTGCCAATTTTGACAGGTTTAGATGGAGTTAAGAAGATGAGTAAATCTGAATTTAATACCGTCGGTTTAACTGAAGATTCTCTTTCAATGTATTCAAAATTAGAAAAAGTACCTGATAATATAATACCCACCTATTTTGAATTACTTACTGAATTAGATTTAAGTTTTCTGGAAAACTCAAATCCTCGTGAATTGCAGAGAAGAATGGCTTTAGAAGTTACAACTTTATTCCATGGGGCTGAAGAAGCATTAAAGGCGCAATCAAACTGCGAAAAATTATTCCTTGGACACAAAGAAAAAGTTGGAGAAATTCCAGAGATTTCTTTAAAAGAAGTAGTTTTTCCAGTAAAGTTTTTCTACTTATTAAGTTCTCTAAAACTTTTCAAATCTAGCAGCGAATCCAAAAGATCTATTAAAGGTGGGGGTGTAAAAATTGATAGTCAAAAAGTAATAAATCCTGATTTAGTTTTTAATTCAAAAAATGATTTGGAAGGAAAAATTTTGCAAATTGGAAAAAAAATAATTAAGAGGTTTGAAAACTGAAAATTGATGAATAACAGATTTAATTCAGAAGATAAAATAATTTTGGCAATTGATGGATTAGATGTAAATCAAGCAAAATTACTTTTGGAAAAATGTCCTAATATTAAGTGGGTTAAAGTTGGGTTAGAACTTTTTGTTAGGGAAGGTCCAAGAGTTATTGAAATATTAAAAGGTTTAAATAAAAAAATTTTTTTAGACTTAAAATTTCATGATATTCCAAATACCATGCTTGCAGCATGTTTCCAAGTTTCAAAATTAGGGGTTGATATAATTTCTATTCATGCTTCAGCAGGTTTAAAAGCTCTTAAGGATTCGAAAAAAGCATCTTTAGAAGGAGCCACCTCAGTCAGTGTAAAACCTCCATTGGTTGTAGGAATAACTGTTTTAACAAGCTTTTCTCTTAAAGATTTTCAAACTGATCTTGATAGAAATGATTCAATTGAAGAAAATGTATTGAGACTTGCAAAGTTGTCTTTTGATGCCGGACTAGATGGATGTGTTTGTTCCCCTTGGGAGGTAAAAATGTTGAGATCTATTTATAAGGATAATTTTGAACTTATTACACCAGGTATCAGATTAAATATTGACAATAAAGATGATCAAAATAGAATTATGACTCCCTATGAAGCTATAGATAATGGCGCTTCTAAGTTGGTCATTGGTAGATCAATTTCAAAAGCTATAAATCCTAATAAAGCTCTAATAGAAATATTTAAATCTATTGATTCTGATTAATTTTGGATTCTTTTCCCTTAAGCAATCTTGTTATGTTTGTTCTATGTTTCCAGATTACTAATAATGCAACAATTAAACTTATAAAAAAGTATGAGTGCATAAATTTACCTAGGTAAAAAAACATAAAAATAGGAAGTAAGATTGCAGCTGAAATACTTGATAAAGAAACAAATTTAGTTTTTGTTAGGACTATTAAAAAAATGCCAAGAGATGCGAGTCCAACTTTCCAAGAAAGAGCTAAAAACATACCTAATCCAGTTGCAACAGCTTTCCCTCCTTTACCTCTAAGCCATATTGGCCAAATATGTCCTGAGATAGCGGATATCCCTGCTATAACTTCTATTAATCCTTGATCTGTGTAATATTGAGCAATTTTTACTGCAATAAGGCCTTTCCCAACGTCAATGATAAATACAAAAAGTGCTGGCCATTTCCCAACATTTCTTAGGACATTTGTGGCACCTGTAGATCCAGAACCTATAGTTCTTAGATCTATATTTTTGAGATATTTTCCAATTAAAAAACCTGTCGGGAGTGATCCTAAAAGATAACTTGAAAAAATTACTAAGATATTCATAAAGCTTAGTTTAGTTCAAGATCATCGTAAATTTCATTATCTGAACCAGCAAATGCAACCCATAATGGGAATTGAAGGATTGGAATTTCAACAGAGGTTTCTGCTGCATCAATGATAATAAATGGCAATTCTTCATTCGCTTCTAATCTATCAGCTCTCTCGATGACACCTTCAGGCCTTTCAAAAAGAACAATCCCACTATTAGGTCCAAAGTCATCCCTTGTTAGACCAAGTGAATCTTGAAGAATTCTTCTCCATTCTCCCAATCGTTCAGGCTGCGAAGCTAAAATAAGAGTCTGAAATTGATCTCCATATAATTCGCCAAGAATAGATATTAAGCCAGCTGAAAACAAGGCATTTTTTTGTCGAGATCCTCTACTTTCAAGAGAACCTCTTCCGCCCATGTTAAAGAACCAATCATCCATAATTTCTATATCTGAGGAATCAAGACTCCGTCTTAATTTCCAAGGTTCTGCATAAAAGTCAGGTTGTTCTGTGAAACTTGAAAAGCAACTTTTTATAATCTCTTCATCTGGCTTAAATGTCTCGGAAAGAGCAGGAACATTAACTACATTATTTTCCCTATTGTCTTGCTTTTTCTCATCAAGGGGAGAAGGCTTTACGATTATTGGTTGAGAAACTAATTCAAGTTTCTCTACGTTTTGTGAAAGATTCTGCAAAGCTCCAGTTAAGTACTCTTGAAAGCCTTTAACTCTTTTAGCAATATTATCTGACTGTCCTTTAAAATTAGACTCAATGTCTTTTTCTATTTCATTTTTTTTTGTTTCTAACTCTTTTATTTCTTTAACTAAAGAATCTTTTTTTGAAAAGAGATCTCTAAAAATTTCATTAGACATTTCATCAAAAGATTTAGTTGATTTATCGTTTTTCGGTGTAATTTTTCTATTTTGAGTTGTATTTTTCTTACTAATTTGTTTTGTTTTATCATCTGAAATTGACTTATCTATTTTTAATTCCTTTTCAGGATTATTTTCGGAAATTTCTGTATTGGTCATTTAAATAATTTTGATAATTAGGCAAAGTCTGAATTTTAAGAATTTTTAATTTCCAGGGAGTCAACTTTTTTTATGAGCTCATCTTTTAATTGCTTAGGATTAAATAAAATTGGTAATAAATGAGGACTTGACTTTTCTCTAAAATAAAAAATACCTGGGATAATAGGGAAAAAGAATTTCCATGATATCCAGTTCTTGAATGGAAAAGTTCTAATCTCTTTCCCTAATTGTAAAACGATAAAATCATCATTTGTTATTTTTATTCTCAAGGTGAATGACTGAAGTAATAAAAAAAAGCTAAAAGAAGCAAAAACTATTGTTGGCAAAGAACCAATATTCAAAAACAAAAGCATAAAACTTAAAACTATTAGAATGATTGGCAACTGAAATGAAGGAGATATTATTACTGGCTCCTTTTTTTTTGATTTAGTATTAAACATAGGATCATCCAAATAAAATTTGCGTTAGTAATACATCCATTAAAGATACAGTAACGAGAGTCATTACAACTGCACCTGTTGTACTTGTTCCAACTTCTTTTGGACCTCCTTTGGTTGTAAGTCCATATCCACAAGCAATGATTGAAATAAGTAATCCGAACACTACCGATTTTATTAACATTGAAGTTAAGTCTGCACTGGTTAAACTCACATTGCCTGATTTTACAGATGTCCAAAAAACTATTGGAGGAACTTTATAAAAAATTGTGCTCCAAATTTGTCCACTCCATAAAGCTACAGATAAAAACAAAAGACACTGTATTGGAGACATTATTACCATCGATAGTAACCTTGGGACTACCAAATATTGGACTGGTTCGGTCCTTAACATGGTTATTGCCTCAATTTGTTCTGTGACTTTCATAGTACCCAGTTGAGCAGCATAGGCAGTTGCAACCTTTCCAGTCATTAAAGTAGCAGTTAGAAGAGGAGCCATTTCTCTCGCCATGCCTACTGCTAATAAACCTCCAATTTCACTTGAAACCCCCATACTTGTAAGTTGTGATGCAACTTGAATATTAAAAACTGTACCTGCGGCAATTCCCGTAATTAATACAATTAACAAACTGCCAGGACCTGACTCCATAAGTTGCTCAAAGAGATCATTTTTGGAAATTTTACCCTTAAAGATAAAATTAATTGCTTGCCCGCCAATGACTAGGCTGCTTAGAAGTCTTTTGAAAAAATCAAGGTAATACATATCTTTATATTAGTTTGTAATTAATTTTCGATCCCATTTTCTCATGATTAAAAGACCAAAGATTACCAATATTGAGGGTATAAAACCAATACATAATCTAATAGTTAATTGTGCTGAGTAGCATTGTTCAATAATATTTAGGCCATCTTTATCAACAAAGCATGATTGATAACCTGATAAATACAATAAAAATCCTAATAATTGAACACTAAACGCGATACCAATCTTCTGAATAAGTACCATCCAAGCAGTATATAATCCTGCTGGTTTCTCTGGGTCTTCGTCTATTGCATCAGGAAGTAGTGACCAAGGGATAAGAAAAGCGGTTGAAGCTCCAATGCCAATAAGACAGATTATGAAAATTAAAAGAATGAACAGAAATATGTCGCTGGCATTCAGGAATAAACTATCTCCAGCTTCTGAAATTTTTGATAATGAAGGTAAAAATAAAGCTGCTGTACATGAAATAATCCACATAATCGCTCCATAGTTTAACGCTGAAATCCTGTTCAATTTATTTGATACTCTGGTCCATATTTGTAAACCCACTAAAGCGCTAATTTGAAAAGGTATCGGGATCCACTTCGCAATATATGTTGGTACGTTCAGTACATCCTCTACATAGATTAAAGCTACTGTTTGCATTAATTGTAAGGCGCACCAGAGAAGAATATAGAGCGTAATAACTTTTAGAAATTTTTTATTTCTGAAGATCCTTTTGAATTGAAGTGTTATAGCTTCAACTTTTCCTGAAGGCTTTCTTGCTTTTTTTGCGAATGGAGCTAATCCCCAACAAGAAATTAATGTTGCAGCAACTGCAATGCATCCGCTTATTTTACCCATTAAAAAATATTCATTATTTGCTGATCCTTCGGAACCTAATACAACTCCAGCAATTATTAAACCAGTTAGTCCTGCGATTATTGAGCCAGTAAATCTAGATGCGTTTAGTCTTGTTCTTATTGCTGTTTTTTCAGAAATTTCAGTAGAAAGAGCTGCGAAAGGAAGATTAATACTTGTATAAGCAGTCATTACGATTATAGAAATTATGGCATAGTAAATAGTCTTGGTTAGCACTGAACCAGTGGGTGTCCACCAAATCGCAGCTAAAGAGAAACCAAGGGGAACAGATGCTGCTACCATCCAAGGGATTCTAGGCCCCCATCTTGATTTAGTACGATCACTTAACCATCCAATTAACGGATCATTTACTGCATCCCATATCTTTATCAACATTAATAATGATCCTGCAATTATTACTGGTAAACCAGCAGAAATAAAGAATTTGAAGAGAAAAAAACCAAATTGTGTCGCGACTAAACCTGTGCCTGCATCTCCTAGCCCATAAGAGAACATTAATCGTGTTGTTGATCTAGAAATATTTTTTTTCGAGTGTGAATTTTCCAATCTTTTTACTTTGTTTATTGTTTGATAATGTATTATTGCAATGGTAATTCTATTACTTAATGCGGGCGTGGTTTAGTGGTAAAACCTCAGCCTTCCAAGCTGAAGATGCGGGTTCGATTCCCGCCGCCCGCTTTTAGAATAAATTATTTTTTGCCCCAAAAACTTCTTCTGAAATGATTAGTAAAGAGCTTCTACTCTTTATTGAAACAGATTTTTCATTAATAGTTAAGGGTTCAAAAATCTCAGACATGCTAGTGTCGATAACTTTTAACCAATTATATTTACATTTCGGCAAGGGGAAATCGATACTTTTTGAATATGCATTTAAACCTATCCAAACCAGCGGATTAGTATTGTCTTTGTTAATGCTAAAGGCTACTGTGTGAGACCAACTACTCCAATCGGGGCTATCTAACTTTGTTCCATGCCAATGATATGTTGGAATATTTTCATTGGTTTGATTATTAGGGAAGAATGATGGATTGAAAATGTTTATTAGGTTTTTTCGGATTTTTATGACGTATTTAAAAAATTCTAATAATTCCAAATCTTGTTGACCATGCTCCCAATTCATCCAGCCCAATAAATTATTTTGGCACCAAGAATTGTTGTTACCGCCTTGTGATCTTCCTATTTCATCACCCATAAGTATCATTGGAACACCTTTAGAGATAAGTAAACTAAGAACAAGATTTTTTTGTTGCCTTTTTCTTAAATCATTGATTAATAAATTCGTAGTTGGTCCCTCAGTACCATGATTCCAAGAATTGTTATGGTTATCTCCATCTCTATTTTGTTCTCTGTTGGCAAAATTATGTTTTCTATTGAAAGTTACTAAGTCTTTTAGAGTGAATCCATCATGTGAAGTAATAAAATTTATCGACTTTGGAAAAATATTATTTTCTTTATAAATAGATGGCGTCCCTTTTATTTTATCGCTCATATTCCAAGCTGTATCTTTATCCCCCTTCCAAAATCTCCTCAAGTCATCTCTAAAATGACCATTCCAAGTGAAAGTATTCTTAGATGGGAAATCACCTAATTTATATAAACCGCCACAATCCCATGGCTCACTTATGAACTTGATGTCGATAAGTTCTGGTTCACATTCTATATCTTCAAAAATTGGAGGATTATCAAGCGGTGAAAGATTTTCTCCTCTTGATAGGGCAATTCCTAAATCAAATCTAAAACCATCAACTCCTAATTCACTTGCCCAACATTTTAAAGATTCAATTATTAGTTTTCTAACTAATCCTCTGTTTGCTGCAATAGTATTACCACATCCGGAGACGTCCTGATAATTTTTATCTTTTCCAATAAAGTAATAAAGATTTTCATCTATACCTTTCCAAGATATTGCAGGCCCTTTAGAATCGCCTTCGCAAGTGTGATTGTATACGACATCTAATATGACTTCAATGTCTGCTTTATGACATTCCTCTACAAATCTTCTAAATTCCTCTCTATTCTTTTCGGCGGATTCATTCGAAAGATATTCAAAATGCGGAGTAAACCAATTAATTGGACTATATCCCCAAAAATTTTTTAGACCATTTGGGGCATCAGTAGGATCAAAACAAAAAATTGGAAGTAATTCAATTGCTGTAATACCTAGTTCTTTGAGATAAGGAATTTTTTTAAAAAATTTCTTAAAACAACTTTCATCTTTATCAGTTGATTCAGTGAAAGCTTTGATATGGAGTTCATAAATAATTGTTTCTTCCCAAGAATGTTTCGGTCTTGGATAATCTTTAAAATTAAATAATTTTCTATCGCAAACAACACTTTTAAGACAAGAATTAGTATTTTCTTGATTTTTTAATGCATTTTTTCTTTTATAACTTCTCCATCCGGTAATACCCCTTGAACATGGATCAAGTAATACTTTTTTTTCATAGTTATTATTAATCTCATTATTTTTTTGTTTCACTCTAAAAGCATAAATACAACCTTCATTTAGATCTTTTATTTCCGCATGCCAATATGGACCTGTATTATGAGTCTTATCTAATTTGAATGTGCTTTTTGGGGAAATAGAGTCCTCTTTATCAAACAATAAGATTTCTACATATTCTGCATTTGTGGCTACTAAGGAAAAATTAATCCCTTGTGAAGTTAGAGAACTACCTAAAGGAAATGGTTTACCTTTATTGAGATGAATCACTTTTTCTTTATCATTGATTAGTTAAGTATTGAGATAATTTATTT
>JAOIPS010000010.1 GCA_028141225.1 Prochlorococcus sp. AH-736-L23
ATTTTAAAATTATATTTAAATAATATTTATCTAGGATCAGGCGCATACGGGGTAGACGAAGCTGCTCAAGTTTATTTTGGAAAATTTATAGAAGAATTGACATTATCAGAGATCGCATTAATTGCAGGATTAGCTCCAGCTCCATCAATTTATTCACCTTATCAAAATTTAGAACTAGCTATTAAAAATAGAAATAAAGTTCTTGAATCAATGTATGTTGATGGATATATTTCTCTTGCAAATAAGAATAAGGCTATTAAAGAAAAAATAAAATTAAATTATCAAACAGCTAATAATTTTTTAGATGATAAATTACTAATAAACTTTATTCTTCAGGAAACAGATAAAAGAATCGGAAGTAACAATGATTATAAGTTTTTAAGAATTAAATCTTCTATAAACAAAGATTGGCAAGAAAAAGGTCAACAAATATCAAGATATGCTGGGCCTAAAAAACTTGAATTTGCTCTGTTATCTATCGAATCAAACACAGGACTAATCAGGACAATGATAACCAGCAAACATCCCTCAATTAATGAATACAATAGAGTGATTTCATCTGTAAGACCTTTAGGTTCTACTTTTAAAATAATCCCTTATACTGCTGCATTAATAGAAGGAATAAAATTAAGCGATAAATTTGAAGACTTACCAAGATGCTGGGAAAGTTATTGCCCAAAAAATTTTTCAGAAGACTATCGAGGTGCAATATCTTTGATTGAATCATTTAAAAGTTCATCAAATATCGTTCCAATATCAATAACAAAAAAAATCGGCTTAAAAAATATTATTAATTTAGCGAATTCATTTGGACTAGGTTACAAGCAAGAGTTTGAGGAATTCCCATCATTAGCTATTGGCTCCTACGGTGATAATCTTTTAAACATCACAAATGCATATTCTGCAATAAACAATAATGGTAAGATTCAAAGCCCTGAAATCATAGAAAAAATCGAATCATTCAATGATAAATCTATTTGGGAAAACAAATCTATTTCCAAGAAAATATTAGATTTAAAAATAAACAAGAAAATAAATAAACTTCTTGAAAAATCTGTAAAAGAAGGCACTTCAAAAGCAGCCTCTATAAAAGGTAAGAAAATTTATGGGAAAACGGGAACATCTGATGGGAATAAAGATCTCTGGTTTATTGGTTCCATTGATAATCTTACAACAGGCATCTGGATAGGTTATGACGATAACAAGGAATCTGAATTATCTAGTGGAAATGCAGCCTATTTATGGAAGAAGTTCATATCTGAAATTTATAAAATTCCAATTAAAAAATAAATTATATTTTTAAGATTTATAAGAAATAATTGCAGAATAAAATCCATCACCAGGATAATCCAAGCTAGGTAAAATTTGCTTTTGGCCAACCAATTTTAAAGTTTTGTTTTTTTCAATAAATCGTTCAATTAATAGATTATTTTCATCGGGACAAATAGTACAAGTTGAATAAACTAAAGTGCCATCTTTTTTCAAAAGAGGAAAAATACTCTCCAAAAGTTTTTCCTGTAATAAAGCTAAAGATTTTATTTTTTCTTTACTTAAAGACCATCTAGAATCTGGATTCCTGGAAAGAGTTCCAATGCCTGAGCATGGAGCATCTAATAAAATCTTATCAAAATAAGATATAAACTTAGGATTTAATTCAATTAAACTCGTAGCATCAGCCTTAAGAGTATTAACAGATTTCAAATTTAATCTTTCTAAATTTGATTGCAGTATTTTCAATCTTTTTGCTGATCTATCTACGGCAATGATTTCAGCATTATCATTTGTTAATTCTGCTAGGTGGGTAGACTTACTTCCTGGAGCTGCACAAGCATCTAAAATCTTTTCACCTTCTTTTGGATTTAAGAGAGGTGCTATCCACTGAGAAGATCTATCTTGAATTGTCCAAAGTCCATCATTATATCCTGGTAAATTTTTTATAGATCTTGGATTAGATTTTAAAGTAATTCCATTATATAAATCTTTAATAATTTCAGCGTCAATTTTATTTTCATGAAGTACTTTCAAAAAGTTATCTAAATTAGTTTTTAATTGGTTAATTCTCAAATCAATTGATGGTTTTTTATTAAATGCCTTCACTATATTTTCACCCTTGGAATTGCCAAACCATTTATAAAGATCATCTACAAGCCATAATGGCAATGACTCAAGATATGAAATCCTTTCTTGTTTATCAGAAGATAAATTTGGAAAAATTTCATTTTTTAATTTTCTAGATGCATTCCTCAATATCGCATTAACAGTTCCTGCTAAACCCTTTAAATCTGTTTTTTTAGCTACTTCTACAGTGGTTGAAATAGCTGCAGGGAATGGGATTTTATCCATTTTTAATAGTTGATATAAACCTACATGTAAAAGCCATCTTAATTTTGGAGGTTGCTTTTTATGAGTAATTTTTGAAGTATGATCCACCCAAAGATCAAGAAATTTTCTATACCTTATACATCCAAAAGATAATTCAGTAATAAAAGCAATATCAAGAGGAGTAAATTGATAATTTTTTAAAACCTTATCAAGAGCATAATCAGAAAAATCTCCAGAACTAACTTTTAACAAAATTTCCCAAGCTGCTTTCCTTTGCAAATATCCAATACTCAAAATATAAATTTATTTTAAAGGTAACCTTAATATACAAAAAATTTAAAAATTTAAACTACTTTTTCAAGTGAGGAATTGAACCAAATAAAACCTAAGATAGAGATAAGTGTCAGATTAAACCCTAAAAAAAGAAAGATATTTAAAGAATGAATTCTTTCCCGAAAAAATAATTTTTTCTCTTCTTTATACTTCATTAATAAAATAAAAGTTAATCAGGTATTTAAACGGCAACCTATATTTATAGATCCTGCATCAAGCATTCTTCCTAACTTAATTGCTATGGATTCCTCCAACCTAGTGAAATTAGATTGATGGGTAGTTATCCAATCTAATTCAGAAAAAGTGATGATTCCCGTTGAATTACTTTTTAAAAAAAGTGTTCCAATTTCCATTAGATAAATCTAATTTTTTCTAAGTTAACATCCGTACTTAATATTTCTTCATAACATAATATTCTTTTAATTTTTCATAGACAACTTTAGGTTATTACTCTTAATTTATTGAATATCTCTTAAAAATTTATCGGCCGTTTTTAAATGATTATTTAATTTTTCCTCTGACATTTTATCGAGATTTCTCGTTAACATAGCCAGCCTATATTGCTTTCTAAAAAAGCTTTCATTATCTTTAATAAATTTCCAAAATAAGCCATCCCATATTTCACACCATGGGCCACTTTTAAAATTAGACATTTTTTTTATATAATTAGAGCTTGATATATATGGCTTTGTTGAAAAGATACCACCATCACTAAACTGACTCATTCCGTAAACATTTGGGACCATAACCCAATCATAGGAATCAATAAACATTTCCATAAACCATTTATAAACTTGGTTTGGGTGAATTCTACATAGAAGCATAAAGTTGCCAACAATCATTAGCCGCTCAATATGATGACAATAACCAAATTTAATAATATTTTTTATGACAACATCTACTGGTTCAATTCCTGTATTTCCTTGATAAAAAGATTTTGGAATTGGCTTATCTTCAAAATTCCAAAAATTACTATTTCGCATCTTTGTTCCGTACTTTTTATAGACGAGGCAAATAAACTCTCTCCATCCAATAATTTGACGAATAAAACCCTCTAAAGAGTTAATAGGAACATTGTTATTTTTTGCAAAAAGTAATGCTTTATTTACTACTACATCTGGGGTTAATAAGCCGCTATTTAAAAGAGGAGAAAGTAAACTGTGCCATAAAAAAGAATTTTCTTTAGAAATAGCATCCTCATAATCTCCAAACAAGAAAAATCTATGTTTAAAAAAATCATTTAACCATTCATCTGCCTCCTCAAAATTAGTTGGATATAAAAAGTTATTACTTTCTCCAATAAAATCAATATCAAAATTGGCTAATGACCTTTCTGCATTAACTACAAATTTATTTTTTTGTAATTTAGGTGTATCGGGTATATTTATTTTTTTTGGTAATTTTTTTCTGTTCATTTCATCGAAACTCCATTTACCACCTTCAGGAGTATCATCAGGATTAACTAATATCTTTTGGCTCTTTCTTTGATTCTCATAAAATCTCCCCATAAGAGGTTTTTTTGGATTTGATGCAAATAAATCTTTTAAATCTTCACTGCTCATAAACATAGGAGAAGGCAAAATATTTAAAGCTAAATTATTACTTTCAACAAATTTATTAATCCTCTTCATTATTAAAAAATCATGAGGGTCAATTAGATTTATTTTCTGATATTTATTTTTAATAAATTCCGACAAGTAATCAATTGTAGAAACATTATTTTTGTTTTCGATATATAAAACTTTAAAGCCAGATATTTCTAAATAATTTTTATAAGCGCGCATAGATGCTCTATGAAAAACTAACTTATTTTTATGGTTAATTGATTTATGAAATTTATCATTTCCAAAAAATAATGAGTCTTCCAAAATCAACACTTCACAATTTATTTTTAAAATGGGGCTTTCTCTAAAAAGTTGATTCGGGAAAATAATTGATACTTGTTTCATCTTTGCGACTTCCTGTTACTGCATCTTTTTGAACAGTAGATAACATCATCCCAACAGTTTTTCCATTTTTTACGCCACTCAAACGGCCTATTGCAAACAGGACAAGTTTTAGTAGAAAGATTTTTCAAAATTTATAATTTTCTTTTATGAGTAGATTTAAATCTAGTTGAATCTTTAAGGGCCATATGTTTTGTATTTCTTCCCGAAACTCTCTTTCTCCAGACTTTAAAAGATTTGGGTTTAAGATTTTGACGCATAATTTTTATCGCATCTTCCTCTTTTAAACCAAATTGATACTCGATAGCTTCAAAGGGTGTTCTATCTTCCCAACACATTTCTATTATTCTGTCTATATCGATACTTTCCATATTTATTGTTCACATTGTGAGGTACAAAGTTTTTCAATATCAGATCTACCTGTAATTTGAAGTCTATATTTTGCCCAATATCTGTAAACCAATCTTAATAATGGAGATAAGAGCTTAATCTTCAAGGGATAATAAACCCAACCTAAACCAACTAATTCATAAGAATATGCAAGTACATCTAGTCCTTTAATAATTTCACCATTTTCAATAATCCCATGCAGGTTTGACATAGCTTCTGAATATGAGATGTCTTTAAAAAGACTTTGATCATAATCCTTACTATTAATGTCTATAAATGCAATTTGATTTAAGGTATCTCTTTTTTTAAGAAAATTTGTTTCTCTCAAACAAAGTGGACAACCACCATCGAATAAAAAGGTTAATTTATTTTTCATATTTTTATTCAAATATAGAAATTAAATAACTTTTTTGTGGAATAAAAAATTATTTCTAGAGTACAAGCTTTATAAAGCCTTAATAATTGCTAGTTCTAATTTAGTGAAATTATATTATCTTATTAATTAATAAGCCATTGATTAAGGGATACATCAATGGTTTAAAACTATTTATTATCAGTCATCTAGAAGATGAACTCCTTCTCCTATGTCAGGAGTAAATTTACAATATTTTTCAAAAATAAGACCAACACCTCTCATTTTTTCTCCTAATTCATCGTTAAATTTATTCCATTCTTCTGATTCGCGATCAGGTAAATCCCACCCTTGTTTTTCTACCATACTTGTTATTACTGTATAGTCCCATTCTATGTATGCCATTGAGTTAATTTAAACTACCAAAATATTATAAACCAAGAGATTTAATAGGTAATCAATATTTTTTGAATATAATTTAGAAGTGTGAAAAATTATAAATGTCAATTTTGCCTAGAAGATTTGAACGAATCAAAAGTGTTTTAGATTGCAGAATGAAAAACTTGACTGTTTTAGTTGAGGATGTCAATAAACCACATAATTTATCTGCGATATTAAGGACATGTGATGCAGCAGGAGTTTTCGAAGCAAATTTTATTAGCAAAACGAATGCCGTTAAGACTTTTAATAGTACTGCTCAAGGAAGTCAAAAATGGGTAAAACTCAATAATCATGAAGACACTATCACGGCAATATATGATTTAAAAAATAAGGGTTTTAAATTATATGGAACGACACTTAAAAGTGAATCAGTAGATTATAGAAATTTTGATTATTCTCAAAATACATGTTTTGTTTTAGGAGCAGAAAAATGGGGACTAAGTAATGAACTTATATCAATGGTTGATCAATCAATTTTTATACCTATGAGAGGTATGGTTCAATCTCTGAATGTTTCAGTTGCTGCTTCTATATTATTATTTGAAGCTGTTCGCCAAAGAAAAAATAAAGGTATATTGCCCGCTAATGGAGAAGGTTTAAATATGGATGAATATCAAAAAACACTTTTTGAATGGTGTTACCCTGAATTAGCTGCGGTGTATAAAAAATCAGCTAAAGAATATCCAAAGTTGAATGATCGAGGAGAACTTGATCCTATTACAGATAACTAAATTTATTCAGAATTTTGACTATCAAAAATCTCTTCAAGGTCCTCTCCTATAAAAGAAAGACCTAAAACTAAAAAAAACATTGCAAAACCTGGGAACAAAGCCGTCCACCAGATACCAGTAGGTAAAGCGGCAAGAGCCAGATTTAAATCACTTCCCCACTCGGGGACATCTGCAGGAACGCCAAGGCCTAAAAATCCTAAACTTCCTAATACCAAAACAGCATCTGCAGCATTTAGGGTAAGCAGAATAGGCAATGTTGTTATTACATTTGGGAGAATATATTTAAAAATAATTTTTCTAACATCAGCACCTGCAACTTGAGCTGCCTCCACATAAGTTTCGGATTTAACCAATATTGTCTGATTTCTGATTAATCTAAAATATTGAGGAGCGTAAACAATACATAATGCCAAAGCCGCGTTAAGGATACCCTTACCTAATACAAAAGCCACAACAACTGAAAGCAAAATTACAGGTATTGAAAAAATAGTATCCATTATTAGTGATAAGCATTTATCAAAAAAACCACCAAAATATCCACTTAATAATCCCAATGGCAAACCCAAACTTAATGAAAAAAGAATAGCTAAGAATACAACTTCTAGCGCTAATGATGATCCTTGCAAAGTTCTTAAGCAAACATCTCTTCCTAATCGATCTGTGCCACAAAAATGATTAAGAGAAGGAGGGGCAAAGATATCATTGCTTAACATTGAAAATGAATAGCCAAAAAAATTATTGGCCTCTAAAAATTTCATTATTAAAACAACAAGAAGATAAAAAAGTACAATTAAAAATCCAGCTTTTCTGATATTTGCGCCGACAGGATTAAATGAGTTAATATCCAAAATCTTTTTTTAAAGATATAAATGAAATATACCCAATTCTTTTAAAAATAAATAGCTTTAAATTTTAAATTAAAAGAAATTACTGGTTTAATTTCAAGACTGCCATAAAAGCTTCTTGAGGGACTTCAACTTTACCCATTGCCTTCATCCTCTTTTTACCTTTGGCTTGTTTCTTTAAAAGTTTCTTTTTCCTAGAAATATCCCCTCCATAACATTTAGATAAAACATCTTTTCGCAAAGCACTTATGCTTTCACTTGCAATAATCCTGCTACCGATTGATGCTTGAATAGGTATTTTAAATTGTTGTTTTGGAATAAGTTCTTTTAATTTCTCAACTAAACTTCTGCCAATTCCATAAGCTTTATCTTTATGGACAATAGAAGTTAATGGATCTGCTCTTTCTGAATTTATTAGAACATCTAATCTAACAAGGTCATTTTTTCTATAGCCAATCAAATGATATTCCATTGATGCATAACCTTGTGTTCTACTTTTCATTTGATCAAAGAAATCTGTAACAACTTCTGCTAATGGAATTTCATAAATCAAGGTAACTCGATCTGTTGTTATGTATTTCATATCTATAAATACTCCCCTTCTTTCCTGACATAAACCCATTAATGTTCCATTAAATTCATTGGGAGCATAAATTTCCATTTTCACATAAGGCTCTTCTATTGATTCTCTAAGTTGTGGATCAGGAATTGTAGAAGGATTATCAATAAAGATATGTTCCTGCTGATTTAAATTAACTTTATAAATAACTGATGGTGCCGTTACGATTAGATCCAAGTCATATTCTCTTTCTAATCTTTCTTGAACAATCTCCATATGAAGAAGTCCTAGGAATCCGCACCTAAATCCGAAGCCCATTGCGCTACTGGTTTCGGGCTCATATTTTAAAGCTGCATCAGATAATTGTAATTTTTCTAGTGATACTCTTAAATCTGGGAATTGATCAGCATCAGTCGGGAATAACCCACAAAAAACCATAGGATTTGCTGTCTTATATCCAGGCAAAGGATCATTGGCAGGTGAATTTAAGAGAGTAATCGTATCTCCCACTCTCGCATCAGCAACTGATTTTATAGAAGCAGCTAAATAACCAACTTCTCCTGCATGTAATTCATCAACTTGCTGCTGATCAGGCGCCATTATTCCTATCTCATCTAATTCATAATTTTTCTTACTTGCCATTAATAATATTTTTTCTCTCTTATTTAGAGACCCAGATATCACCCTGAAATAAACAATAACTCCCCTGTACGGATCATAATAAGAATCAAAAATCAGTGCCTTTGTAGGTAGTTTAATTTCATCTTGAGGAGGAGGTACTCTTCTTACGATTGCTTCCAAAATATCTTTAATACCAACTCCAGTTTTTGCTGAACAATTTATTGCATTAGATGTATCAAGTCCAATAATTTCCTCTATTTCTTGTTTTATTTTTTCAGCATCAGCCCCTGGTAAATCAACTTTATTTAAAACAGGAATTATTTCAAGATTATTTTCTAGGGCAAGATAAACATTAGCTAAGGTTTGAGCTTCTACTCCTTGACTTGCATCAACAACAAGTAAGGCGCCTTCACAAGCTTGAAGAGATCTACTAACCTCATAAGAGAAATCAACATGCCCTGGAGTATCTATTAAGTTCAAAACATATTCTTGGGAATCGTCAGCTTTATATTTCATCCTAGCGGCCTGTAACTTGATGGTAATTCCTCTCTCTCTTTCAAGATCCATACTGTCCAAAAATTGTTCTTGCATATCCCTTTGCTGAACAGTACCAGTATCTTGAAGTAACCTATCTGCAAGGGTAGATTTACCATGGTCAATATGAGCGATTATGCAGAAATTCCTAATTTTTGAAACCGATATATCAGTCATATAGAAAGAAAAATTCTCCTCTTATTACATCTTGATTAATATTAGCTAATTAGAATTATGGATGGAAACCAAAAATGGAATTATTTCTTTTTTTAATTTCTTTTATGAAGGTACTGTAATTTTCAGAGACTGATAGTTCTGGATAAATTAAGTCATTAATTTTTTTCTGAAGATTATGCTTTTTGTTTAAAAATAAAACAGATTTTTCTAGAACCTCAACCATAATTGAAACCGCAGTACTTGCTCCTGGAGATGCTCCCAACAAAGCAGATAATGATCCATCAGATGAATTTACAATCTCAGTTCCAAATTTCAAAGAACCACCACTTTCAGTTTTTTTAATTATTTGGACTCTTTGACCAGCATTCTTTAAATACCAATCAGAAGGATTAGCTGATGGCATCATATTCTTTAAATTATCAACTCTTGAATTATGGTTCTTTAATGATTGTGATATAAGGTAATTAATTAAATCGTTGTTCTTGAAACCAACGTCTAACATAGAAAAAATATTATTCTTTTTAATTGAACTAAATAAGTCAAAGTATGAACTTTGTTTTAGAAATTTCGTTGTAAATCCAGCAAAAGGTCCATATAAAAGAAGTTTTTTATTATCAATCCATCTGGTGTCTAAATGAGGAACAGACATTGGTGGCGATCCAATATCAGCTTTACCATAAACTTTTGAATTATGTTTTTCTGTTAGATCACTTTTCTCGCAAATAAGCCATTTACCACTAACAGGAAATCCACCATAACTTTTTGCTTCTGGGATTTTTGATTTTTGTAAATAATTAATTGTTTTTCCACCAGCACCAAGAAAAACGTAGCCAGTTCTAATTGAAGTTTTTCTACCTTCAGAACTAATTTCTAGTTCCCATTGTTTTTTATCAATTTTCTTTAAATCTACTAATTCTGTTTTGTATCTAATTTCAACATTTTTGTTTAAGGAAACTAATGACAAATACTCTTTAGTTAAAGCCTCAAAATTAATATCAGTTCCTCTACCTATTCTGGTAGCAGCAATTTGAGTAGATGGATTTCTATCTTTTGTTATTAGAGGAGCCCATGATGAAATTTCATCAAAAGATGAAGAAAATTCCATATCGATAAATTCAGGATTTTCGGTCATTTTCTGAAATCTTTTTTTTAAAAAAGAAATATTATCCTGACCAGAAACAAAGCTAATATGAGGAATAAATTTTAGAAAATTCTTAATATCAATTTTCCCTGCTTCATACAATGAGGCCCATAAAGACATGGATGTTTCAAAAGAACGATTTATTGAGAGCGCTTTATCTAATTTTAGATTTCCTTTTTCATCTAAAGGGGTATAATTTAATTCGCAATTAGCCGCATGTCCTGTACCTGCATTATTAAAAGCGCCAGTACTTTCACTTCCTGGAGCATTTAATTTTTCTATAATAAGAAATTTTATATCTGGTAAAACTTCTGAGATTAGGAGGGCTAAAGTACTACTCATTATCCCTGCTCCTACTAAGACTGCATCAAAGTAGCTATTGTCATTAGTGGGATTTTTAGATGAAGTCACAACAGAAAATTATCTTTTTTGCAATTAATCAGATTTCTTTCTAGGCTTATTATAAAGTTAATCCTAAATTATGAGTACTGAAACACTCTCGCTGACAAACGAAAATGTAGAGAAAGTCCTTGACGAGCTAAGACCTTTTTTAATTTCTGATGGAGGTAATGTAGAGATTGCAGAAATAGATGGTCCAATTGTCAAAGTCAGACTTCAAGGAGCATGTGGTAGTTGCCCAAGTAGCACTATGACTCTCAAAATGGGTATTGAAAGAAAGTTAAAAGAAATGATTCCTGAAATAAGCGAAGTTGTCCAGGTTTTATAAAAATTTTTAACTGAAATACATATTATTTAGTTTTTAATTCCTTCAACAAAGATGATTCCATATCAAGGCAATCAATTGGAAGTCCTTGACCAATAGCGATTAAAAGAGGTGCAAGAATTCCTAAAGTAAAAACTAAATTTGATTGGCTTACATCATATTTACTCAAAGTAAAAGTTATCAAATAAATAATTGAAAAATAAGCATGTAGTGAAAAAAATTCTTTTGGCTTTAACACTGGCCACCTTAAAGTATTTCCCAAGAAATATAAAAAACCTGTCATAAATAAATAGTTACATGAAGATTAAACCAAATATAAACATAAACCTTTTTATAGACTATTTAAAAAAAAATTTACCTAAGATAATAATTAAAAAAACATTAAATCTTCGTTTCTATTTGTAAAAGCTAGACATGCAGTTAAAAATACGCTTATAATTATTTGGTAGCAATCGCTACTTTTTCGTTCACCCTCATTTGAGGGCGCAGTTCGAGTCATACCATGGAACGGGGGATGGCCGTGTTGTCACATCGAAACATGACTACTTTAACTTACAGAGGTAAAAACTACGTTCAAAACAAAGAAGCTGCTAAAAAGCAACTTGTTGAACTTACCTACAGAAGAAACGTATACACCAACAGAATGGATGACGCTTCTTCAAGTAATGAAAAAGCAGAATTAAATTACAGAGGTGTTAATTACACTAAATAATTTAATTAAACAAATTCAAAGCCCCTTTTTCAGGGGCTTTTTTTTTGGCTATATTTATCAAGAGTCCTTTAAAAAAATATGTCTGAAAGTTGCTGTAATACAAACACATCGAATAAAGCCCCTAATCAATTCGATCATAAAGATGCGATTCAAGAAAGATATGGCTCAGCCGCACAAGAAAAAGAAAGTTGTCTTTGTACACCAGTTGGGTTTAATCCCGTTTTACTTGAAGCAATTCCTCAAGAGGTTATAGAAAGAGACTATGGATGTGGTGATCCAACAAAATATGTTCAAAAAAATGATATTGTCTTAGATCTTGGAAGTGGTAGCGGCAAAAATGCTTTCATTTGTGCCCAAATTGTTGGAAAAGAAGGGAAAGTTATTGGAGTTGATCAGAATCCTGACATGCTTTCTTTATCTAGATCAGCCTCTAAAGAAGTTACAAAAAATATAGGTTTCAACAATACAGAATTTCTAGAAGGTTCAATTGAAAAACTTGATGAATTAGATAAAGATTTAAATCCATTAATCGCAGATAAATCAGTAGATATTATTTTAAGTAATTGCGTTTTAAACTTGGTAAGTCCAGAATCTAGAAATAACCTTCTAAATAACATAAAAAGAGTTTTAAACGATAATGGAAGAATTGCAATTAGCGATATCGTCTCTAACAAAAAAGTTCCTTTAAGATTGCAAAATGATCATGATCTATGGACAGGATGTATTAGTGGAGCATGGTATGAGCCAGAGTTTATAAGTGATTTTAAAGAACTAGGATTTAAAAATTTAAAATTTGCAGAAAGGAGTGCTGAACCTTGGAAAGTAATTGAGGATATTGAATTTAGAACAGTAACTTTAGTGGGCAATATTTAAAAAAATTCAAGAGTTGAAAATATACTACAAATTTCTATGAGAAATAATCTAAGAGATCAAATACCCGCATTAAAAAATAAGTATTATTTCAACTATGGTGGTCAAGGACCATTACCAAAATCTTCTCTACAAGCAATAGTTAAAACTTGGGAAATTATCCAAGATTTAGGACCATTTACCAATGATATGTGGCCTTTTATTTACAAAGAAATATTGACTACAAAAAGAATAATTGCTCAAAAATTAGGTGTTAATTCAAAGAATTTAGCTTTAACCGAAAACATTTCTTCCGGTATGATTTTGCCCTTTTGGGGAATAAAAGTAGAAGAGGGAGAAGAGTTATTAATAAGTGACTGTGAACATCCTGGAGTAGTAGCTGCAAGTCGAGAATTTTGCAGAAGAAATAAATTAATATTCAAAATTTTGCCAATCCAAAAAATTAAAAATCTAAACGACGAAAAAATAATTTTAGAGATTTTGAAAAATCTAAATCGTAAGACTAAGATCCTAATTATTTCTCATATCTTATGGAACTTTGGATATAAAATTCCTTTAAAACAAATTTTTATCGAATTAAAAAATAATCGAGAAGATTCATATTTACTCGTTGATGGTGCTCAAACCTTTGGGCACATAAATATTGAAAAAGAAGTTTTTTATTCTGATTTATATTCAATAACTTCTCATAAATGGGCATGTGGACCAGAAGGACTTGGAGCCATTTATGTCTCAGATAGATTTATTCATGAAACAGATCCAACAATAATTGGTTGGAAATCATTAAAAAAAGAACAAGGCATTTATGAGCCCTCAGATAATCTTTTTCATGATGATGCAAGGAAATTTGAAATAGCTACCTCTTGTATTCCTTTACTTGCCGGGCTTCGGAATTCTTTAGATCTTTTAGATAAAGACTGCCATGAAAAAGAAAAAAACAAAAATATCAAAAAATTAAGTGGAAAACTTTGGGATGAATTAAATCAATTAAAGGGTGTTGAATTAGTTTTAGAAAAAAAATATTTAAATGGGATTGTTAGTTTTAATATCGAAAATATTGAAGATAAGGATGAATTTGTGAAGAAACTTGGAGAAAAGAAAATTTGGATTAGAGTTTTAGAAGATCCAAAATGGTTTAGAGCATGCATACATCAAATAACTACTGAAGCTGAGATTGATTTACTTGCAAAAGAAATAAAAAAAATATTGACTTAAAGATCTATTGATATAAAAAAAATTTAGTTTACCAAGGTATCTCCGAATTGTCCCATGCAATAAATTTTCCTGTAGATTCTGGTGATTGATTTTTAATAATATTGATAAGGAATTGGGAGGATTTTTCTTTACTAAATAATTTATGTTCTGGAACAAATTTATGAAAAGGTCTAGATAAATCAGTATCTACTGTTCCTGGATGAAGCAATGTGATAGCAGCCTTTGGGAAACGTCTAGCCCATTCAATACTTAAAGATTTAAAAAACTGATTTTGCGCAGATTTTGCAGCTCTATATGAATACCAACCTCCAGTTTGATTATCTCCAATGCTACCAACTCTTGCACTTATACTTGCAAAATTAAAATCAAAATCTTTTGGTATAAATTCTTCAATCGCTTTAGCTAATAAAATAGGAGAAAAGGCATTTATTGAAAAACTTTCCATCATATTTTTTTTATCAAGATGTTGTAATCTTTTTTCTGGTTGCAGAGAATCACTATGAAGTCTACCTGTAGCATTAACAACTAGCCTTAATTTTGAAGGATGATTTGATATTTTATTTTTCAACTGCAATAGTGATTGAGAATCCTCTATATCTAAATCCCAAAAAGGATTAAATTCACTTTTTCTTCCACACAAAACAACATCTAAATCTTTTTCACATTCATTCAGATCTTTAGCTAGTTGTGTTCCAATCCCACCTGCGCCTACAACTAAGGCTAAGCCTTTCATTTTATTAAAAATAACTCCATTGATTCTAAGAAACTTTTCTTGTGATTTGCGTAAAATCTTTCTTATTTGATTAGGAAATTTTATTGAGATTTATTTTTTCTTTTAATAATTTATAAGCTATTTTTCTATCATCAAAATTAATAACTTTATCATTGAGAATTTGGTAGTCTTCATGTCCTTTTCCTGCAATTAAAACAATATCTTTTTTATTGGCAAATTTAATAGATTCATTTATTGCTTTAAATCTATCAATTTCAATTGTTATTTTTTCTCTTTTTTTTATACCCATCAAAATATCATTTACTATCTTTTGGGGTTCTTCTGATCTTGGATTATCTGAAGTTATAAAAAGTTGATCAGACAACTCTTCAGCTATTGATCCCATCAAAGGCCTTTTACTACGATCACGATCTCCGCCACAGCCAAAAACAGTTATTAGTTTCCCTTCACAAAGTTTTTTAATTGATTGCAAAACTTTTTTTAATCCATCAGGAGTGTGGGCATAATCAACAATTACTGTTGGGAGAGATCTTGAAACGTCATTATCATCAATTTGTATTTTCTCCATTCTCCCAGGAGCACCAGGGAAAGATTGTATTAACTTTGATAAATCTTTTAAAGGAAAATTCAGTTTGTACAAAATTGTTATTGCTTGAATCGCATTCATTAAATTAAATTCACCAACAAGTGGAACAAAAAGTTGAATTTTTTCCCTAGGTGTATGAAAAATGCAAGTGGAACCACTTTCAGTAAATTTTTTATCAGTTACGAAAAAAAAATCATCATTTTCAAATTCACTTTCAGTAATCTTTGTAGACACTAATGAAGATCTTTTTTCAAGATCAGACGATAATTTAGATATCCAATGGTCATCGTGATTTAATACAGAAATTCCATCCTTTTCTATTAAATAAGGTGGGAAAAATAATTTTCTTTTTGTTTGGAAATAAGATTCCATATCTGAGTGATAATCAAGATGATCTTGAGTTAAATTAGTAAAAATAGCCGCCTCAAATTCGCATCCTGATATCCTCTTTTGAGCAATAGAATGAGAACTTACCTCTAATATCGCGAATTCAGATTCTGCCTCAACAGCAGCATTTAATTTCTTTTGAAGTTTATCGGCGAAATCAGTTGTATGAGAAGCCACTTCTGAGAAGCCTGGCCATCTATTAAACAAGGTCCCAAATAATGCAGTCTTTTTCCCTAATTTTTTTAAAAGATATTCCAATAAGAAAGTAATTGTTGTTTTTCCATTAGTACCAGTAACACCAATAAGTTTAAGTTTTCTTGAAGGCCTATTCCAAAACTCAGCGACAATTTGACCAAAAATATAATCTAAATTATCCTCAATAACCAAAATCCTTTCTCGATCAATAGATCCAATTCTCTCTTTTGCAGCAGACCCAATAATGGCAGCCTCCGCGCCATTTTCAATTGCCTCAATACAAAATTTTCCTCCATCAACATTTAAACCAGGCATTCCTAAAAATAAAGTTCCTTTTTGTACTTCTTTAGAGTTAAAAGAAATATTATTGATTTCATGATCGATTAAATCTAATGAAGGAATAATTCCTACTAAATCTAAAAGTTTATGTAATTTTAAAGATCTCATATAAAAAATTATTTCTCCAGAATGGTATTAATATTTTTTTGAAACCAATTCTTTAATTGATCATCTTTTAATCTTGGAGAAATACGAGGCAATTCTATGATCTCCTCAGACCTAATTCTTTCAATAGCAATAACAGGTACTTCATAATCATATTTTTTATATTTATCTTTATATAAATCCACCCTATCAATATCAATTTCTTTAAGCTCTTCTAGATTAGGGAATAACTCATTAAGATTTATTTTTGCTAGTTTGTTTTTTAATGAATCACAAAGGCAGCATCCCTGCCTAACAAAAATAAATATTTTCATGCATTTAGTCAGGCACAGGGTCACATCCACAGGGAGTTAAAGGATGACATTTGCTTAATCTTTTTAAAGTTAACCACCCTCCTTTCCAAGGACCATGTCTAGTAATTGCCTCATATCCATAAGAGCTGCAACTTGGAATAAATCTGCATCTTGGTCCAAAAAAAGGAGAAAACCACTTTTGATAAAACGAAATCATAAAAAGAAGTATAGAAGTAATTGATTTATTAATAGTTTTGAACACTTTGATGATGTAAAATAATATTTCCAGTAGTAATTAGTTTAATTGAATTTAATCAATTATCCAATTTATTGCAAATTTCTATTTAATTTAAAATTATGTCAAGATACCGCGGCCCCAGATTAAGGGTTACGCGTCGCTTGGGAGAACTACCAGGTCTCACCAGGAAAGCTTCAAAGAAGTCTAATCCTCCAGGTCAGCACGGCCAAGCCCGTCGCAAGCGATCAGAATATGCAATTCGTCTAGAAGAAAAGCAGAAACTTAGGTTTAATTATGGAGTTTCTGAAAAACAACTAGTTCGTTATGTAAAAAAAGCTAGAGCTCAAGAAGGATCTACAGGAACTAACCTACTAAGACTTTTGGAAAACAGACTTGATAATGTTTGTTTTAGATTAGGTTTTGGAGGTACCATTCCAGGCTCAAGACAATTAGTAAATCATGGTCATGTAACCGTTAATGGAAAGGTTCTTGATATTGCTGGTTATCAATGCAAATCAGGCGATGTAATCGGAATTAAAGAAAACAAAGCAAGCAAAAAACTTGTTGAAGGTAATATAGAATTCCCTGGCTTAGCAAATGTTCCACCTCATCTTGATTTAGACAAACCTAAATTAACGGGAAAAATAAATGGAAAATGCGATAGAGAGTGGGTGGCTCTTGAAATAAACGAACTACTAGTTGTTGAATATTATTCAAGAAAAGTTTAATACTACTTTTCTTTGGATTATTAAATCTCTCATTAAAAAAAATGAGAGATTTAATTTAATTCTTATTTTTAAAAATAATGGGAAATAAGGAAAATAATATCAAAAAGCCAGGTTTTAAGACCCTATCTATTCACCATGGGGAAACATTTGCAGAAGAAACTGGATGCGTTATGCCTCCTATTTTTTCTACATCTACTTTTAAACATGGAAATAAAGATAATTTCGACTACACCAGATCAGGCAATCCAAACTTTAGAATTCTAGAAAGCGTCCTTAAATCAATAGAAGATTCTAAATACTGTACAGTTTTTGGATCTGGAATTAGCGCGGTAACTGCAATTTCATCAACACTAAAATCAGGTGACAAAATACTTTGCGAGTCAAATCTCTATGGTTGTACAGTGAGGATGTTCGAAAAAGTTTTCAAAAAATTTGGGCTAGAAGTTTTATACACAGATTTTACAAACGAAAATAATATTAAAAAGATTTCATACTTCGAGCCAACCTTGATATGGCTAGAAAGTCCAACTAATCCACTTTTGAAGGTACTCGATATTAAGGCGATTTGTGATGAAGCGAATAAACTCGAAATACCAGTAGTTGTAGACAACACATTTTCTACAGCACTTATTCAAAAACCATTAGACCTTGGTGCAACACTATCGGTTGTAAGCACCACAAAATTCATTAATGGACATAGTGACGCACTTGGCGGAGCAGTACTTACAAATAATGAGAAATGGAATACTAAGATGCTTTTCTCTCAAAAAGCTCTCGGGCTTCAACCATCTCCTTTTGATAGTTGGCTCATTACGAGAGGAGTAAAAACTCTTCCTTTAAGAATCGAACAACAAACTAAAAGTGCAGAATTTATTTCTGAAGAATTAGGTAATCATAAAATTATTAGTAAAGTAATTTACCCTTTTAATCAAGAACATCCGCAATTTAATTTAGCAAAATCGCAAATGAAATCTGGAGGTTCAATGATAACCATAAAATTAAATTTAAATAAAGAGGATACTTTTAAATTTTGCAAATCTCTCAAATATTTCTCTCTTGCAGAAAGCCTTGGAGGAGTTGAAAGTTTAATTTGTCATCCTGCAACGATGACTCATGCTTCTGTTGATGACAAAACAAAAAATCTACTAGGGATAGATGATGCTCTTGTAAGATTATCAATTGGATGTGAAGATACAAACGATTTAATCTCGGACATTTTATTTGCTTTAAATAAATTCTGAAAATTGAGAGATTTACTTAAAAAACCTATATGGAAAAATTTAGAGTTGGGATATGCAATTCCTGATAGTATTCATGCTGTTTCTGTAGCATTACCAACTTGGAATGATGTAATAAATTACGAGGAAAAAGATCAAGAATGCATGAATTTATTGAAGTCCATTTACCCACGATTCGGGCTAAACCCCATAGTGAAAAGAGTATGCGAAAAAGTAAAAAAACAAAATTACTACAACAACAAAAGTATCTGGCCATATCCAAATGAAAGAATAGCTTTTAAAGCTAAAAAATACATTGATAGAAATACTTCTGAACAATTCTCGTTAATAGAAAAAAGAAATAATTTAGCTTTCTTAATAACTGAAAAAGAAGGATGTATTTATGCAAAATATTTTTGGCAACATACTGGTCTTGGTCTATCTTCAAGAGCTGCCGCTATAGAACTAGGTCTTGAAGATTGCCCTCCAAAATCTTACGTAAATGAATGTTCTCAAAGAATAAAAAATAGAATTTCTAAATCTACAAAAATTGACTCTTATGATATTCACTTAACTTCATCTGGAATGTCTGCATTGCATACATCATTAGAAATCATATATAAATTATTTCCAGCTAAACCAACACTCCAAGTTGGTTTTCCATATGTAGATGTACTTAAATTACCAATGAAAATCTTTCACGGAGCAAAGTTAATTACAGAAGAAAATTGCGCGGATATTGAATTAGAAATCAAAAGAATAAATCCATCAGCATTAATTATTGAACTTCCAAGTAATCCAATGCTCAAATGTGTAAACATTAAAAAAATTTCAAAAATTGCAAAAAAGCTAAATATTCCATTAATTGTTGACGATACAATTGGTTCGAATTTAAATATAAATTCCATAGAACATGCAGATATAGTTTTTACTTCACTTACAAAAATTTTTTCAGGTAGTGGTGATGTTCTTGCCGGATCATTAATACTAAATCCAAAAAGCAAATGGATTGATCAGTTTAGAAATGCATTAAACGAGATTAATATTCCAATACTTTCCGATGGAGATATAGTTTATCTAGAGAAAGTTAGTAGAGATGTAAATCAAAGAGTTTTTGAACAAAATAAAACATGTTTGGAATTAAAAAAAAGATTAGAGACTCATAGCGAGATTAAAAATATTTTCCATCCTGAAAATTGTCCAAATTTTAATTCTTTACTTACTTCTAATGGGGGATACGGCTGCTTATTATCGTTTGAATTAAATGGAGGATTGAACAAAGCTAAAAAATTTTATGATTCTCTAAAAGTATCTAAAGGACCTAGTTTAGGTACAAAATTTACTTTAGTTTGTCCTTATGTTTTACTAGCTCATTATGACGAGTTGGATTGGGCTGAAAGTTTTGGTATACCCTCGCACCTTATTAGAGTATCAGTTGGATTAGAAGACCAAGATCAATTATGGAAAACCTTTTCTGAAGCACTAAATAATTTATAAATTCCTAGTATTTACCGTATAGAAACTTATATACTCTTTTTCTGAATAATAGTTAGTATTAATATATATTTTCTCAATATATAAATGGCAAAAATCTATGAGGACAACAGTTTTGCTATTGGAAACACTCCATTAGTAAAATTAAAATCAGTTACTAAAAACGCGAAAGCTACAGTACTTGCAAAAATTGAAGGAAGAAACCCAGCTTATAGCGTCAAATGTAGGATTGGCGCTAACATGATCTGGGATGCAGAGAAAAGTGGGAAGCTTACAAAAGACAAAACTATTGTTGAGCCAACTTCTGGAAATACAGGAATTGCTCTAGCTTTTACTGCTTCAGCAAGAGGTTATAAGCTCATCCTTACAATGCCAGAATCTATGTCAATTGAAAGAAGAAGGGTTATGGCAGTATTGGGTGCTGAAATTGTTTTAACAGAAGCATCTAAAGGTATGCCTGGAGCAATAGCTAAAGCTAAAGAAATTGCAGAAAGTAATCCATCTCAATATTTCATGCCAGGTCAATTTGATAACCCAGCAAACCCTGAAATTCATTTCAAAACTACTGGACCAGAAATCTGGGATGATTGCGATGGTGAAATTGATGTCCTAGTTGCAGGGGTTGGAACTGGTGGCACAATTACAGGAGTTTCAAGATACATTAAGCAAGAGAAGGGCAAAAATATTACTTCTGTAGCTGTAGAACCATCACACAGTCCTGTTATTACACAGACAATGAATGGAGAAGAGGTTAAATCCGGACCTCATAAAATCCAAGGAATTGGAGCAGGATTTATTCCTAAGAACCTTGACTTATCAATTGTTGATAAGGTTGAACAAGTAACAAATGACGAATCAATCGAGATGGCTCTTAGATTAGCTAAAGAGGAAGGTCTTTTAGTAGGAATATCTTGTGGAGCTGCTGCTGCTGCTGCTGTGAGATTAGCTGAACAAGATGAATATGCTGGGAAGACAATTGTAGTTGTTCTACCTGATTTAGCAGAGAGGTATTTATCATCAATTATGTTTACTGAAGTTCCAAGCGGAATCATTCAAGAACCAGTCAAAGCCTAAATCTATTTTTTCTCCAGTAGTGAATCTGGTGAAATATACATAGCATCGCCATAAGAGAAGAATCTAAACTTTTCTTTTATGGCTTTTTTATAGAGATCTAATAATCTTTCTCTACCAATCATTGCACTTACTAAAAGTAATAATGAACTTTTAGGGAGATGAAAATTAGTTAATAATCCATCAACTACCTTAAATTTATAACCTGGCTTAATTACTAAATCTACGTATTTAGCTATGGGAATATAGTCATTAATTTCATGAGAATAACAACTTTCAAGAGCCCTTACGCTTGTAGTACCAATAGCTATTATTCTTCTATCTGTATTCTTTATTCTTTTTATTTCTTCCACTACTTCCTTATTAACACTTACCCATTCTTTATGAAGTTTTAAATTACTTAAATCTTCTTGATCAATTGGCTTGAATGTCCCATAACCCACGTGCAAAGTGATCGGTAAGATTATTACTCCTTTTTTTTTAAGATTGGAAATAAGACTTTTGCTTAAATGTAATCCAGCTGTTGGTGCAGCAACGGCCCCTGGATTAGTTGCATACTCAGTTTGATAACTTTTCTCATGAAAAGATTCTTCTTCGGAATTTTTTATATAAGGAGGTAGAGGGATTTCCCCGTATTTATCAAGAAGGTCATTCATTGGATTAAGACCAGTTATATTTTCCGGAAATTTAATAAATCTTCCTCCAGTTTCTTCATCAACCCCATCAACAATCAAATTAATATCTTGTACCAAAGGAGATTTTAATTTTAATTTTCTATTTATTTTTAACTTTTTCGCTGGCTTTGCCAAACATAACCAAACACATTCGTGGGATCTTTCTAAAACTAATAATTCGACTAATGTCTTATTTTCTAATTCAACCTTTAACCTCGCTTTCATTACCTTAGTATTGTTTACAACTACAAGATCGCCTTCTCTAAATTCATCCAAAAGATTCTTGGTAAATTTATTTGTTAAGAAGTCTTCTTCTAAAACACTATTTCTAACTATCATCAATCTTGATTCATGCCTAATTGCAGAAGGTTTACTAGCAATTAATGAAGGATCAAGTGAATAATCATAAGATTCAAGCTTATAATCTCTTTCTTCTTTATTAATTTGAGAACTCAATTAAATCTAGGAGACTAGAGTCTCTGGCTCATTTTCAATTAGGGAAGCCAAGTCTTTTAAGAATGAAGCTCCATCTGCTCCATAGATCACTCTATGATCAGCTGTTAGATTTACTTGCATTATTTTTTTAACAGATATTGAGCCATCACTATTAGCCACAACGGTTGGTTTCGATGATGCTATGGCTAAAATAGCACCGGTACCAGGTGGAAGAATTGCGTCAAATCTATCAACTCCAAACATCCCAAGGTTAGATAAAGTGAAGGTTCCTGTTGAGTATTCATCAGGTTCTAATTGTTTTGATCTTGATCTTTTCACGAGATCTTTCCATTCCCTAGACAATTCAAATAAATCAGTATTGCATGGTTCTTTTAAAACTGGAGTTATTAGTCCACCATCTTCCATCGCTACAGCAACAGCAATATTTATATTTTCTGGATAAGAAATTCCATTTTCTGAAAAACTTGAGTTAACTTGAGGGTGTTTCTTTAGTGTCTTAGCAACTGCTTTAACTAATAAAGCAGTCATAGTCACTCCATTCTGTTTTACTTTTTTATAAAAATTATCTAATTTATCTGTGTTGATGGAATAACCCACTCTAAAACATGGCACATCTAAACTAGATTCCATATTTTTATTTACCGCTTTTTGAAGAGTATTAAATTGAACTGTTTCTCCGGGATTACCAAAACTATTTCCTGAAGCTTCTGGTTTACTTTCAACCCCCAAATTTACACCAGGGATACTTGCAGGAGAACCACCTTCGCCTATCCATGGTATAGAGACTGGTTGTCCATTAGCTTTTAAAATATCATCGGCTTGAATCCTTCCATGAGGTCCTGATCCATGAACCTTTGCTAAATCAACACCCATTTGAGAGGCAAGTTTTTTAGCTCTTGGAGATGCAATCACCCTCGAAGAAACATTACTCGTAGCAGCATTTATTTGATCACTATCAGAAGATGGGGCTGCCTTTTCACTCATTAATACAAATTCTTTTTTTTGTTTTTCAACAATTTCAGTTTGAACCACAGGTTTTTCTTCAGTTTTATTGCTTACCAATTCAAGTTGATCCGAACTAGAAACTTTGGGTTGATTTCCTTTATTTTGTTCTTGAACAGAAGCTATCTCATCCTCATTTTCTACAATTAAACCGATAGTCTCTCCTACTGGTGCAGTGCTGCCAGCAGGCATTAAAACAGCGGCAAGATATCCATCTTGAAAAGATTCAACATCCATATCTGCCTTGTCAGATTCAACAACCAAGACAGATTCACCTCTTGCAACTTTATCTCCTGGATTTTTCAACCATTCCACAATCTTGCCCTCCGTCATGGTAGAACTCAAGGCAGGCATGAATATTTCGTGAGACATAAGAAAATTGTTATTGCATAAGTTTCAAGGGATTTCTACCAAACTTCCTAAAGTTTTTATGATTAAGAACCCTTTAAACTCTTGTTTTAATTATACGAAATCATGTTCACAGTGGGAACTCTTAAAACTTAAGAAAGTAATAATTTAGATCGATTAGAATTTAAAACTTTTCGAAATTAAGATTTACTTACGTTTATCAAAAATACTAAATCTTCTCTTTAATTATTATCTATAGATTGAATAACTCCATCTTTAACCGTAATCGAGACTTGCATTTTTTCAATAAGATTGTCTCCCACAGTGACATCACAGAAACTATCCACTTGCCCTTGATCAACAATTTCGTCCATTTTTAATTCGCGAACTTGACTCTGTTGTTGAAGTAGATTTCTTTTTTGTTCTTCAATTTCATTTCGTTTTGCTGCAACTTGTTGTTGCACCTGACTAACCTGTTCTTGAACCCTTGGATCTAGAGGATTAACCGATTGGGATCTAATATTATTTACTATTTGCTGCCCCTCCTGTTCAAGTTGCGATAATTGCTGATCAATGTTTGAAATTGCCTTACTTAATTCTTTTTCAGCATCTTCCTTCCAAGTTGGTGTAACTACAGCTTTAATAGCTATTGAGCGCTTTATAGATATTGAGTTTTTTGTTTCCATAAAAAATTAAATTACCTTTTTAATATAGATATAACAAATCAAATTTTCTTACTAAATTTGTTTTCATACATATTTTCTATTTGTAATGAATACTTTTTTTCTATTTCTTTTCTTTTTTGTTTAAGAGTTTGTGTTAACAACCCATTTTCTAGAGTAAAGGCATCAACAAAATAACAATCTAATATTTGTTCTTCTGATCTTGCTCCTAATCTACTTTTAAGCAAATTATTAATTTGTGATTTAAAAAATGTACCAATATTTTTATTCAGGTTTAATTTTGAAAGGTCTTCCTCCAAAAACTTGCTTTTAACCAATTCAACATTAGGAACTACAAGGGCTGTTAAACATTTCTTATCTTGTCCTACTAGTTGAATCTGATTAATAAATTCAGAACTAAGAATTTCAGTCTCTAGCGGATTAGGTTCTATATTTTCACCACTTGATAGCACAATTGTATCCTTGGCTCTTCCTGTTATGAAGAGAGAACCATTTGGTATTAGAAAACCTAAATCACCAGTATCAAACCAACCATCCTTGGATAAAACATCCTTTGTAGCTATTTCATTATTAAGATAACCCTTCATTACTTGCGGCCCCCTAACAATTATTTTCCCGACTTCTCTGAACTTCAGAATCTTTTTTTTATCATCATTCACTATTTTGATTTCAGTAAATGAAAGAGGCTGCCCAGATGATCCTCTAACATTTAATTCTCTTCTCCTACAAGTTAATACTGGACTAGTTTCTGTGAGTCCATATCCCACCAAAACATCTACACCTAAAGATTCAAAAAAAAGATCTACATGTTCTGGCAATGCACCTCCACCGTTAATGGGAAATTTCAGTTTTTCTCCACAAAGTTGTCTAAGAATATTCGGCCATAAAAAAATAGTAGACAATTTATGTAAAGGATATCGGCTAATAACAGAACCCAGTAAGGGGATTTTTGATTTAAAATTTATTTGATTTATATCTATATTTCTTATCTTTCTAAGACTTCTTTTGAAAACCGAACTATTACTTATTAAAAACTTAATAAGTTTTTGCTTTTTGGAAGGCATTTTTTTCAACGCCTGAAAAAAACCATCATGTATTGCTTCCCATAGTCTCGGTACAGTAGCCATGACAACAGGTTTTACTTGTGTAATATCATCTTTAAGAAATTTTGGAATTGTATAGTATTGAGAACAACCGCATGAAAAAAAGAAGTATTCAGCACTCCTCTCATAAGAATGCCAGATAGGCAAAACGCTTAATACAGAGGTCCCTGGTTCTGGATCAGCGATATAGGCTAAATTGATTATCTGATGTAAAAAATTTGCATGAGTCAAAGGCACACCTTTAGGTTTTCCTGTTGTCCCAGAAGTGTAAAGAATAGTAGCGACGTCATCTGTTTTTGGATTAAATTTTTCAAGATTATTATTTTGTGAATTTTCTTTTTCTACTGAACTTATAAATTTACTCCAACTGATTAAACTTTCAAATTGTTCATCTTCTAAATTGATTATAAATTTCAGTCTTTTTTTTAATTCTTCTTTGTTGTTTAACTTTAGCCAAATCTCCTTAGATTGAACTATTAGACCTACTGAATTAGAGTGCTCAATAATATAGTCTAATTCTACTGAAGGAGAATTAATACCTCTCACTGCATTTATAGCTCCTAGACGCATTAAGCCTTGATCAACTACCAGCCATCTTGGAGAATTTTCAGATATTACAGTAACTACATCCCCCTTTGCTAAACCATAATTTTTAAAAGAAAAAGAGACTTTTGTTATTAAATCAGCCAGCTCAGAATAAGAAAATTGTTCTTTGTATTTCCCTCTTAAATCGCAAACAGCTAAAGTATCACCACATTTAAATTTTAATTTTTCCCAAATTTGATCTATATGATCAAGGTTCTTAATAAAATCTCTATTTTTAGCAAATTTATCTTTTTTAGAAAGAAGTTTAGCTGCAGGCCAGTATGCTAAATCACCCATATTAAATTTATTTTGAAATTTTAATTTCTATTTTGATACAAAATCAAAATTAAATTCTTCCTGAATGATTTTTTTAACAATTCTCTTGACTTCTTTAATATTTAAATTTTTGTTGTAATCAATCATATTTGCCATAAGACAATTTTCTATCCCGCAAGGAACAATTTTATTAAAGTTTTCTAATTCGCAGTCAATATTGATTGAAAATCCATTTATTGTTATCCATCTTTTACAACCAATCCCAATTGAAGCAATTTTCTTATTTCCTATCCAAACACCAGTGAAACCCTCTCTTGAATGACAATTTATATTAAAAGTTCCAAGAATTTTTATAATAATTTCTTCAATTTTTCTCAAATACCAATTTAAATCTTTATTAAAATTTTTCAAATCTAAAACCAAGTAAGTTACTAATTGTCCAGGCATATGACAAGTAACCTCACCACCTCTATTAATCTTAAAAACATCATATTTATCATCATCCAAAGAAAATAGTAAATTATCGTAATTAGATCCTCTACCCAACGTATAACAGAGTTGATGCTCCCCAATCCAAATAAAGTCAGGGTTAGAATTGTCTAAAATCAATGCCTCCTGATATTCTTTTTGTAATTTATAAACATCATTAAAAGAAGAAATATTATCAGGTTGTTTAATTATTGCTGTTCTATTTTCCATATTTAAGTAGATTTAGAAAGTAAGTAAATATTTTTAGATTTGTTATGAAAATTTTAATCCATGGAAAGAATCTTGAGCTCACTGGAGCATTAAAAGAATATACTGAGGCAAAGATAGAAAAAGCAACACATCACTACAAGGATATCGTTAAAGAAGCTGATATACACCTTTCAATTGAAAAGAACCGAAGAGTCTCGTTCCAAACTGCAGAAGTTACTATTTTTGCAAATGGTACCGTAATTAGAGCTGAAGAAAAAACTGAAAATCTATACTCAAGCATTGATTTAGTTTCAAATAAACTTTGTAGAAAATTACGTAAATATAAAGAAAGAAATAATAAAACAATTCATAATAAACAATTTAAAAATAAAGATTCTTTACCAATTAAAAGTATGGAATCAAGTTTTTTAGATAAGGCTTTATTTGAAGAAGGAACTAAAGCAAGTCTGCCTGAACCATCTATTAAAAATAAATACTTTGAAATGACGCCAATTTCATCAGAAGAAGCAAGAAAACAATTAGATCTAATTGATCATGATTTTTATGTTTTTCGAAATAAAAAAAATAATGAACTTCAAGTTATATATAAAAGGAATCATGGAGGTTATGGACTGATTCAATCTAAATAAGTTTTAAATGCCCAATATTGAATATGAATTAAACGAGAAAATTCATGCGATAATTATTAACCCTTATCTATCTTGGGAAGATTTCTGTGTGAATTGCAATTTGATAAGAAAATACAATATCAAAAATATTTCTACTTCAATAAATTATTTAACTGATCTTAAAAACTGTTTGGGTAATTACAGTGCGGATATAAACGCACTTATTTCTTACCCTTTAGCAGATTTACCAGTCTCATTTATTGAAGAATTAGTTTGTTTTGCAAAAGATAAGGGTGCAAAAGGAATTGAATATATCCCAAACTTTATAAATTTATCCAAAAGAAATTTAGAGACTTTCGCTGCTGAAATTGAGCAGGTTAAATTATCTGGATTACCAGTTTCAATAATAATAAATAAATCAAAACTAAAAGAAGAAGTTTTTATTAATGCGATAGAAATATGTTTGGAATTAGGAATAAAAAATTTTCAATTCGGGGACGGGTTTGGTTCTCCTCTTACATCTAATGATGTCACCGAAATACTAAAAATAACAGGATCACAAAATCAAATTAAAGTTGTAGGGGGTATAAAAAATCTGACGCAGATAATTGATTTATTTGATAATGGAATTAGTTGCGTGGGTACTTCCAATTTTTGTGAAATTTTTGAAGAAGTAAACGTTATTTAAATGTCTGGTTCTGGTGAGTGCAGACTAAAAGGTCTCTGTATTAAAGCTTCTCCATTAGGCGAGAATGATAGATTAATAACTATCCTTACCGATGAGCAAGGGATTGTTAGATTAGCTGCACCTGGTGCTAGGCGTCCTAAAAGTAGTCTTGCCGCAGCTACTCCTTTAACATACTTAAGTCTGCAGATTTTTGGAAAAAGAAATCTTAAATCTGTACGTCAAATTAAAATATTAAAAAGCTATTCTGGCCTAGGTAAAAATATTGAATGTCTTGCAGCCGCACAAGCAATAACTGAATTAACATTTTTATTAGTAGGTAATAATGACAAGCAACAAGACTATTTATCTTGCGTTCTTGCACATCTTGATAGGATTTATTTATATAAAGAGTCTCAAGAAGAAGATATTAAAATGCTCTCGATGAGTATTCAATCTTTAATCCATCTATTAGCCATCGGGGGTATTAATTTACCAATTCATCATTGTTGTAAAACTGGAGAACCTATTATTCCACCTTTAGGAAATTGGGAATGGAGTTGTTATTATTTGCCGAGTGAAGGGTTTTCATCCATAGAAGATCCTCAAAGTAACCTAAAAATAAATGCATCCGAAGTTGCTTTATTACAGAGACTTCTTTTCCCAGAATTACCAATAAAATCTAATGGAGAGTTGTTGGGTCCAAAAAAAGTCTGGCTTAAAATATTATTCATTCTTGAGAAATGGATCTCTACTCAATTAGAGAAGGATCTTTCTTCACTAAAAATGTTGAGAGAAATATATAGTTAGCATTTTCATGAAGCATTAAAAAATTTAAAAAATATGATCATGGGGGCTTTGCCTGTTAACTTTATAAATAGTTAATTCAATTAATGTGGTTCATATTGCCTGGTTGGGAAAAAAATCACCTTTTTGTGGAAATGTAACTTACGGTAATTCAACTAATAAGGAATTAAAGGCCAGAGGACATAAAATTAGTTTTATTCATTTCGATAATCCCTCTAGTTCAAATTCATCAAAACCATTATTTCTTGCAAATGATCCTGATGTAAGTCTCCCATATTTAATTAAATCTCAAGTTTATACAATACCCTCTCCAAGGGCAGAAAAAGAGCTAAGGCTATCATTGGAAAGACTAAAACCTGACATAGTACATGCAAGCCTAACTTTATCTCCCTTAGACTTTAGACTTCCAGAGCTTTGTAATAAAATTAATGTTCCTCTTATAGGAACATTTCATCCACCATTTGATGCAAAAAATAGAAATCTAACTGCGAGCACACAACAATTAACATATCAACTTTATGCTCCCTCTTTAGCAAAGTTCGATAGAATAATTATCTTTTCTGAACCTCAAAAAAATTTTCTTGAGAAATTAGGAGTACCTAAAGAAAAAATAATAATTATTCCAAACGGAGTTGATGAAAATATTTGGAAACCTTTTTGCGAAAAAAGTAAAAAATATAATCAGGTTAAAAACAAACTTGGAAATGAAAGAATCTTTTTATACATGGGAAGGATTGCAAATGAAAAAAATATAGAGGCACTTTTGCGTTCTTGGCGCCAAACAAGAACTCAAAATTGCAAATTAGTTATTGTTGGGGATGGACCAATGAAGCCAACACTTGAAAATAGTTTTTCTAACCTTGGCAATGAGAAATTAATTTGGTGGGGTGCCGAATTAGATTTAGAAACTAGGATAGCAATAATGCAAATAGCAGAAGTATTTTTCTTGCCAAGCTTAGTAGAAGGTTTATCATTATCACTTTTAGAGGCAATGTCGGCTGGTACTGCTTGTGTAGCTACAGATGCCGGAGCGGATGGCGAAGTCTTAGATAACGGAGCAGGAATAGTAATTTCAACTGATAATGTGGCTGCACAATTAAAAACTATAATCCCAATTCTTGTAGAACACCCTTCATTTACAAAAGATCTTGGAGAAAAAGCTAGAGAACGTGTACTTGAGAGATACACAATTACTAAAAATATAAATTCACTTGAAAAAGTTTATATGAAATTAAAAAATAATTGAAAACACTAACGAAACTCTTTACTTCGATTACTAGCTGAAACAATTGATTCAATTAATGCTGACCTTACACTCTTTTTTTCTAAAACCCTTAAAGCAGAGATAGTTGTTCCACCTGGAGAGGTTACTAAATTTTTAAGCTCAGAAGTAGTAAGATTATTTTCCTTTATTAAACAGATAGTCCCTAGTATCATTTCCATAACAAGTTCCTCTGAAATTTTTTTTGGTAATCCCCCGCTTAATCCTCCATCACTTAATGCTTCTATGATCAAAGCAATAATTGCAGGACCTGATGAAGTTAAAGCTAAAAATATATCAAGGTAATCTTCAGTAAATTCATAAATCTTACTAGTATTTTCAAATAATTTTTTTGTAAATTGTTTCTGATCTTCTGTAATTTCGTCACCCCAAGAAATTCCTGTTAAACCTTTTCCAATAGTTATTGGAATATTTGTAACCACTCTCACACATTTATGATTAGGAAACTTTTGATTAAGTTTATTTATTGAAACCCCCGCAAGAATTGAAACTATTAAATTGCTCTTATTTTTTATCTGATGGGCCTCACTTATATCTTTTAATTGTTGGGGTTTTATCGAAAGAAGTTTATATTGACAATTCCAAATTATTTTTGACTCTTTAGAGCCTGATTTATAAACGTTTATTTTATGTTTATAATTTTTTTTTATGTTTTCTAAACTTTTTTCTGTATTAACCACACAAAAAACATTCTCTGGCTGAATTAATTTGTTATCTAATAGAGGAGTAACTATAGCACTTGCAATATTTCCAAAACCAATAATCGCTATTTTATCTGTCACAGATTAATCATGAATAAGCACTTAATTTAGAATTACCCCATGCTGGTTCAGGAGTAGTATTTTTGCCCAAACTATATTGTGTTGTATTTTCTGTAGACACAGAAGAAGGAGAAGCTTCTTCTGGGGAAGAACTAGTTACATTTACACAACTTGGAGCAAAAAGAAAAATACTTTCACCGACTCTCTCTTGATGTCCATCAATTGCATATGTGCCCCCAGCAATAAAATCAACAGCTCTTTGAGCTTGATCAGGATCCATCATAGTTAAATTGAGAATTACAGTTTTTCTCTCTCTTAATGCTTGTATAGCTTGAGGCATCTCATCAAAACTTCTTGGTTCCATTAAGCTTACTTCTGAGGATGAATTTGAGATTCCAGGCATGCCAACTACTTTTGATGATCTATTGTTATTCATAAAATCGAATGGATTTGAATTTGCAAGGACATTTGCATTCTTTGGATTTTGTTTGAAATTATTAATATCATTTAATTCATCCTCTGAAGCATAATCCAATTCATCAAAATCATCATCGAGATACTCATCCCCTGCAACAACTGCCTTTAATCTAGAAATAAGTGACACCTTTTAAATCCTCTTGAAATTGATTACTAAGGTTTAAGAACCTTAAGTAATAGATTCATTTTTTAAATGAATAAACTACCTATACTTAAATAACGTTAGTTGAACTTTACTGCAAGTTTATATATAAGATTTTTATAAAAAAATAACTAATTAGGATCTGCCTCCAAAAATCAATGATCCTAATCTTAACCAAGTTGATCCAGCGTCAATAGCTTCCTCCCAATCACCTGACATCCCCATGGAACAATCTGGTAGTTGCAGGGAATCAGCGAGAGCACGACATTTTTTGAACAATCCTAAATTTTCTTTGGGGCTAAGTCCTTTAGGATTGATAGTCATCAAACCGGTTAATGAAATATTTTTCAACTCTTGAATTTCTCTCCATTTCAAAATTAAAAATTCAGGATTAAAGCCTCCTTTAGTAGGGTCGTCACTTAACTTAACCTGCAACATTATTAATGGATTTTTCTGCTCTTCACGTGAAATATTAGAAATCTTTTGCAACTTTTCAAATGAATCTACTGAATGAATATATTTAAAATTTTGAACTATTTTTCTTATTTTATTACTTTGTATTCTTCCAATAAAGTGCCAATTTATTTGTTTAAGATCTTTTAATGTTAATTGTTTTTCAAACGCCTCTTGAACCTTACTTTCACCAAAATCGTTCTGACCTATATTTTGAATAGTCTTGATTTCTTGACTTTTAAATCCTTTACTTACCGCAAGAATATTTACATTTGAAGGAATTTTATTTTTTATTTCTAAATAATTTGCAGGGTTCACATTTTATAAGAAAGTTTGCGTAAATAAATTCTCCCATTTAGATAGTTCTTCAGATCCTTTTCTTCTAGCTTTTTGAAGGTTTAATTCCGCCTGATTACGAGCATCTAAGTAAGGTATAACTTCAAAAAAAACTTCTCTCTGTCTAACTTCTACCAAAAAAAACATTTTTTGAGCATATAAAGTCGCATAAATATCTCTCCCATCATTTCCAGGAGAGACTTGGTACAACATACCAAATGTTGGATGGTTTAAATAACGCTCAGAACTCAAACCTAAATATTGTGTTATTTATAATGCACCATACAGTTTTCTAAGAAAAATTGCTATGCAAATAAAACAAATCGATAATGTATTAACAATTACATTGAGTGATTTTGAAGGATAAAGAGTTCTAAATCTGTTGGTTTTAATAATAATATTTTTTTTTGAAAGTAATGATTCTGCTCCATGATCAATTCTCAGAAAAATATTTTGAAATAACCTCTCCACTAAGATTAACAAAACATTAAAAGATTTCTTTAATCCTAAATTTCGAAAATTTATTGATCTAACTGACACTGATTTAATGATATTTTGAAGTTCTTCCTGCACTAGAGGAATAAAACGTAATGCAATTAACAACTGAAACAGCCACTTACTAGTTGGCAATCCAATCTTTCTTAATGGATACATAAACCAACTTAATCCCCATACAATGTCTTCCTGCAATGTGGTTAAAAGCATCAAATTCACACTATGAATAACGGTAAATATCAAAGTGGAGGTTTTTATTCCTAGTTCAAAGGCTTTTCTTGATAAGTTATAGGGACCAAAATTAATAAACCATATCTTCTGAGAAGGAATTTGCAAAATATTCCATTTTTTTTGGCTTTCCAGTACTACTTGCAACTCATTGGGATTTCTCAAGTAGCCATCAAGAGATTGAATATCAGAAGAGGCAAGAATTGATATACATCCAATTAAAAGTGACAAGCATGAGAGAAAAAATAATGATCGCCACCATACTCTAGATGGCAATAAACTTAAAAAAGTAATTAATATTAAAAAACCAACTAAACTCAATCTCCATATTGGACCTGCCCAGATTGGAGTAATTAAAAATATCATTACGATAATTATTTTTAATCTACTATCTATAATTCTTAGCCAACTTCTATTACCATGAACGTATTGACCAACAGAAAATTTGGTTAGCAAATTCATTAATCTTTTTGAATTAACTCAATATTTTCTCTTTCGACTTCTTTATTTAAAGCTCTTTGCTGTTTCCCTCTCCAAAGTAAAATGAGGGGTGTGCCTTCAAAGCCTAAATTTACTCTAATTTGTTTTTCAATATATCTTCTATAAGTTATTCCGAATAATTTAGGGTCATTTACAAAAAGAGTAAAAGTGGGAGGTTTGTTCTTTACTTGAGTACCGTAATAAAGCCTACCTTGCTTTCCGCTTCTCTTCGTTGGAGGACTTTTCCAACTAATTGATTCTTTAAGTACTTCATTAACTACAGATGTTGTAACTCTTCTTCTATGTTGATTTACAGCATTAAGAGCATGCTCAAAAATATTATCAACCCTTTGACCAGTTAGGGCAGATATAAAAATCATTTTTGACCAGTGTAAAAAATAAAGTTTAGATCTAAGTTCTTTTTCTACTTGATAAATTGTTGAACTATTTTTTTCTACAAGATCCCATTTATTAACAACAATTATGCAAGCTCTGCCTTGTTCTTCTATGCGCCCAGCCAGCTTCTGGTCTTGATCAGTTACTCCATCAATAGCATCTATAACTAAAACACAAACATCACTTCTATCTATAGATTTAAAAGCCCTATTAATACCAAAAAATTCAGTGCCATATTTAACATTTTTCTTTCTTCTAATCCCTGCAGTATCAATAATTTTCCAATGATTATCACCTTTTTTAATGAGCGTATCTATTGAATCAGTTGTCGTACCACTAATATCACTAACTATTGCTCTTTTTTGTCCACAGATTGAATTTAGCAAACTAGATTTACCAACATTAGGCCTACCAATAATAGACATCATTATCTTTTCTTCATCATCTTGAATATTATTTTCAGGAAGTTCGCCAATAACGAGATCTAATAGATCTCCAGTACCTGAACCATGAATAGCTGAAACAGGGTTAGGTTCGCCCAATCCTAATTTCCAGAACTCTGAAGCTAGGGATATTCCTAGAGTAGTCGATTCACATTTATTAACAGCAACAATTGTTTTACAGTTTGAGTTTCTTAACCATTTTGCTATTGATAAATCACCATCAGTAACGCCTTGATTACCATCTACTACCAGTAACGCGAGTGAAGCCTCTTCTAGAGCTAAGAAAACTTGTGTCCTTATCTCTGGGAGAAATTCACTATCATCATCAAAAACTAAACCTCCTGTATCAACTATTTGAAATTCCTTACCTCCCCATGAAGCATTTTGATAAGTTCTATCTCTTGTAACACCTGGTTTATCAAATACTATTGCATCATTACTTTGGCAAAGACGATTAACTAAGGTAGATTTCCCAACGTTAGGTCTTCCGATAATTGCTATTGTAGGAAGAATCAATTCTTCTCTCCAAAGAAAGTAGTATCCATTACAACTATACCTTTAATAGAATCATTTACCTTTTTCAAAAAAACTTATTTAATTTCTGGATCGCCAAAATGTCCTTTAACTGGATTAACAGGGGGTGAACTAGGACTTGGCATGAATCCACTATCTTTTGAAAAACAATCATTTTCAATCGCCCAATAAATCAACCAATTTACTGCCGTCGCTCTTCTAGTTCTTCTTGGATAGAGTTCATTAATCTTATAACCTTTAAAATTGAGAAAATTTTTCAATCCCTGTTTATATTCTTTTGGAATTGATCGAGTCAAATGTATTGAGGCTGGTCGCTCTGAAATGATTTGAGGAGCTTTTTCAAATTTTTCTGACCAATAAGAAGGAGTCAATGCGCTAAATGCCCAATCATTTATAGAGAGTTCTTTTTTATAAAAAAGTCTTTCCCAAACCAATTCACAAACAAAAACATCACTAACTCTATCTTCGAGAACAAGAAATAATAGATCCTTACATATTGGCCATGTAAATTTATTTTCAACTAATTTTTCTTTTTTATACATTAATCGAACCTTATCAAAATCAAAGAAAAATAAGGCATAAATTCCTTATTATATTGTGATGCATATTGAATAATTTGATCAGGCATCCCAACACTCAAAGCTATTAATGTTGTATTGATGATATCCTCTTTTTTTAAAATTTCCCTAACTAAATTCCATCTTTTGCCAACTTTCATAATGGCCAATACCGTTTTATTTGCCTTACTTTCCCTAATTAGGAATGTTAGTTCAGATTCTGAAGAAGGGCATTCTTTGATGATTAATGTCTCGCCTTTTTTTACCAAATCAAAATCATTCAAAGCTGCTGCCGCTGAAATAGAGGAAATACCAGGTATTGTTTTGGTAATAATTTCAGCATGATTATTTTTTATTAACCTCAAGATATTAGAAGAACTTGCAAATAGCGAAGTATCTCCAAGACAAAGTAAAACAACTGATTCGCCATTTTGTATAGATTTCACAATTTTTTCTACAGCATTAGACCATATTTCATCTGGATCAAAATCCTTCCTAGCCATTGGAAAAATGATAGGGATATTTTTTTTAAATTTGGTGTATTTCTTGACTATTTCCGCAGCAAAACTCTTTTTATTATCATCTGATACTGGGAAAACTATAACTTTCGCTTTTTTTATTGCATCCACAGCAGCAATTGTTAAAAGCGATGGATCTCCAGGGCCTACACCAACGATGGTGAATGTTGGTAAATCAGTTTTATATGGATCAAGTAAACTTAATAACTTTTTTATTATCATTTTTATTTTATTAACTTTAGCTATGTACCCTTGGCAATATAAAAGTTTCAGCCAGTATTGCTGACTCAATTTCAGACAATTCCTCTAACCTTTTGAAAGTTTGATCTTTAGAGAATTTAGTTTGCGCTAGTTTCCAGTAAACTCCAAAATGCCTTGCCTCACTCTCTAGCAGAGACTCATAAAGGGCTTTAAACGATTTATCTTCATAATTCAGCGCAAGCAAGCTTAATCTTTCATGACTTCTTGCTTCAATAAGTCCTGCTATTAAGAAACTATCAAGCATTCTATTGGGCTCTTCCTTTCTTATATTCTTGGACAACTCAGCTCCATATGGAGGCGGTTTTAAGGACTCAAGAGAATGTCCAAGATCCTTTAAAAAATAAAGTATTTTTTCAAAATGCTCTAATTCTTCTCTCGCTATTGGACTTAAAACTTCTGCCAGATTTGGTTCTGATGGATATCTAAACATCAATTGAATAGCTACTCCTGCTGCTTTTCTTTCACAATGAGCATGGTCAATAAGAATATCTATTGGATTAGATAATGCGAGTTTGATCCACTCATCTGAGGTAAATGACGATAAATATTTAATATGAGAAATGGGCCTTTTAAAATCGACTAGCATTTAATCTTTAATACTCAAATATCCAATAATTCCTTCAAGAGCTAAGGAATAACTTGATATGCCGAATCCACTAATAATTCCTATAGCTTTATCTGTAAGAAAAGATTCTTTACGAAAATCTTCTCTACTAAAAATATTTGAAATATGTAACTCTACAAATGGAATTTTTGATCCGATTAAAGCATCACGAATGGAAATCGAGGTGTGAGTAAAAGCACCAGCGTTAATAAGAATTCCTTGAATCCTGTTAACTGAATCTTGAATTTTATCAACTATTTCGCCTTCATGATTACTTTGAAAACATTCAAGATTAATACTTTTTTCGTTAGCAACTTTAGTTAAATCTTTTTCTATATCACTCAATGTTTTATTACCATATATTTCAGGTTCTCTAGTGCCCAATAGATTTAGATTTGGTCCATTTATCAATAAAATATTCATCATCAAAAAAGTCTTTTCTTTACAAATGCTATCTAGAAAGAAACAAAAAAACCAAAACAATTTCACACAAAGTGTCCATTAACTGATAAGTTCAAATAGTGGGGGTCGGTGCCCGAGTGGTTAAAGGGGGCGGACTGTAAATCCGCTGGCTCTGCCTACGTTGGTTCAAATCCAACCCGGCCCACTTTAAAATTGCCCTTGTAGCTCAGCGGTAGAGCACTCCCTTGGTAAGGGAGAGGTCTCGGGTTCAAGTCCCGACGAGGGCACTCGCGGAATAGCTTGGTATCAATGAGATTACAACTATCGCACAAAGAAATTATTCAGAAGTGGACGTCCGTTTTCGGGTCCACTTTTCTGGTTTCAGGGCAGATGCAGTCGAAGAGAGAACAATAAAGGTTTTCAGAGATGTCCCAATAACCCTGGAAGAGGCAATCAATGAATATATAAATGGTCCTCTGCTTTTGCACCGAAGTGCGGAGAATGAGAAATATCCACTTAAAGTGACTGCAGAAAGCTGGCTTGGAGATATTCCACTTAAAGACCTGCAGATAAAGCACTTTGCAGTCTGTAGAGATGAACGATTACTGAAGGTAAAACCAAATACAGTGATGAGAGAACTGAGAATTTAGATAAATCGTTGCTATAACTGGGATCTCAGAGATCAGCATTTTGCCTTAAATTCATATATATTTAACAGATATTGTCTTTAGTAATGTCACTATCGTCATACCGGATGCACAGAATATATCTTGCAGCGACCATGAATTATGGTCTGGGTTCTGATGATCCTGAAGAGTTGGCCTACTACAACAAAATCAGAAAAGAGATGGCTGATATGAAAAAGAACTCAGTTAAAAACGGGATACCCCTAAATTGGGATACCCCAGAAGGAATGGATAAATGAACCTGAAAACTTTTTTATCAATTGATGGGAGTTTGATGCTTATTGGTCTACTTTATTGATGATTCTTAAAGGCAAAAATTGATCAAGATTAACAATTTTACCCATATTTAAATTCAATTGTTGATCCTTTATCCGTATATGGGAGTACCTCAAACCGTACATTTTTATTAGTCGAATGGTCTCACTAACTAGTTAGAACATAGATGTAGTCGTCATGAGCAAATGTCTACGAAATCCACACTAAAAGAACATTATAAATCTGAGATTGAAGAAAGATCAGAAGAAGAACTTCTTGAGGAAGAAATCAGGAATCAGCAAACATTGGATAGCTTTGTTGAATCTGATAAAAACTGGAGCTGATTAAATTTATTTATTTATTTAGGAGAAAGTTATGAACTTAAAAAGATCACCATTCTCAATTCTGGACAAAGACAAAAGAGAAATGGATTATATCAAAGGAGTTTACAGGAGAAAAATTCAAGCTGAAATTGAATCTTATAAAGATCCCGAAGACGAAGATAAGAGAGATACAATCGAAGCTCAAGATGTTTTGATGCTTGATAGGATTTCAATTTAGTTATCATTTTTCTTCTTCTTATCTTTCTTCTTCTTTACCTTTTCATAAACCTCATCAGCCTTCTGTTCAATATTGTCAAGCTTATTTAAGATTTCTTTTTTAGCTTCTGCTTTTTCTTCTTTAACTACGGTATCACTTAACTCAATAATTTTAACTGGCTCTCTTTTAACTACAGTATATTTTGTCTCTTCAGTTTTAATTCCAAAATTACCTTTAATAAAATTGGCTATAAAAATAAGAATAGGCACATGAGCTAAACAGCCTATTTCTTTCTTGTTTCTGAATAAGCCATTTAATAGTTAATATAACTGAGATATTTAAGCATAAATTTGATTTTTAATTCGTTTTATTAAGCCAATAACCATTAATAATCATTTCTTGATTCGTAGATCAATAATCTTGCTATTAATTGATAAGAGACTTTTTTTATTAAATGCCATTAGACGTATTTCTAATGAACATGTGTGTTGTAGTTATAGCATTGCTTATCAGAAGAGAAATCAAACTTAAGAAGGCGAGATAAATCATGAAAACGCAAATTTTTAAAGAGCAATACATTCCAAATATCCATGCCATTACTCTTTTACTAATGCTTCTTCTATGTCTATGGTTACCTCTAGCATTAAGGTTCTTATTAATAATTTAGTCAAATTAATTAGTTAATACTCTTATCCTTAAACTCTGGTATATCCAAATTTTGTTTTAAAGATCTTATTTGGAACTCCTGTTTCGTATTATTTGTATAGATTTAAATAGTTAGTGTTTCGGCTACTCAGAAACCCAACTTGTGATTTTCGTTGTGCTATAAATATGCCCTCCAGATTCTATATTCTTAATGGTTTCAGGATCTGAAAAAACATGCTTAGCCACACCTTCTTCAGCTTGATGAATAACAATCACTTCTTTTGGATCAATTAAACTTTTGCCACGATATAGAGGAGTAAGTCCTACCGTTTTATGAAATGCATCTATCTCTGGACTATCAAACATTTTTACCCATTCCTCAAATGTATTTGAAAGTTTAAAGGTGAAAACAGTAGTTTCAATAGTCATAAAAAAAAGCTAATTGCTATTTATTTTAAATCGACTGTCAATCTATATAATCTTAATCAGAATCCAGATATTGCTTCATAGAAATCAGCGTCTGGGAGTATTTCCTTCAAGAGTTCAATCTCCTTGGCAGGGCCTTGGACCTGCACAGTAATATCTGACACTTCAAAAAGCTTGGGAATCATATGTCCCATATTTTTGAGATGAAATAGAGCGGCTGCACCATCTTTATATGCCTCTCTTACATAAGCCTTATCTGACCCGCATGTAGTGATATTAAAAAAAAGGCAGTCAGGTTCATTAGCTTTTGTCAGTACCAAAATTTCTTCCAAAAGAGCTATGCACTGGTCCATCTTCCCATCCTTGATTGTGAAGTGGGGATGGATAGAAACCATGGTTGTATCGAGAGACATGAATTTATAGATATTTCTCCTATCTTTTTAGCAACTAATCTTCATGAACAATTGAAAAATGTAGATTATCTAAAAATTAAGAATTTTAATTTGGTATCACATGTACCGTTTATAGGTTTTTAAGAAGCTATTAATTGGATATGAGTTATTTTGCTGAACCAAACCATATTGAATATGATGCATGGTTCGATGAAAACATCGACCCAGTGGATCTTGTGAATTACTCAGATGAAAAGGAGTTCAGTGATTCGGTACACTTTAAATTCCATAAGATGTCCACTAGAAATTTAACGATTGGGGCTTCTGACAATTTTCACTGGTGAGTAAAAGATTTTTAACTTTATAGATATTAATGAATCTTATGCAGAATATGTTCCATCACTTTCTCTTCTTGCCTTAGCTAATACAATTTCATCTACAACTTTTTCGATCATGTAAGCACTTTTTTTGCCAAGGCATTTTTCTTTTTTAATGCTCTCAAAATCATTTGGGATTAAATCATTATGTTCACAACAATCGCATTTAACATCAATTTTCATACCTCTGAAAACCTCCAAAGCCCTAGAAAAAATCCATTGCTGAACTGAAATACTTTCCCAACTATCAAAATTAGACCATTTATCAAAATCCCTATTAAGAATGCCTTTTAATCCATCAGCCTGATTTAAATATACTAGGTGTGAATCTTTTCTTGGTTCATCATTAATACCAATTGTTTTGACAGAATTTTGATTCATTAAATATAGATTAATTAAGTTGCCCTATAAATCTAAAGGATAGTTTCACTAATATAAACGAAAAAATGTCTTAAATAAGATTATTAATTGCTTTATCTAATCTAGAAATATGATTTGTATTTCTGAGCAATTCAAAATCATTAAAATCAAAGCCTGGGCCAACACAACAACTCACTAAAGTAAATTCGCCTGAGCTTTTTGCAGCTTGCCAATATCCAGCTGGGATCATTTCTATTGGATTATTGGAATCTAAAATTAAATTTCTTATTAACTTATTATCATCATCTAGGCACCATAAATGCAAAGGATCACCCCTTAGATAAATCCAAATTTCATCTGCATTTTTGACTCTGTGCCAAGCACTTTTTGCATCTCTCTCCAAAAGATAATAAATTCCCGTAATAAAGTTTCTAATTTGGCCGTCTTCCCTTATTAGAGAATTCTTACTCCTTACTATCTCTCTAAACCATCCACCTTCAGGATGAGGAAATAAATTGAATTGTTTAATTATTTCTATATTTTTTTTATTAGGATTCACATCACAAAAATATCTTTTAGATTTCTCTTATAATTAAAAGCTAAATGAAAATAAATCAAAATAAACTATATTTTCTAAAAAATTAAGCACAAATAACTGACAAATCTACAAAATTTTTATTTTCATCTGCCAGTTCAGTAATGATTCTATTGAGCCATTCAGAAGTCGTTTCACAATAGCCTACATTTAAAATAGTTTTTTGCTTTGCTGTTTCTTCTTTATTCATAGTTAAAGTATTTTTTTATAAATTAGTCTTTAATTAAATCTATGTGAATAAGTCTTAATTACTATCTATTTTAAAAAGTCGTATTTAATACATATTTAAGAACTGCTAGTAAACAAATAAAATTAAATCGTTGACAAGAAAATGTATACAAGTAAGAGTAGAAAAAATTTATTATTTAACCTATGAATAACATCAAGATTGAGGAATTGATGAAAGTAAGGTTCGATGGTATTGCTAATAGAATTGGGCAATTAAGCAAAAGGGAAAGTGAGTCTTTATTACTTGAGCATCTTGAGTGGTTGGAGGGAGGATGGGAGACTGAAGAAATCTTATTTTTAAAAAAGCCCTACAGAAAATGGTGGTTCTAACTCCACTTCTAAAAATAATTAATGATGGCCTAAGGGACCAGGGCCAGATCCTATTTTATAAGAATTATATAAACATTTCTCAACAAATAATTTCGCTTTTTGTATGGAATCAAATAGATCAAAACCTAAAGTCTTGTAACCACAAATAGCAGCACTCAAAGTACAGCCGCTACCGTGGGTATTTTTTGTATTTATAAAATTATTAAATAGCCACTCTTTTCTACCATTTAAATCAAGAAAAAAATCCTTCCCTTTCATATCTTTTAAACCGCCACCTTTTATAAGTACCGCTTTAGCTCCAAGACCAATAATTTTTCTTGCTGAATTTTCGATATCTTCTTTACTCCTTATTTCTAAACCAGAAAGTAGATTTGCTTCATAAATATTTGGAGTTACCAAATCAGCAATTGGTAATAAGAGTTTTTTATAAGCATTAATAGCAGAATCTTCCAGTAATTTAGAACCAGTTCTTGTAACCATTACTGGGTCAATAATTTTGGTTATGTTGTATGTATTTAATTTTGAAGCAGTATCATTAATTATCCTTTCATTTAATAACATTCCAGTTTTTAAGGCATCAATACCAAAATCAGCAAATAAAGTATCTAACTGATTTAATAAAGTATTCTTCTCTACTGGTTGAACGCATGTAACCTCTATACTATTTTGTGCGGTAATACATGTAATAACAGAACATCCATGTACTTTAAGGGCCATGAAAGTTCGCAAGTCAGCCTGTATACCTGCTCCACCCCCGGAGTCACTTCCGCCTATTGATAGTGCAATTTTAGAATACATAATTTATTAACTCGTTTTTGAAAGTACTATAAATAAATTTTAATTTAAATCAGAAATCTGAATATGCATTAAAAAAATCTAACTCCAATTCCATAGCTCTCCTGTATAAATATTTGGCCTGATTAATATCATATGTTTCTTTATTAGTCTCAATAAGATTTTCAAGTGAATCTGCTAGCTTTTCAAAGCTCTCATCAGAATAAGTAATTATCCATTGTTTATATTTGATATCAAAATCCTTCTTATACAAACTTTTTCCTATCCAAGAATAAAGTCGCATACATGGAGTCATTGCAAACATTATTTCAACGGAGCTAAGTCTTTTGGAAGTATCAGCAAGGAAATCTGTATAATTTTTAGTAGCTTTTTTTATATAGTTGTTAGACAAATCAATATCCCATTCTTTTGCGTAAGTTTCATGAAGTATTAACTCCTCTGAAACGCCTATTAAAAGTTCACTCAACTTCCTTATTGAGTACTTATCTTTTGATTTAGAAACTGCAAGACCATATGCCTGAGCAAAAGTCTCTAAAAAAAAATAATCTTGAGCTAAATATTCTTGAAATATGTTTTTAGGGAGACTTCCATTCTTTAATCCTTGAACAAATTTTGTATTTAAACTTAGTAAAGCAATCTCATAATTATCCTCCCAAAGTTGTTTTGTAATTGACATAGATATTTATTGAAAAGTTAAAAATTTTCTTTTTTTAATTTTAATACCTAAGAAATTATTTTTTTTTAAAATTTGTCTAATTAAGAGAAGTTTTCATAAAAATTACCATTTTACTTCTCAAAAGATCTCTTAAGAATCATAGGGAATTTTGTCTGGTTTTAATCCTCAAGACATGAAAATGGATATTTATTATATTCCAACATCAAGTGGCATTATTTTTATATATCTTATTTAAATCCTGATAATTTTTTGGGGTCATTAAATAAAACTTTTTTTAAACCTAAAATATATAAACAAACCCCAACAAAACTTAAAATAAAATCAACATAAAGATATTGCGTCATAGTAATTTGATCTTTATTTATTTATAGCTGATTAGGAAAAATCATGATGTGATTAATTAAACCCAAAAGCAGAAAATAATGATCAATAACAGAGTAAATTTGCACATATATAATGCAATATTTTGAATACTAATAAATATCAAATATCTCAAAAGCAATGAATTATTTTTATAAATATGCATAAAGTAAATTTTTCTTAAAAATTGATATTATTTTATACATCAAAAAGACCTCAATTTTAGCTATATGTATATTAAAAAACTATGTGGTCTAAGATCAGGCTTGCAATTTACGGAACTACTGCTTTAGCAGGAATTATTTGGCCACTTTATTTTATTAATCAGTTTATTAATTTGGTAAGGAATGGAAACATTCAAGGATCCGCGATAGATATAGGAAACGCCTTTTTTGATGATGCATGGATAACACCTACATCAGGATTTATATCGGCTGATACAGCGGTTCTTCTCATAGCTATTTTTGTTTTTTATGCTGCTGAGGGAAGGAGACTAAAATTACGTTTGTGGGGTATTTATTTCCCGCTAACATTTATGATTTCGCTTGCTTTTTCATTTGGGGCATTTATGTTTATTCGTGAACTAAAAACTAATAAAGAACTAAATGAAACTAATTGAAAATTTTGTAGAAAAATTCCACAATTTTTCTCTTCCTACGCCAGAAAAGTGCTTTGTATTAGAGGAGGGAGATGAACTATATATAAAT
>JAOIPS010000011.1 GCA_028141225.1 Prochlorococcus sp. AH-736-L23
CTTGATCTATATTTTTTAAAATTTCTACAAAAAATGACTTATTGATCCTACTTCCAAATCTAGAACTTATTTTTTTTTTGTTTACTGCTGAAATAAACTCTTGATTAAGATTCAGGAAATCATCAATCCACAAATTATCTATTACATCTTTATACAAATTATCAATATTATTCTCAATATATTGATCTTGAGTCGCACTTATTTCAATACTATATTCATCAATAATATTATTACAAAAAGCATGGAACGTAATTACTTTTAACTTATAGAATTGATTTATAAAATTATCAATTTCGGAAATTATTTTTTCCTTAGATTTATCTTTATCCTCAAAATTTAGATACCAATCCTTAAGAGTATTATCTATCTTAAATTCATTATGACTTTGTAAATATAATTTTAAATTATGAAATCTCAAAAGTATTTTTTCTCGTAATTCAGAACAAGTATTTTTTGTAAAACTTAGCAAGAGTATTTCATCTGGTTTAACTTTATTCTCCAAAACATTTCTTAAAACTATATGTGCCAAAGTAAAACTTTTACCAGTTCCTGCACTTGCTTCTACTAATTTAAACTTATTATCTAATTTAATTTGGTTAATATCCATTTCTTTATTAAATTAAACTTTGACCTCATTTTTATAAAGTAAGTAATTCTTAAATTTTTTCTTTAAATATTTCTCTTCCAAGGAAATCTTAAATTTAATTATTAAAGCTAAACTTATTGTCAAACATAAATAATATATAGATAAATTTATTATAAAAACTCCAATGGAAATAAATATTAAAGAATAGTACATAGGATGACGAGTAAATCGATAAATACCTGTAGTAACTAGATTGCTATTGTTTATAGGTCTTGGGAAAGGGGATAAATTTCTACCTAAATCTTTAATTGAAACTAACATTATTATGAAAGCGATTATGATAATTAAAATACCCAGGAAATAAGAAAATGGATTTGCTTGAATTATTTGTTTTTGTGGAAGAAATTCCCATTGAAAAAAATGAAGACTAATAATAAAGAACTGTAAAAAAACAAGGATTAGATCATAAGCAGATTTAAAAAAATTTTTTAACTGAAATTTAAACATTTTTTATTTCTTTAATGCTTTAATTAGGGGACCATATAATCTGTATGATAATTGATCAAAATTATTATTTCCAAGAAAGTAATCTGGTTCTTTTTCATTACCAAAACACATTTTCATTTCGATATTATCTCTTTCTCCTTTAGAAAAATTTTTATTACCAATCCATTTATCTGTAAAAGCTTTTTTTTCATTTTTTGATTTTATTTTTGCTTCTACATATTTATAAGCACTTTCTGGAGGAAGAGGTAAACATTTTTCAGAATAATTTTTAAAAATATTTATGTACTCATCCAAAATTAGATTTGATTCAGTTGCTCCGGGTGATTGAATAATTTGCGATTTATAATTGTTTTCTGTTCTAAAAATAACTTTAGTCCTTTTTATATTCCTCTTTAAAGAAGAAATAAAGAGTAATTTTATCCAAGCCTCAGTCAAACGACTTAAACTTAGTTTCGCATGAATCAATTCAATTACGGTGTCATCAGCAATTAAATATTCTTCTTTATTAGCATTTAACTTAACATAGATTTTATTAATCTTATTATGTTGGCTCAAACTTGCACATAGACTGCTTAATAAATCTTTGATTTCTTTTTCTTTTGTAAAAATACTATTTTTGGGCATAATAATACCATTTTCAGCCAATTGATCATAAATATTTAATTCATTTAAATCATTAATAATATTATGATTATCAATCTCTATTTGCTGGATTATTTTTGTAATTAGTTGCGACTTTTGCAGATTACTTACATACTCCTCGTCTGGATGATGAATAAATATTTCCTTGGGAGAAATATTGTTTTTATTAAGCCAATATTTTTGTGGAGTCTTGAACCAATAAATCAATTCTGATAATTTGTAATTTTTAATATCAGATTTTTTTTCATTCCAATTTATATCTTCTATTAAAGAATAATTACTTTTAACAATCTTATCTTTATCAAGATCAATTATTTCATTTTTATTTAAATAAGAATCTTTAATTATTAGTTCTCTTTGGCTTTGGTTTAAGAAACTATCAAAAAAAGAAATTAACTCTTTTATAGGAAAAGAAACATCTAATTTTTTATTGTCTTTATCAGTTTTTACCCAAGTAACTATAAATTTATCTCTGCAGGCAATTAACAACTCCAGAAATGCATATTTCTCTCTTTCAAAAACAGATGGATCACCCAAATGATATTTGTTTTTTAATATATTAATGTTTTCACTCTTTGGTAATTTTGGATAATTAACACTATTCATGTCTATTAGGAAGATAACCTTATGTGGAATATGCCTTGAATTCTCAATATCACTTACTAGGATCTTGTTGGCTCGTGATTTGCTTTGATATTTAACTTTATTTATGCAAGAAATTAATATTTCTCTAAAAACTTTTAACAAGATGAGATCATCAGGTATTAAAGGTATTGCGTGATTATCAAGAATTCTATTTATTTCACTTATTTCTAAATTGAAATTTGCATTAGAATCAGCAATACTTTTTAATATAAACTTTATCTTTTCAACCCAATTCGAGTAAGAAAAAGATCCCCTTATCAAATTAATATATTTTTTTAAATGAATTAATATTTTAACCCATTTATTCAAATCCAAACTTATATTTTTATAGCTAAATGGTTTTAAATTAAAAGTACTTAAATTTACTTCTTTGTCATAAATTAAGCCTAAAATAATTCTATTTATACACCAATCTAGAGTATTTTTCTCTTCACCTAATCTTTCTTTATTATCTAATCCCCAATGAAAACCCGCTTGGGTAAGTAAGAAAATAATTTCATCCTTCTCAGTAATATTAAAATCAAAAATGTTCTGAGTTACTTTTTTCGAGAGAATATAATCTATTTTTTCAAGTGTAATTTTCTCACTTGCTATTTCAGTGATGTCAATTAGAAATTCATAAATCCCTGAAGAGTCATGATTATCCTCATCAATAAAAAAATAGGGTATCTTTTCACCATTAATTAACTCATTATTAAAGATGTACCTTAGATAAGGTTTAATTAAATTAGTTTGTGGAGATAAAACAGCAATATCACTATATTTAATATTCTCGCAAGAATTTATTATTTCTATAATTTTATTTCTTAAATATTCAAATTGACTATTTTGATTAAAATGCTCACAAAGTAATATTGAATCATCCCTTTCACTTAAAATAAAATCAACGTTATTATTATCAATTAGTCTTTTTTGTATTTGATTAAGAAGAGGAATATCTTTCTTATTATGAAAATTATTTGTTGGATCTAGATAAATAAGATTATTTTTTAAATTTATACCTTCTGTATAAATATTTTCATCAATTAATTTCTGAAAGTTTGCTCAATGGAATAGATATGAAATTAATTCATCTAATCTATTTAAGAATATTTAAATTCAATTTACTTTCATTATCATCAAATTCCAACTCACCTTCAAGAAAATTTATTCTATTCCATAAATCTTCTCCAGGAGATAATAAATACAAATTTACCTTAATAAATTTTGAAAGTTCCGAATAAAAATTAATATGTAGTTTTGATAAGTTATTATCTGAAAAAATATAAATTTGATTTGGTACTTGTAATTGAAAGTTGTTAATTTTTCTTAAATTCTTTATTACTTCAATCATGTATAAACATGATGGCTTTTCAGATATCTTTTCCTCCAATAATTTATATAAAATAGGCTGCCAAAATTGATCTGAGTTTAAATTCTTAAATAGATTAGATGAATTAATTTCATATCTATTCCATTGAGCAATCATTTCAGGTCTAAAAATCAGATAATCAATAAAATTATTCGTGATCTTTTTTGTCAGATTGTATAAGTCGCCATCAATTGTCTTTTTATTATCCAAATATTTATTAATCCAATTTCTAAGCGGAAATGATTCTTTAAAGCTATTTAATTCTTCCAAGGAATCAATAATGCCCCATTTAATTGACTCAAAATTCCATGCGCTCATATCAATTGCAGGGAAAAAATTTGTCAATAAAGATTCGGTATACGTTGATATTGTCTTTAATTCATAAAGAGCACTTATCTTGTTTTTTATAGTTATTTGTTCACGTAACCAATTCCCCAAAAAGTAATTGGGGACTACTATTTCTAATTTCTCATTTATAGGCGGAGGACATGTTTTTAATTCTTCTGCCAACAGCTCACTTATCACTTCAATTTTGTTTGACTTATATAGATTGAGCAATTTACTGGCTGTTTATATTACTCAACTTTAAATGGATCAGTTATTTCTGCATTAGGAAATTCGAATTCCCCAACAGCAACAAACTCTAAACGCAGCTTTAAAAAAGTTATAAATTTTTTATCCGTCGATAATATAGCTGCTGGGGGTGATGGAATCTTTGCTTTTAGATCAACAAATTGGATAGTTTGCAAAAATGATGGATTTTTTAAAAGCCAAAAATCTATTTCTTTATTATTCTCTTTATAATTCCTCATCCTCTCTTTCAAAATCTCCTCAATTGGTTCTTCAACAGTTAAAAACTTTTCACTTGCTGCGACGAAAAAATATGTTGTCATTTTGGAAATTAATTTGATGTAATTAGGGACTTCATCTCACGTACAGACTTTTCTAATCCTATCGCTAAAGCCCTTGCAACAATACTATGGCCTATGTTTAACTCGTTCATATTGTTAATTGATGCAATTTTTTTAACATTATTGTAGTTAAGGCCATGACCAGCATTAACAACTAATCCAAGGTCATTTGCTAAATGTGTAGACTCTATAATCCTTTGGAGCTCTTTATACTGTTCAGAACCTGATAGTTCAGCATATTTTCCAGTATGTAATTCTATAAAATCAAACCCTATTTCTTTGGAATAATTTATCTGTTCATCAAGAGGATCAATAAATGCACTTAATTCTATATTTGAATCCTTTAAATTCCCAACAGCCTTCTTAAGGTATTGCACATTACTTTTTAAATCCAACCCGCCTTCAGTAGTAACTTCCTCTCTTTTCTCAGGTACAAGCGTTACATAATCGGGGCGAATTTTTTTTGCAATTTCTAACATTTCTTCTGTAGCAGCCATCTCTAAATTTAGTTTTGTTTTTATAGTCTCTTTAAGAAGAAATACGTCTCTATCTTGTATATGTCTTCTATCTTCTCTTAGATGCACTGTTATGGAATCTGCCCCTCCTAATTCAGCTAAAAAAGCAAATTGCACAGGGTCAGGCTCGACAGTTTTCCTTGCTTGCCTTACATTTGCAATATGATCAATGTTTACGCCTAAAGTAGCCATAATTTTAAAAATCTTAGTTTCTAGACAATCTAGTAACCGCCCAATAATAGCTAATAAAAAAAGTCAAACACTTAAATTATTAATATATAATAAATAGAACTTGAAGAGGAATTCATTAAATATTTGGTATAAAATCAACCCTTTATTGGGATTTATTGCAATGTTCGTTACTCAGGACGTTGTTTTGAGATTCTTTTTTAGAAAAAAGAAAATATTAAAAAATGGTTTTTCGATTCCCATAAATTCCTCTATCATTTTGGCTCCAACCCACAGATCAAGATGGGATGGCTTAATACTCACAATGGCTATGGGAAGAAGAGTAACAAAAAAGGATTGTAGATTTATGGTTACTAAATCCGAAATGAAAGGAATACAAGGTTGGTTTTTAAAAAGACTTGGATGTTTCTCAATAAATCAATTATCGCCATCTCTCTCAGCTTTAAGATATGCGATTGATCTTATAGAAAAAGGAGAACAACTAGTTGTTTTCCCCGAAGGAAAGATTAATAAATATGGAAAAAAATTAGTTCTAAAAGAAGGACTATATAGATTAGCTAGATTAGCTACCAAAAAAACAACTTCTATTAATATCATTCCAATTGGAATTGCTTACAGCAAAATACCTCCGAACTTTAGGGGCGAATTTTGTTTATCATTTGGAAAACCAATACCAATTAATGACTACTCAAACTTTACGATCAAGGACTTTAATAAACTTCTAAATGAAAAAATGACTCAAGAGGAAGAAAAAGCGTTAAAAAATGTAGGTAGATGAATCTGCAATAAGTTACTATGAACTTTAATAATTGAAATAGAGAATGAAATTCTTAAAATTAATCCCAATTTTTTTTATATTTTTTGGAAATTTTGCTTACAAAAATGAAGTTCATGCAGAAATAAAGAATCCAGAAGACTTCAGAGTCCTTTCAAATGAGAGTAAAAAGCTTTCCATCTCAAACGTTGAATATTTTATAAAAGAAGGTGATAAATATATTAAAAACGGGGATTTTGAAAAAGCTAAGGATTTTTATTTAGACGCTAGACAATTAGCAAAGCAACTTGCTTCTTTTTATTCTGATCTAAATTCATCATTCAAAGGGATTGATGCGAGAATACCAAATGAAATGCGAAGGAAAGGTAAGCAAACATTGCAAATTTTGGCAGAATCAAATGAGAGATTAGCCTCTTTGTATTTAAAAACTGATAAGCCTGAGGTTGCAGTACCCTTACTTGTTGAAACAATTAGAATAATGTCACCCAATAGTCTAGAAGGTAAAGAAGCTTATGAAAGATTGATCCAACTAGGATTCGTCGAGACAAAATACAAAGGTTAATTAAATTTTACTATGATTACGAAAACAGAGGTTATTAAGTTAATCACTAAAAAAATCCCAAGTTCCCAAGTTTTTGTTGAAAACCTCAAGGGAAATGATCATTTGCAAGTAACTGTTATTGCATCTGAATTCAATGGATTATCATTAGTTAAACAACACCAGCTAGTATATTCTGCTTTGAAGGAAGAATTAGCTTCAGAGGCTATACATGCACTGGCATTAAAAACAGAAACTCCAAATTGAATTATGGACAACCTAACAAAAGATAAAATACAAAAACTGATTGATTCTAATCCAGTGATGGTTTTCATGAAAGGGACAAAATTAATGCCTCAATGCGGTTTTTCCAACAATGTAGTTCAAATATTAAATTCCTTAGGGGTAGAATTTGATACTTTTGATGTTTTAAGTGATTTCGCTGTAAGAGAAGGTATCAAAGAATATTCAGATTGGCCAACAATTCCTCAAGTCTACTTAAAGGGAGAATTTCTTGGTGGATCAGACATTCTTATTGAGATGTACAACTCTGGATCTCTTAAAGAAAAAATAGAAATTGAATTAGCGTCTTAAGACAATTAGTGAGTATAAATACTGTATTGATTAATAAAAATTAATATTTTAAATCTTTTTTTTATTAAAAAATCCTTTATTTCCATCTCCATCTGGATCTATAAAACTTGACGGATCTAAAATCCATCTTTCAATTAATCTTTCTAATTTCTCTTGATCCTTTTGCTCTAAACTATTGCAATTCCTTAATGCTTGGAGATAACCATCACTATATAATTTAAGATCAGATGGGCTATGAAAACGAGTAACTAAGTCCTGGCAACTATCGCAAATTGATTGAAAGTGACGAATTGCTTTGGGGTTTTCAAATGATGTCATAATTCGATAAATTCTGCTTTTTATTTTGCATTTGTTATACCTTATTAAGAACGATCAAAAATTGCCCGGCCAAACAGTAATTAAGAATGCAATCAACTGAGCAAATCTTAGCTTCAACTCCTGGCAGTTCACAATTGCCTACGAGCTCCCAAACTCCCTCAAGAGTTCTAGTTGTTGAACCTCACCCCACACTTAGAACAGTTCTTGTGCAAAGGCTTCGCCAAGATGGCCATTTAGCAGCAGCAGTTGGCACAGCTGCAGAAGCTATTGACTTATGCAGAGAACAATCACCTGACTTATTAGTTAGCGCAGAAATCCTCGAGCAGAATACTGCAATGAGACTAGCCCAACAACTGGGGTCTTCAGTCATAGTTTTAACCGCAAGATCAGGTGTTGAAGCATTAGTAAATCTATTAGATGAAGGGGCCGATGATGTTCTCAGAAAACCTTTTGGACTCGAAGAGCTTGCAGCACGATGCAGAACACTCCTTAAAAGAGGAAGAATAGGATTACAAGAAAAAGTGGAGGTTGGTCCTTTAGAGGTTCATCTTCTTTTAAGACAAGTTACCCTAAGCGAGAAGCCCGTAGAATTAAGCCCTAGGGAGTTTGCGCTGCTTTGCGCCCTTCTAATGCCACCTGGAATGGTAAGAAGTCGTCAAGAGCTCTTAAGGATGGCCTGGCCGCCTTTCAGTGGTGGACCTAGGTCTGTAGATACTCAGGTATTAACTTTGAGAAGAAAATTAGAACAGGCTGGATTGGGAGAAGGAGGGGGAATAACCACTGTTAGACAACAAGGTTATAGATTCAGTATTGATAATATTTAATTTAGAAAAGCAAAAAGTTCACCAAATATCATAAAAACTGATAGTAGTGTCAGTAATTTATATGTCCATAATGGTGAAATGTAAGATATTTCATTAATAGCAATTCCAGTATTATTTGAAACAATTAATAAGAATTTTTCAAAGTTTTCCACTCTTTGTGGAACAAGAAAATTATCGCCTTGAAAAGTATTAAAGTAATAAACTTTACTACCCTGACTGGTCGGTAAAGATTTGATTAACTTAATATCTTTCCAAGAAATCTCCCAATTTTTTTTCCCTAATAATTTTGAAATAAAGCTACTTTTATATGAAATTTTTTTACTGCAAGTTTCTACGTAATCACTAGTGATATTGATTATCAAATAAAGTCCTAAAGCAAAAATTATAAAAGAGGGGATTTTTAATTTTTCTATTGAAATAAATGGTAAGGGTATTGTAAGCGCTAAATAAAGAGAAATTAACGAACTTTTCACAAAAAAAAGAGTTTTAAATTTTTCTATCATTTCAGAATCATCCTTTTAGTCGGGCAATTTAAAACTGTTTATATTTAACTTTGCACCTATTTTATGAGCGCATGCGTATCCACTAAAAGCGACTGCATTTAGGCCTTGGCCAGGGAAGCATGAATCCCCTACACAATAAAGGTTTTGAATTTTTGTAGTGTTGAAAGGCATTGGCAAAAGTCCAAGCAACTTTTTACTGGGAATTGGCCCATAACTACCTTCATATCTTCCAAGAAACTTTTTATGAGTTTTGGGAGTACCAATTTCTTTGTGATCAATATTTTGTTCAAGATTAGGAAGAATAGTTGATAATTTTTTAACAAGAAATGAAAAATATTTTTCTTTCTTTTGCAAATATTCTTTCCTTGACAGGCCTTCCCATACACTCATCGATGAAGGAGTAAATGCATGTACGATGTGTTTACCTTCTGGAGCCAAAGACGAGTCAAGCAAAGTAGGTATAGAAACAAAAATTACCCCCTTTTCACTTTCTAATTCATCCCAATTTTCAACAATTATATGATGACAATTAAAATTATTGGGTATTAGATTTTTTTCTACTCCAAGGTGAATGGAAACAAAAGAAGGTGAGGGTTTATAAGTTTCTGACCACTTATATTCACTTTTTGGCACGTTTTTACTAGGAATTAATCCTTTAGTATTATCTTTTAATCCAAATGTATCCCATCTAGTGGAGTTGGATACAATAATATTTGAATATATCTCTTCCCCATTTGAGAGCTTAACTCCTACCGCTTTCTTATCCTTTAAGATGATTTCAGTCACATTGGATTTATATCTAACTTTTCCTCCTAATTTTTCAATACCAGAAACAAACTTCTCTGCTATTGTTCCAACTCCCCCTTTTGGATAATTTATCCCCCCAGCATGCCTATCTGTAAATACCATTCCCGCATTAATCATAGGGGTTTTTAGAGCTGGCATTACAGACCAACAAAAACATTCAATATCAATAAATTTTAAAAGTTCAGGATCTTTTATAAACTTTCTCGCAACATCCCCTGCATTTGCAGGTAACCATCTAGCTAACCCTAAACAGGATAATGGAGATTTAAAGAAAACTTTAAAAAGATAACTTGGATCCTCTATTGATAAAAGAGGCATTGAATCTAAACATTTAAATACACTGGCACAAGTATCATAGAATTTCTTGATACCTTTTTTTTCATTGGGGAAACTAGCTGATAATTTGCTTATAAATTGCTCATAATTTTTATCTACAGAAATATTAAAGTTACTTGGTAAGTGATATTCCAGTTGAACAGGGTCCGGAATAGTTTCGCATTTTTCATTCACATCTTTCAAAGCACGAGTTAGTAAATTTGTATAACCTTTTTCTCCAAATCCAAAAATCATTGAAGCCCCTACATCAAAGGTATAGCCTTTTCTCTTGAAAGAGCCTCCACTCCCGCCTGGAATAATATATTTTTCAAGAACTAACACTTGAGCTCCTTTCGCTGCCAATTGTGAAGCAGTTACTAACCCTCCTATTCCTGAGCCAATAATAATTGCATCGAAGTTTTCCTTATTTAATTTCATTTTTTGGATCTTTGATATTTAATCTTAGTAAATTTTGCTAAGTAAGTGGTCTTTATTAAAACAAGCATCTAGTTTCTTTTTAAAGTCATTCAAGGCTTCTGTAGATCTTTCTTGATAAGCTTTGTACCTTAATCTTTTATCTTTTATTCTTTTAGTTAGTTCTGGAACCAAACCAAATGAAGCAGGCATTGGTTGGAATTTATTCTTTTTCTGATTAGATAATATTTGATTTTTATTACTGATAAAATTCATTAGAGAACCAATCATTGATTCATCAGGAAAACTTACTGTTTTTTTACCCTTAGCTAATAAGGATGCATTTATTCCTGCAAGCAAGCCTCCTGCTGCTGCTGCTGCATAGCCTTCCGTCCCGGTTATTTGACCCGCAGCAAAAAGGTTTTCTCTTTTCATAAATTGCAATGTCGGTAAAAGTAATTTTGGAGATTCTAAAAAAGTATTTCTATGCATTACTCCAAAACGTACAAACTCAGCCTTTTCTAAACCAGGAATCATCCTAAATATTCTTTTTTGCTCAGACCATTTAAGGTTAGTTTGAAAACCTACCATATTCAGCAATTTTCCCTCTAAATCTTCTTTCCTTAATTGGACAATTGCATGAGGTCGCTTTTTTAATCTATTTTCCTTATCAAATAAATCTCCCCATTTTGGATTCCACAAACCAATAGATTTCAATGGACCATATCTCATTGTATCAACTCCTCTTCTAGCAATTTCTTCAATTGGTAAGCAAGCTTCAAAGAAATTAGCTGATTCTTTCTCAAAGTCTTTTAAATTAGCTTGTTCTCCTTCTATAAGTTCATTCCTGAAATGGATGTAATCATTTTCATCCATAGGGCAATTTAGATATGCCGGATCTCCTTTGTCGTACCTACTGGCTTTAAATACAATCTCTTGATCAATAGTATCTCCATAAATAATAGGACTAGCGGCATCAAAAAAATGACACGCATCGATACCTGTAAAAGCTTGAATTTCATAGGACAATTCATCGGCAGTTAATGGACCAGTTGCGAGGATCGTTATATTTTCTTTGCTTGGGAGATCCAATTGTTCAAATCTTTTTATTTCGATTAAAGGATGATTTGATAATGCTTGAGTTAAGGCATCACTAAATTTAGATCTATCAACAGCCAAGGCTCCTCCAGCTGGCACAGCAAAATTATCAGCTGTTTGAACTATTAATGATTTAAAAATTCTAAGTTCTTTTTGCAATAAACCTGCAGCTCTATCAGGACTTAAAGCACCAAAGCTGTTACTACAAACCAATTCTCCAAACTCACCCGTATGATGAGCTGGAGTTGACTTGGTAGGTCTCATTTCAACTAATTCAACTGGTATACCAGAATTTGCAACTTGCCAAGCAGCTTCTGAACCTGCAAGACCAGCTCCAATAACTATTACTTTTTTCTCTGTCAAATTGGATTAATCCTTACCCAAGAAATCTCTATTGAATTGCTCTCTTGCTGGTTTTTGTATATTGAATACAACCCAAGCTAAAGCAGCGATAATGGGTGCAAAAACTACTATCGTTCTAAGCATTTTAAAAATCCTATTGTTAATTAGATTATTTTAACTTTTAACCGTAAATTTAGAGAGAAATTTTAATTTTTTATTTCATAAGTTAAGAATTGTTTTTCTATTGTTCAACTTTAGATAAAAAGTTGTTTTTTTTACCTTAAAAAGGGATAATTCCATATGTACTCAATTTTACAAAATGGGTCGCTAGCTCAGCGGTAGAGCATCCGGCTTTTAACCGGCTGGTCCTGAGTTCGAATCTCAGGCGACCCACATTTTTATTGAGTTCATGTTTTTAAAAGTGAAAGACAATAAAACCAAGATTTAAAATAAACAAATCTTCCTAATTTTATGGTTTTAAATTATAGAAGGTTCTATGTTAAATTTCAGGAAAATTCATCTCTAAATAAATCTAGGATTACAATCAAGGAGTTCAAAACAAAGATCAGTTTTAAATCTAATTTAGTTATGGATAATACTAATTGATATTATTCAAATCTTAAATTAACTTGCTAAGAATTCCCTGAAATTTCTTGATTCAAGTCTTACTTGATGATAGGAAAAATTATTATTAAATACATTTTTGTCGCAATACTGTGAAAACTAGGCGTTTATTTTTTAAAAAAATCAAATTTCGCAAAAAAACTAAAAATTACTTTACAAAGCTTCATAATACCTGTTACAATAATTCACATACATTCTTAAATTTTTATCATGACTCCTGAAGCAGAACGTTTTAACGGTTGGGCAGCAATGTTAGGTTTCGTTGCAGCAGTTGGCGCATATGTAACCACTGGACAAATCATTCCTGGATGGTTTTAAACCCTGCTTTACAGATTTTAAAATTCAGCCACTAGTATCAATTCCTTGATATAGCCTAATTTATTTCGTATCTAAATCATCCTCAAATAAACTTAAAGTTGAAGTTATTTACTTGAATTTTAATTTTTTTGAGGAATTTTTTTATTTTAAAACAATTTATTCTCAAAAATTATTGGCCAAAAACTCATAGAATAAATGATGGAATTTTCATGATAATTTTATGAAAATATATTACGACTCATATAATTTGATTCATCCAAACTTCCTACAAAAACTACTATAAAAAGAATTTTTTTAAAATTCTATAATTCAAAATTTCTTTTTATCAATATTATCCAAGCATGTTGAACATAAAAGATGACCTTTTTTACTCCAAAATGTTTTTGTTGATCTTTCTATATCCTTCCTACATATTAAACATTTAAAGATTGGAACCATTGAATTATAAATTTCCTAGAAAGGATTTTTATTAATATTAATACTTAAACTAAATTGTATTAATACTAAAATTTTAAAACAATATAAGAAATTAAAGATATTGTATTGTAATTATTTAATTTTTAATTTTTTAAATAAGATATTTAAATTAAACTATAAAAAAAAACCTGCTGTTAAGCAGGTCTTTCTTTGTGTGTAAGATTTGCTAGTTCTCTTAGAAAGAGAATGAAGATTTAACGATGATTCCTGTTAGATCATCACCAGATTTTTCTTCTACAAATACACCTGGAGTGATTGTCATACCATCATTAACTGGATAAGAGTAAGATGCTTCATAAATCATGTATTCTGTCTCTGAATCTGCATAGTTAGCAGATGTACCAGCACCAAGGCTTACAGAACCAGGACCAACTTCAGGGAAAGTTAAACCAACGAAGTATCCAGACTTATCTGTTCCAGATGTTTCTTCAGTTTCAAAACCGACACTTACGTCTGCTATATCAAAACTGTAATTAGCGTTAACACCCCAATATGTTGTTTCTGCAGATCCAGCGTTATCGTCAGATGCGTAAGCAACAGCTACACCCCATGAATCTGCAGTGTATGCAGCTTCAATACCGTAATAGTCTTCACCTTCCTTTGTCATTAGTCCATTCGTTGAATCAGCTTGACCTGAAACACCTGCGGCTAAAGAGAATCCTGAATCGAAGGCATAGCTACCAGCAACAGTAACACCACCACCAGCAACATAAGATAGATCTGTACCACAGTTGCTAATGTAATCAGTGAAAGCACTATATGTACAAGCTCCTGTGAATGCAGAACTGATGTCTGTATCAAAGCCAACTAGCATTGAAATTCCACCTAGAGGGAAGGAGTAAGCAACTCCATCAACTTGTAAAGAAGCACCTGTATCGAATGCCAATGGATCATCGGCTGTAGCTGCTGAATCAGAACCACTGTCGATAGCTATATCAAGAGAATCTTCTCCAGTAAAACTAGTTGAAAGACCTATGTTGAACTGATAAGAAGCAAAAGTTTTTTCTGAAGTTGTATCACCATCGATAGCTCCGAGAGCTGCATCAACGCTGAAAGAAGCTGTTGTTGTTTCAGAAAAACCACCGTCAGGGCTATAACTATCAACTAAACCTTCTCCACCAGCAAGTAAAGAATTATATTTCGGTTGATCATTTACAAAAGCATTAGCGAGGTCAATTTGCTCTAGATCAGAGTATTTTGAAATTTCATTGAGGTTTGCCTCGCCAGCAAACATAGGCAACGGAGTTAGTAGTCCAATCGTTGCTGGCGCTACTAACAAGCTTTTGAAAAGCTTCATAAAAAAAATCCTCACACATAAGGTCTTCTAAAGTTACTCTATTTGCCTGGAATTAACAACCTCCAGTAGACAAAATTCGAGCCGGCTATTACTAAAAACTTTCTCTTTAATATAAAATCTTATCCGCAAGAATTTTATTTGTTTTAATAATTTCTATTGCAGGTTCCAAAAGATCTTTATACTCTTTCCAAATTCCTATAGAAGAAGAATAAAATTTCTCTCTTATTTGGGCACTACTAGCTGTGAAAACATTTCTTTTATTTTCATGGGGTGAAAGATATTTTTCGTTCCAATCCCATTGAAGCCAATTTATTAACTCGGGTATTATTTTTTTAGGGTTTTTAATTAACTCCTCATAATTGTAATCATATATAGTTGCACTATATTTAATTTTGTATTCCTCCATAGTTTCAAAATAGTTCAAATATAGATTAGAGATATCTTGCAAAGAGAAAGAGAAAGATTGATTTAAAAAATTTGCTCGATATATAGATAAAATGTTATCAAGGGGATTTCTTACACAATTAATTATTTTTGCATCAGGAAAAAAATTATAAATTATAGGGCAGAACATATAATTAAATAAATACTTGTCAGTGTATATAACTGAGGATTTAAATTGATTAATAACTTTTTTTTCATAGAGGTCAAATACATCATCAAAATCTCTAATTCCCTTTATTGATTCTTCCAAGAATGAAACCTCACCCATATCAGTTACTTCAGGATTCAAACTCAATATATTCTCGAGTAAAGTACTTCCGGATCGAGGCATCCCCACTATAAATATATATTTACAAGAATTCTTATAATATTTATTCTTTGAATTTTTAATTTTTAATGTTCTATAAAATTCAGTATGCTGTATCTTTATATTTGCGTCAGACTTTTTATGCTTAAGGCTTTCATCGTTTGCGATTTTAAGATTTTTTGCACTTTCTATGAATTTTCCTTGTTTATGTAACAAATTTGAGATTGCAAAAGTCGCAAATATTTTTGAGCTAGAATTGAGATTCTCTAGTTTTGTACTCAATAAAAAATTTAATTCATTTTTATGATACTTAAAATCATAAATTCCAGATAATTCATAATAACTATTAAAGTCAAATTTATTTCTTGAAATAATAAATAAATTAGTCTTTATTGCAAGTTTAAGCTGGCCTGAATTTCTATAAAAACAAGCCAAGTTAGTATAAAAAGGCATGAAATTAGGCGATAAATTTATTCCTTTTTTTAATATTTCTATACTTTTACTTAATTGATTCTTATCTCTATAAAGAGTACTTAAATTTAAATAAGCCAATTCCAATCTTTTATGTTTTTTGATTAACTTTAAGAGAACATTTTCTCCTTCTTCGTACTCTCTTTTCTTTATATATGCATTAGCTAGAGCTATATAAATTCTTATTTCTTTACTATTATCTATTTGAACTTTATTATCATTTTTTAAATTCTTTAATATATGTAATGCTTCATCGATATTAGAGTTATTGATATAAATCTCAGACTTTAAAAGTTGATAAATATAATTATTTCTCGATAATTTAATAGCTGCATCTATATAAATTAATGCATGATCAAAGTTTCTCAATGCAAAATACAAAAGAGATAAGTTATAAAGTAGATCACCATGATTAGGATTAATTTTTAAAGCCTTTTGAAGTAGCTTTTCAGCATCACTAAATTTATTCTCCATTCTTAAAATCTCTGCTAACAAAATATAAGAATTTATTGATGATGGAAACTTTCTAATTAATGTTAAAAAAACCCTTTTTGCTAAATTGTAGTTTTTTAACTTTTTACAAAATAACGCGTATTCATAGAGTAATTCAAAAGAATCATTATTTGTTTTTAACAATTCCTGAAAAATTTTATTTGCCTCTAAAGGATTTCCTTTTTTTAAATATATTTTAGCCGCTTCAATTTTTTTGTATAAATCAATATTTTTCAATATATTACCTTAATTATTCACTTCATTATACTTTCTTTAAAAATGAATGAAATAATTACTTAATTAATAAAAAACAAAAAAAAAACCTGCTGTTAAGCAGGTCTTTCTTTGTGTGTAAGATTTGCTAGTTCTCTTAGAAAGAGAATGAAGATTTAACGATGATTCCTGTTAGATCATCACCAGATTTTTCTTCTACAAATACACCTGGAGTGATTGTCATACCATCATTAACTGGATAAGAGTAAGATGCTTCATAAATCATGTATTCTGTCTCTGAATCTGCATAGTTAGCAGATGTACCAGCACCAAGGCTTACAGAACCAGGACCAACTTCAGGGAAAGTTAAACCAACGAAGTATCCAGACTTATCTGTTCCAGATGTTTCTTCAGTTTCAAAACCGACACTTACGTCTGCTATATCAAAACTGTAATTAGCGTTAACACCCCAATATGTTGTTTCTGCAGATCCAGCGTTATCGTCAGATGCGTAAGCAACAGCTACACCCCATGAATCTGCAGTGTATGCAGCTTCAATACCGTAATAGTCTTCACCTTCCTTTGTCATTAGTCCATTCGTTGAATCAGCTTGACCTGAAACACCTGCGGCTAAAGAGAATCCTGAATCGAAGGCATAGCTACCAGCAACAGTAACACCACCACCAGCAACATAAGATAGATCTGTACCACAGTTGCTAATGTAATCAGTGAAAGCACTATATGTACAAGCTCCTGTGAATGCAGAACTGATGTCTGTATCAAAGCCAACTAGCATTGAAATTCCACCTAGAGGGAAGGAGTAAGCAACTCCATCAACTTGTAAAGAAGCACCTGTATCGAATGCCAATGGATCATCGGCTGTAGCTGCTGAATCAGAACCACTGTCGATAGCTATATCAAGAGAATCTTCTCCAGTAAAACTAGTTGAAAGACCTATGTTGAACTGATAAGAAGCAAAAGTTTTTTCTGAAGTTGTATCACCATCGATAGCTCCGAGAGCTGCATCAACGCTGAAAGAAGCTGTTGTTGTTTCAGAAAAACCACCAGCCTCAAAATTGTTTAATCTTGCTTCTAAACCATCTACACGGCTATTTGTAACCGCAAGTTCTTCAGCAGGGTTGAAGTCATTAATAGTAACTTCATTTGCAGTAGCAGAAATAGGCGCAAGTAAGCCTAAAGTTGCAGGTGCTACTAGCAAGCTTTTGAAAAGCTTCATAAATTTCCTCACACGAAATTTAAAGTACACCTCAAGATAGTGTATTTAGGCATACAAAATCAAGTATTAACGGATACATTTTTGGATAATTTGTGCCACTTTCTAAAGTTATACATTCAGTTTCTTAAAGTAAACCTATATTCTCCTTTTTGTATCTGAATAATTAATTCAATAATTTATATTTTTTTTGAAATTTTAAAAGAAACTTTTTCTGTTTTGTATTTTTTCTTCTTTTTATTATCAACTGAATCAACGTACCATCCAGAAGCTAACCTAGTGTCAATTTCCTCATAGCTTTCGTTTTGATTTAATTTATTTAAGGATTTCTTTTTATAATCCATAAAATCTCATAGTTTTATCTAATAAAAAAAATATAGCATTTAAATATAATTCGAGCAGTAAATTAATTTGGTTAGATTTTTTATAAATTTTGAAAAATATTTTCTTTTGAGCTTTACTTCCTGAAATCTTTAGAAAAAAGAAAAAAAACTTTTATTTCCCTCAACAGAAAAAATAATTGGTTATATTTTTTAAAAATAAACCTGAGGAGCACAAGGTCAAATGACTCAACTTAATCTTATAGTGAATTCATTACCAAGGGATTTACTTGAATTTGTTTTTTTTCTAGCAGTTGGTTTTACAGCGGGATCGGTAGGGATTATTTAACTTTATCCAACTAAATCCTCTTATTAACTTTTCAGATTTAAAACCTGGAAAAACATAATTTTGAAGTCCACCTAATGAGTTAATGTAATTTCTTGAATTGGAAAAATTGATCCCTATAATTAATGAATATTTTTATTTGAATAATATTAACTAAAATCATATTTTGACCTAAAAATAATTTTTTATAAAATATTTAGCAATTTAGTCTTTTATAGATGACTGTTATGAACTAAGATCTTATGAGCGGGGCGTGGCGCAGCTTGGTAGCGCGGGTGCTTTGGGAGCACTAGGTCGCAGGTTCGAATCCTGTCGCCCCGACTCAATCAAATCCAAATCATACTAGCGAGTTACCCAGACTCGCTTTTTTTTTTACAAATATGACCACTCGAAATGTGGTCAAATTTATTGACTGTCGATCTAAAATAAGGGGCAATTAGCTCCTTATTTAATAGCAAAGTACGCTATCCGCTTTAATTGATTCTTCAACTAGAACATCTGGCATAACAAAATCTGCAGTGTATCCATCTAGAAGCTTCTCATCGTAACCCCTAGATTTAGCAGACATTCCTGAGACATATATGGTAATTTTTGAATTCTTTAAATTTTGAAGATGTTCGTATAAATCTCCAGTACCTTGACCAACTATTTCACCAGCTTTTTTGCAATTTAATATTTGTACTCCGTCTCCTGCTAGAAAAAGTGTTACTTTATGATCGTTTTTTTCTGCAGTAAGGGCAACCAATAAACCTAAAGTTATTTTATTTTTGGATTCTAAACCGCTGCAAATATGTACTAAGAATGTGTTGTCGGTAATGATAGACATTTAATCTTCCCTAATTTTTTTATATCCTAAATAAAATCTATTTTCATTAGCTGTTTTTTTATGAAACGCTTACTGCTTGAACTGCTGATAGTTAAAAAATGACAGCCAACTTAGAGATAATCGTATACCATTCATAAAAAATCAAAATCTTTAATGAAAAAAACTATTTTAATTGGTTTAATTGCTGGCATTACAGGGCTTGCAATTGGTTATAAAGTCCCAAAAGACAAGAATGCTGGTTATGTAATGATTTCTGGCAGGATTACAAATCCAGAACAAGCAGGTAAATACTTTGAAGCAGTAAATGATGTTGTTGTTAAAGGTTGTGGAGCAAAGACATTATCAGTTGACTTCGAGACTGATGTTAGAGAGGGATATGATGGTCCGTTTTCTGTGCTTTCAAAATTTCCAAGTAAACAAGCAGTAATTGATTGTTATGAAGGACCATATCAAGAATTAATTCCTTTAAGAAAAGGAGCTATAGATATGAATTTTAGAATAGTTGAAAGAAATAGATAAAAAAGAGCTAGGGCTGCTTATCCTAAAAAAGTGGTCAAAAAGTGGTCGAATGTTACTTAAATAGTCGGGACAAACTACGCAACATCACGCAAGAATCCTGATATAGCTCGAAACGCTAGTGCTTACAATGGGGTGGGAAGTGCTTTGGGAGCACTAGGTCGCAGGTTCGAATCCTGTCGCCCCGATTGACTTCTCACGATTCTCAATTATCTTCTGGGCGATCTCTGGGCGATCATTTGCTATACCTTGCATAGCTTTGCTGTCTGCATCGCCCGCTATGTTAAAAACATTTATTCACAAGATCTTTTACTTGATGATGACTGAATTAAATTACCCATCCAATTTTTAATATCTGATAAGACTTCCAAATCTAATTTGTAGTAAACCCATCTACCCTCTTGCCTATCAGAGATAAGACCTGAATCTTTTAGGATCTTTATGTGATAAGAAATTTTAGATTGCGATAATCCAGTTACTTTAACTATGTCGCAAACGCATATCTCTCCACCCATCATTAATTCAAGAATATTTATTCTGATCGGATCTGAGAGGGACTCCATTATCCCAATAAATTGCTTACTATTAATCTTTTTAAGTTGTTCTAACAAAATCAAAAGATCATTAACTTATTAAATACTAACCTAAAAAATTTAATTACACATATCAAGAATTATTGATGCATCAAATATTTTTGATATATAATAAAGCAGTTTTCAATATTTGTGATGAAAATTGGAATTAACGGATTTGGAAGAATTGGGAGATTAGTTTTAAGAATTTTATGGGAAAGAAAAGATATTGAAATAACTCATATAAATGAAATAAGTGGAAATTCTTTAATTGCATCTCATCTTCTAGAGTTTGATTCTGTTCATGGTAGATGGAATAAAAATATAACTTCGAATGACAACGAAATAATAATTGAAGGTAAAAAAATTTCCTTTACATCAATAAAGAACTATCTTGATGTTCCATGGAATAAATCTTCGGTTGATCTTGTTTTGGAATGTACAGGGAAAAATAAAGATCCCAAAAAATTAAATCCATACTTTGATTCTCTTGGAATAAAAAAAGTAATTGTTGCCTGTCCTGTAAAAGGAATTGTTGGAGGGGAAAAAGCACTTAATATTGTTTATGGAATTAATCAAGACCTTTATAAACCTGAAAAACATAAATTAATTACAGCAGCATCATGTACTACAAATTGCTTGGCTCCCATCGTAAAAGTTGTTAATGAAAATTTCTCAATTAAACATGGGGTCATAACAACTATTCATGACCTTACAAATACACAATCTCCAGTAGATTTTTACAAAAGTGACTTAAGAAGAGCGAGAGGATGCATACAAAGCTTAATACCTACTACAACTGGATCAGCTAAGGCGATTGCTGAAATTTTCCCTGAATTAGAAGGAAAACTAAATGGTCATGCAGTAAGGGTTCCACTTCTAAACGCCTCATTAACCGATGTAGTTTTTGAATTAAATAAAGAAGTAACTGAAGAGCAAGTAAATAATGAATTTAAAAAAGCATCTGAAACATACTTAAAAGGTATTCTTGGATACGAGGAGAGACCCTTAGTGTCCGCTGATTACTTAAATGACTGTAGAAGTTCAATAATTGATGGACTTTCAACGATGGTTGTAAATTCAAAATTATTAAAGATTTATGCTTGGTACGACAATGAGTGGGGTTATAGTTGCAGGCTTGCCGATCTTACTTCTTATGTAATTGAAAAAGAAAAGCAATTTTAGTTTTTATGAAGTTATCTAGCCTTCAACAATATAGTGTCATTACCGCAAACTATTGGGCATTTACTCTTACTGACGGTGCATTGAGGATACTAGTTGTTGGTCATTTTCATGAACTTGGTTATTCAACTCTGCAAATTGCTTTACTTTTTCTTTTCTATGAATTTTTTGGAATAATTACAAATCTTTTTGGAGGCTGGATAGGGGCAAGATATGGTTTAAGACTTACTTTATGGATAGGAACAATTCTGCAAATTCTTGCTCTTTTTATGCTGATTCCAGTCAAAGAGAATTGGTCAGTAATCTTTAGCGTCTCATACGTTATGTTAGCCCAAGCGCTTAGTGGGGTAGCAAAAGATTTAAATAAAATGAGTGCAAAAAGTGCTGTTAAATCAATAGTTCCAGATTCAGGAGAGAATAATCAAAAACAATTGTTTAAGTGGGTTTCAGTTCTAACAGGATCCAAAAATGCACTCAAGGGTGTTGGCTTCTTCCTAGGGGGTCTCTTATACAGGCTATTGGGCTTTAATAATGCAGTTGGAATAATGGGTTTAGGTCTATGTTTGGCATTCTTCTTAACTTTATGTCTTCCTAAAGATTCAGGGAAAATGAAAAGAAAGCCAATTTTTAAAGATCTTTATTCAAAGTCTCAAGGTATTAATATTCTTTCAAGTGCCAGGTTTTTCTTATTTGGAGCAAGAGATGTCTGGTTTGTAGTAGCTCTTCCGGTATTTTTAGACATTTCTTTTGGATGGGATTATTTAAAAATAGGACTCTTCTTGGGTGGATGGATAATAATCTATGGTTTCTTTCAAGTATTAGCTCCATTACTTAGAAAAGTATGGGGGAAAAATAATAGCCCAACAAAAACTACCGTTCAATTTTGGGGACTTATCTTGACTTTTATTCCTTTATTTATTGCTGGAGCATTAAACGGTGATAAATCATTAGGTCCTGTAATTGTTATTGGATTAATAATATTCGGCTTTATTTTTGCAATGAATTCATCTACTCATTCGTACTTGATTTTGGCTTATTCAGATAATGAGAGAGTAAGTTTAAATGTTGGTTATTACTATATGGCTAATGCAGCTGGAAGATTATTTGGAACCCTACTATCTGGCTTGTTATTTATGCTCGGTAAAAATGCCACTATAGGTATGCAGTATTGTTTGTATACTTCATCTATTTTGATTTTTATTGCTTGGCTTACTAGTTCTAAATTACCTTCCTATTCTTCCAACAGCCTCAATTGATTTTTTTAAAATTTCTCCTTTCAAGGGAACGAAACCTAAGGCAGGAGCTTTATCTTGATATTCATCACTGAGTAATTTATAGAATGTTTCTTGAATTGCCTTAGTATTTCTCCCGTTACCTTTTTCATAAGCAAGTATCCAAGTCAAAGTTGCTATTGGATAAGCTCCTTTAGCAGTAGGATTCGGATTTTTACCAGCCAAGTTTTCATCAAGATTTATTCCATTCAAAGCTATCGCGCCTGATTCAGTATTAGGAGTAACGAATTCACCAGAAAGATTTTGAAGTGCAGCAGCCTTAACATTACCTTTAATGTATGACTGGTTTACATAACCAATTGCGCCTGGAGTGTTTTGAATAACACCTGCAACACCAGAATTGCCTTTTGCTCCAACTCCCGAAGGCCATTTAACAGATTTACCAGTACCTAAATTCCAGGTTTCAGAAAAAGCCTCCATAGAATTCGTAAAAGCTTTAGTCGTGCCTGAGCCATCAGAACGATGTGCCCAAGTTAACTTACCTGATTTACAGCCTAATTCTTTCCAGTTTTTAACCATACCCATAGCGACTCGTACTGCTTGCTCTTGAGTAAGTTTTAAATCGCAATCGTAGTTATATCCAAAGGCAATTGTACCGCCTACCATAGGTATTTGAACAAGTCCTCTTTTAACTTTTTCTATATCAGAATCTTTCATAGGATCATCTGATGCACCAAAATTCACAGTTTCGTCTATGAAAGCTTTTCTTCCAGATCCAGAACCTACTGCTTGATAATTAACTCTAGGGCCTCCAGATTTAGCTAAGTCAAAAAACCACCTGGTATAAATTTTCGAAGGAAATGATGCACCTGCTCCACTCAATCTTTTTGAAGCCATCGCAGATGGAGCAAGTATTAATGAAACTGCAGAAGATAAAATGAGAGTTTTTTTGAAAATACTCATTAGCCACTTTGATTAAAGTCAATTCATTTATAGCATCAAACAAAAGACGAAATTCAAAGGTTAAGAAATACATCAAATTATTTTGATATAATCAATAATTCTTGATATATAATCTAGCAGCTCAATTAAAACGCTTACTACTTGCATAAAAAAGCTGAGCCTGCATTATTTATTACTTAAGGCCACAATGTGACAATGATTGGCTCTTGAAAATTATTAGTGTCTTTATGACACTAGGTCATAGCCGGGCGATCCTTGGGCGATCAAATGCTTAACTTTGCAACACATTGCTGCATATAAGACAATTCTTGAGACTCATCTTGATAACAAATATTGCAAGTAAAAGTCATAGCCTCACTTCGTTCTCATGGGTGCTGTCGCAATATGCTGATCGAGTGCTTTGGGAGCACTAGGTCGCAGGTTCGAATCCTGTCTCCCTGACTCAATCAAAACCAATTCATACTAGCGAGTTACCCAGAGTCGCTTTTTTATTGCTTTCTCTAAGAATAATCAGACTGAGCGAGCTTTGAGCATGGATTTGCAATACCTCGCTGCATTTGCTGACTGACCTCGCTTAAGCTGATTGGGATTTCTGGATAAATTAGAGGATAGCTTGAACTATAAGACGATAGAAACTTGAACATATAATTTTTATGTTCGTTAGGATACATTTAGCGGAAATAATAGTGCTTAAGTGTATATTAGCTATACAGAATCCGTTCCAAAATTCTGTAGGTTTAAGGTCTTTCCTATCTTTCAACTGCTATTAATAGTTGAAAATAAAAATCTATTTACCACCACATACCGAGATTCAATTTTTTTGCATCTCTATTACATGCAAGCTCACACTCACTTAACTCTTTGACTGAGAGAGCCTTAATTATTCTTGCCATATCAATAGAAGACAGTTCTCCATTAATGTTCCACTTTAGTGTAGTTTTACGTTGAGGCGAGTTTGTTGATTTCTTCATCATGACTTTTAATGTCAGGGATTATTCAATAGCATATTTATTTAGAATTCACAAAAAAATGTGAAGTTTTTATAAGTAAAAGAACTAAATTTATTAATTAAACATCTAGAAATTCAAGTCGCGGTGGATGTGCTCAGCATTTTATTTGTAATTGCCTAATTGCCCTTATTTTAGATCGGCTGTCAATCATTTTTCTCTTGTATCTTCTTTAGTCTTTCGTATTCAACATGTAGAACACCTAAACGCCAAGCATCTTTTAATCCTTTTACACCTCCCATTAACAGCTTTGCATCAGCAGGAGAATGTGACTTCATGTTCAAAAAATCTTTTTGCCAAGATTTGTCATTCCATTTATTAGTCATTCAATTTATTCCTTTAGTAATGCCAAAGTAACCAAAATAATGCACAGCCATAAATAATCCCTATCGTCACAATTACTGGCATAAGTATTTTTTTCATTTAATTAAAAATCTACCCATATCGTTCATGAAAAACCAAATTGCGATTGAAAGATTTAATACTAATGTGATAGAAATAGAAATTATTAAAAACTTTTTACCAACTCCTGATTGATTTGCATCTTTCCCAGCAACTGAAATCGACTCAAGTTTCATATAAAAAAGGGGTTATCTGCAGATTATTCTAGATCGACTGTCAATCCATATTTATCAGAATTCAAAGATCTAGTGCTCGTAGGGCACTAAGTCGCAAATGCGCGAGATATTAGCGAGATTATGCATATTTATGCACCACATTTGCTATATATTTTTACTTTATGAGATTCATAAATTTTCATGTAATACCAAATAATAATTCATGGCCTCACTAGTTTCTCGTAGGGACTGTCGCATTTTGCTTAGCAGGTGCTTTGGAAGCACTATGTCGCAGGTTCGAATCCTGTCGCCCTGACTCATAAAAAACAAAGTCATATTAGAGAGTTTTCCAGACTCTCTTTTTTATTGCTTGCGAATAAGAAACATGCGACTTAGCAACTATATAGCGATTGCTTGCACAGCTCTGCTACACTTTCATTAATTTCTTATAAGAATAAGGAAAAATTTAATTGAAAAAAATTTTTTTATTAGGGATATCTTGTTTTTATCACGATAGTGCAGCTGTATTAATACGCGATGGTGAAATCATATCGGCAGTACAAGAAGAAAGATTTTCAAGAAAAAAACATGATTCAAGATTCCCAGAAAATGCTATTAAATATTGCTTAAAATCAAATAATTTAGATCTAAGAGATATAAAAAATATAGTTTATTATGAAAAGCCTTTACTCACATTTGAAAGACTATTAGAAACTTACCTTGCAGTAGCCCCTAGAGGATTAAGGTCTTTCATTGCAGCAATGCAGGTGTGGTTAAAAGAAAAACTTTTTTTAAAATCAGAACTAAAAAAAAGTTTTAAAATTATTCAAAAAGAAATTATTAAAAACGAAAATGCACATATCCCTGAGATTCTTTTTGCTGAGCATCATCAATCACATGCATCTGCCGCATTCTATCCAAGCCCTTTTGAAGAGGCAGTTGTTCTCTGTATGGACGGAGTTGGGGAGTGGGTAACCACTTCTACATGGATAGGTAAAGGCAATAAAATAAACCCACTTTGGGAAATAAGTTTTCCCCATTCTTTAGGACTTTTGTACTCTGCCTTTACTTTTTATTGTGGTTTTAAAGTTAATTCTGGCGAATATAAATTGATGGGATTGGCACCTTATGGAAAACCAATTTATGCAAACGAAATTAAAGAAAAACTTATCGATATTAAAGATGATGGCACATTTAAACTTGATATGAGTTATTTCAAATACCATCGTGGTTTTCGAATGACTAGTCAAAAGTTTCACAAACTATTTGGTTTACCTCCAAGAAATGCGGAAGATGAACTAACACAATTTCATATGGATTTAGCATCATCTATTCAAGCAGTTACTGAAGAAATAGTGATTAAAATTGCATGTTCTCTCAGAAAGGAAACGGGTATAAAAAATATTTGCCTCGCAGGTGGAGTTGCTCTAAATTGCGTAGCCAATGGTAAGTTGCTTGAGAAAAAAATATTTAACGATATCTGGATTCAACCTGCAAGTGGAGACGCCGGTTCTGCTCTAGGAGCTGCACTTATTGGTTGGCACGAATACTTAAATAAGCCAAGGAAAGTAAACCGAAGCGATTCCATGAAAGGGACTTATCTTGGTTGTAACTTTTCCAATGAAGAAATAATAAATTATTTAAAGCATATAAATGCCCCATTTGAGATATATCAAGACGAAGAACTTTTTGAAAAAATTGCATTACAACTTGAACAAGGGAAAGTAATTGGCTGGTTCAATGGGCCAATGGAATTTGGTCCGAGGGCTCTTGGAGCAAGATCGATAATAGGAGACCCTAGAAATCAAGAAATGCAAAGTGTAATGAATTTAAAAATAAAATACAGAGAAAGCTTCAGACCATTTGCGCCTTCTGTACTAGAAGAGGATGTTGCCAGTCAATTTGAAATGAAAAATAAAAGTCCCTATATGTTATTGGTCTCCCCAGTAAAAAAAGAACTTTGTACTGAAATGACCGAAGAACAAAAAAACCTTTTTGGAATAGAAAAACTAAATATCCCTCGATCAACATTACCTGCAATTACTCATATTGATTATTCTGCAAGAGTACAAACAGTAAGTAAAAAAACTAATCCTCGTTATTACAACCTAATAAAATCTTTTAAACAAAGAACAAATTGTCCATTAATAGTTAATACATCATTTAACGTTAGAGGAGAACCGATAGTTTGCACGCCTCAAGATGCATATCGTTGTTTCATGAGAACGGAGATGGACATTTTAGTCCTCCAAAATCAGTATCTTCATAAACACGAGCAGCCCAAAACAGAAAAAGATGAGACATGGAAACAAGAATTTGAATTAGATTAATTAATGAAAAATTATATTCCTCAAAAAACACTAAGAGAATTCGGATTTCTTCTTGGTTTTACATTTCCCTTTTTAATCGGATGGATTTTACCTTTAATAGGAGGTCACTCTTTTAGAACTTGGACTCTATTTATTAGCATTCCATCAATAATTTTAGCCGTCACAAAACCAGGCCTTCTTTTATACCCATACAAAGCATGGATGAAGCTTGGGCATATTTTAGGATGGTTAAACAGTCGTATAATTTTAGGATTAGTTTTTTTAATTGTTCTCCAACCAATAGCATTAATTATGAGAATTTTTGGCCATGATCCTTTAAAGACAAAAAAGCTTGTTCAAAAATCTTATAGAGAAAATAAAACTAACCAAAAAATAAATTTAAAAAAAATTTTCTAAATATGGAATCCTTCTTAGAACTAGTTAGAGATATATGGGATTTTTTAAAAACGAGAAAGAAATATTGGTTAGCACCTCTAATTATTACAATTATTTTGATGGGCGCTTTAATTGTTTTTACGCAAGGTTCAGTTGTCGCTCCCTTTATTTACAGCATTTTCTAAAATGAATAAACTAAATTAATAAATATATTTATAGTTTTATTTTCTAGTTTTCTCCCAATCTATATTACTGACTTAGTTCTTAAAAATTTGAGATTACCAAAAGACTAAAGTAGGTTAATGCTTCTTGCTGGATCAAGTTTGTATAGTGACTTAGATGGTTTTAGGAGATATGAGCCAAATAAAAATGTGGAACAATTAGCAATTTATGATGAAGATATCGCATATAGATATACCTATAAAACGAATAATAAAGGCCTTGTTTCTTACCCCGATTTAAAAAAAAATGATGTTATAGATTTAGCTATTAATGGAGATTCCTTTAGCGAAGGACAAGGAGGATATCCTTGGGTTGTAGAATGGCAAAAAAATGAGCTCAAAGATTTACAGATCACAAGTCTTAATTACTCAATTGCTGGGAACGGGTTTGAGGATTTTTAGAAGGATCTAAGCACTCAAAAAAATATTATAATTCTTCAAAAAATATAATTTTCTTTATTGAACATAATGCATATAGGCCTTATCAAAGAATGTCTAAAAACAAAAGTTGCTCTTTCTACTCGAATGGATTTTTAGATAATATATTAGGCCCCTTAACATGCAAAACTTATGGAATTTTTTGGCATCATATTGATTTTCAAAAAAGTGTTAAAGAAATACTAGATAAAGCAAAGTATCTTCAACAATATGGGGTTTTAGCTTCCTTTAATAAATTCCTAAAAGAGGGTAAAAATTTATTTACTAGAAAAATTACAGTCAAAAATGATATTGAAAATGAAAATAAATCTGAGAAAGTTGAATTGATTTTTGGAGAAATACCTTCATATACAAAAATTGCGATAAGTAAAATTAATAGTATTTATGATAAAAATAATGTTTTATATGTCCAGCTACCTCAAACATTCGGGAAGCCAAATAAAAGTGCTTTAGAATTTACAAAAAGATTGAAGGCCTTGTCTGATAGCAAAATAATTAATTTGTGGGGAAGCTGTCCACTTGAAAGATCTGATTTTCATATTCTTGATAATCATCCAAACGTTAAAGGATATAAAAAAATCAAACGCTGTATTTCTGAAAATAAAGAAATAAATAATTTTATTAAAATATAAATTTCCTCTTTCAATTTTTTTTTAACACTACCCTTTTTATTTTTAGCGATTATTAAGTGATTAAATGAATAACTTTGCATAAACTTGTTGCATTATGCGACTAATATTAATTTAATCTATTTCAACTAATAAGCTATATCTTCATTTGTTTCTTTTGCATAAAGTCGCATATTACGTACTGGGTGCTTTAGGAGAACTAGGTTGCAGGTTCGAATCCTGTCTACCCGACCATTTAAACCAGGTAAGAGAAAGTTTTCCCAGACTTTCGTTTTATTATTAAAATTCTGTCCTCAATGATTGCGCACAATTTGCGGACAAAACATGCTTAATTGAAAGGTGAAGTGTTATTAGTAGGAGCTATAAGTAGAATTTCAAAAACTATCCCAGTTAAAGCAATTGGTAAAACCCAAATACCAATAAATCTATGGTCAAAAAATCTTAAATGATCCTCGCCATTGAACACGTTTCTTAAAGCCGTAAATAGTGTTTCTGGTTGCTTATATGATGGTCCATTTTCAGATGGAGAATATGGTTTAACAAAAGCTGATGATGAATATAAATTTGCAAACTTTCTAATGAAATAAATTGGCAACACCCATATTGCAACAAATCTGCCACCTAACCATTGCCTTGCATTTGGAAGGGCATACTCTTTTATAGATTTATTCTCTGGCATTCCAGACTCTAAATCTCTATAGATGATTTCTAAAGTATCTTTTTTATTTAATTCATTGACCATTAAATTAACCTGTAAATGAAAATAATTCTAATATAATAAAATCTTTAAAAGTTAAATATTTAATAAAAATATTCTTAACTACTAAAATAACTAAAACGTAGTTAAGAATATCTTCGTTGGCTAGGTTCATAAAGACGGAATCTATACCGTTGCAGATTCGCCAAATATCTACATATTCTTTATAAATAAAAAACCCTTTTTTAAAAAGTAAATAATATACATAAGTAAGAATAATATTTAATAATTTAGAGTTTTAATTAATAACTTAATTTAATATTCATGACTATTAAAAAATATTTAAACCTCATTTTCTAAGATTGCGAAAAAGAAAATGAGGTCAAAGGGAGGTTCTCATTACGTACCGCCTTATCAAAGCTAGCGGTTAGTAGATTGCCCTAATATCTACTTATATATTTATATAATGAGTTTTAAAATACAGGAAGATTAATTTTATACAAATACGTGTTTAATATTTTATTTAATAATTACTTAGGAAAAGCTAAGTAATGTACCTACTATAGTTATTGAAAGATAAAAAAATGCATAAAGAGAAACTGCAAAAAATAAATACTGTTCTATTGGAATCATTGCAAGGTATTAATTTAGGGGTAAGAAAAATTTGTTTAATTTTTTGTTAAAAAGATATTCTCTAAAATAAAACTTTTTTCTATTGATTCATTTTTAAGAGAAATATTTTTTGGCAAATTCCTATTCGTATAATTAAATGCACCCCATTTTTTTAGCCAAAATAAGGTATAAAAAAATGCGATTAAAAACGGTGCTCCAACAATTAAAAATCTAATGTCCATCAAAATTCCCTATTAATAAGATTTAAATTGCATTGCCAATATTGCTCCAAGGAAGAAAACGGTAGGAATTCCTAGGGCATTAACTGCTGCAGTTCTTACAGTAAATACTGGATAACCTTCTGCTGGTCTACCAGTAGCAGGAACTAGTGCAGTATCATCCCATACTTGATAGTTTTTGAAAGGCGCAACTCCCTTCTTGGGTAGTCCTAGTGGAGTCAATCTAAATACATCCCATCTACCTAACCAAAATACTGTAAATATCCATGAAAATATTATTGGGGTAATAACAAGTACGACTCTAAAATCCATTTCTATAAAAATAATAAATTTGATAATTATTGTGCCCTTTCTAAATTAATAATTGATTAGATCATTAACTTATATTTAAACAAAATCACTTAATAACATTATTTTTAATCATTAATCACAATTAATTATGATTAATGGATTTTATTGAAGTATATTTTCTAAATTTAAATATTTTAAAATTTAGTTTGATGTAGATTTAATTTAAATATTTAGCTACAAAATATGGATACTTTTAGATTTCTACTTTTTGGGTTGGCAGGAGTAAGCGTGGTTTTTTGGGTCGCAGTAATAGCGTTATGGCATACTTATATGTTTCCAAAATTCTTTAATGAAGATAAAGGTTTAAATTCTGTTATCAATCAAGAAATAAATGTTTCAACAGATCCAATTTTAGGCAGTTTGGTAAACAGCAACAATTTCAAAAGTAGAGACAAATATTCAATGAAAAATTTAGTTGTAGCAGATTTCTCATCAAATAATAATTTCACACTAAATAAACTCTATACAACGGTAATGATTGGAGTTACTTTTGCAAGTTTTATTTTTCTCACTTATGGATTAAGCAGTTCAATAACAACGATAAGTTAAATGGAATCTATATATGTAATTGTTTTTATTACTTGCTTTGTTTATTTAATTTTTGACTCATTCAAAAATATAAATATTAAATAGATTACTAATGTTTTTTGCCAGCTAATAAAAATTTTCTTCTTATATAGAAGAACACTATCGTAGTTATAATCATTACAGGTGGATGAAATGATATTGAATTTAGATATTCGAAGTAATCAAATGATTCCAAAATTTTTTTCTAGTAATTTCCTGATACTATATTTCATCTCTCAAATTTTTATTGATTTAAATAGATCAATATCTTGTATAAAATGCTAGTTAAATTTTTCTTAACTAATATTTTGCGGACAACTTTCGGAAAAATATTACTTTATTTATCATGAAAACCGCGCAGAACTAATCAAAAAAATTAGATATAGCTACAAAACCTAGTGATGCAATATGGCTCTTAAGCGCTTTGGGAGCACTAGTTCCCAAGTTTGCATCGTCTAGCCCCTACTCTTTGACCAAAAGCTAATGCTAAAGAGACTCCAAATATTAATGAAAGAATAAAATATAACCCAACTAAGAGTTTTTAAAACTTGAAACAATTAACAAATCTAAGAGTCCTGTTTATGCCTAAACAGGTATCTGCCCAGCCTATGGTAATACCAATTACCGCATAATGGCTTAAGTCACAATACTAAACTATTTATGCAAGTGTCGATGAAGGTAAAATATCTAGTCTTTCCTTGTGTATTTTTAACATTCCTGATTCGGCTTATCGGAGTGATATTAATCCTCAACTTCAGTGTAATTGAATAAAAAAAATACTTCTTTCAGGCCTTTATTTCATTTGTCAATATAATTAATAGATTCCAAAATTGGCAAAGGCACATCAACATAAAATGTTTAAATTAATGACTTTATATATTTTTTAATGGTTTACAATTTTCAACAATTTTATAGATCCATTTCTAAAAATTTTCGAATAGATTTATCTAAATTTTAGTTGCCAATATTATAACTATAAATTTTATTTTTATTAAGTATTAAAATAAGATCATCATTAAAATCTCCAATTCCATTTAAAAGATGTGTAATGTTTTTATGTTCAAAACAAGCAATCCTTGGTTTATTGGCGTACATACCTCCATTTCCATAAACAAAGTAAATATTGGAATTATTCTTCAACAATTTTTCAAAAATTTGTTTTTTCAAAAGTTTCTTATTACTGCCTCCGAAAGAAGATAACTTATCAATCAAAACATGATGGCGCAAAAAAATAACGTCTCCATTTAACACATTAAACTTTTCAATATTATCCTCGAAATCAAACAAAGTTTTTGGTAAATTACTATCATCAACAACTATATTAAAGCCCGATTTTTTAAGAATAAATGGGAAATTAATTGGCTGTTTCTTGGATATATATAGTTTAAATAAATCACCGTAAGGGAAATCTACATCATGATTACCCGGAGCAATGTAGATATCAAAATACTCTTCATATTTTTCATATAAATATTCCCATTTAGCTAATGATGGGATATTAAAAACATCACCTGTTAAGAATAAAGTGTCTATCTTATTTTTATTTTCTAATAAAAATCTATCAACTTTTGGGTTTAAATTTTTTCTATTAATCTTTGATTGCCCTCTCCCATAAGCATGGCCTATAACTACTGATGATTGATCTGGTACATATGATATTTTCTGGGGTAAACAAGTTGAGAAATCATATTCTTTAAATTTACTTTGACTTACAAATGATTTTCTTAAAGTAGAATTTAAAAAATAATAATAATTTCTTAATCTAACTTTACCTACTAATAGAAAAGTAATAAGGAATAGAATTATTGATGATGTAAATCCCAATAAAAAGAAAGCAAATTTACTTTTCATAAATTTACGAAAAAATAATTAGAGCTAAGAGTATTTTAATGCCATAAGTCTTGCTTTTAATGGGAACAATAAACAAGATTTTTTTAATATAACATGCCTTAAGGTTATTAATTAAATGATCTTATAATATAAAAACTTGATTTTTTTAAAAATATTATAATCAAAATTTCATATTTTTTATCTAATTAAATTTATGGTTTAATTTAAGTATATTTTTGCAAAAAGTGTGTTTCATAAATCATTATAAATGATAGTAATTTATTAAAAATTAATGCTAATGAAGATAAGTATTTTTTCTGATTAAAGAAGAAACTTTATTTAATACTAATTTTTTAAATAATATTTGAACATTTTTAAAGCATGCAGAAATAGACCCATAGCCATTAAAAATTCGAAGATTTCTTGAAGAATTGGGATACTTTGGACAAAAATTGATGGAGAAGAAAGTCTTAATTCTAATATTGAATAAGCTAAAGCTGTAGTTAAGAAATAAAGACTAAAAAATTTTTTTGGAATAGCTTCTATAAACGAAAAATACCTCCAACCGAACCATCCCAAAAATAAGTTTAGGAATATAAATGATCTGTGTAAATATGGATTAAAAAACTTTAAAGTATGAAAACTTATTTCATTCTGAATACTATTTGATCTTATTTCTTGAAAAACACCTTCATTAAATGGAATTAGGTAGCCAACCTCTGCCAAAGAAAAAGATAAAAGCGAAAGAAAAAAAATAATCCAGAATATATTCTGCAAACTAATTAATTTATATTTATTTTTAAAAATATTAATTAAAGATAATATTGCACCTGACAAATAAAATATGAATTGCAAATGTTCAGCTAAATATTCATGTTGCCCCCACAATTTAAAGAGTGTTTGTCCATTCCAAATCTCCCAAGGCAATATCCCAGATAAATAAACAAAGAAAAGATAATATAGAGGGAATAAACTTACTTCACTAGAAATTGTGCCAAAAGGTGTTTGAAAAATATTTTTTTTATTGTATGAAATTAAACTTCCTAGCTTAGAGAAAAAGAACATCATTCTTACTTTTAATTTAATCAATCTTAGCTGAATGAAAGAATATTTTCCATAGAAAGAATAAATTGGAATTAATTCATACTTCAAAATTATATCTTTAAAATTATCTATTAAATTATTATATTTTTTTTACACAAAATAATTAAATATCATTATTTAATAAGGCCTAAAGATTTAACCGCTAAAAGATATTTTGAGGTTGAAGATAATCTTGCTGGTAATTGTTTTGCAAAGATGCATGCCTGATCTTCATCACTGATGGCATATTTTAATTCCAAAATATTTTTATTTAAATAAATTAAGTTATTATCATTTAAGGAATTATCAATATTATTTTTATCAAAAATTTTAAAATTTATATTACTGTCTAGAGTAATTCTAAATCTATTACATGTAGATAAAAAGTATTTTCTTTTATATGAAACTTTTAATATAGGACAAAGTAATTTGAAGAAATTATATTTTGAGGATTCTATAAATTTGAGTTCCTTTAAAAAAGCAAGTGAAAATTTACTTTCATAAATATCTTCACTCCTTAAATCAAAAATATCTTTTTTGCCAACGTTTCCATATTTTGATTTTATTTCGAGTTTAGGTGAAGTTAACTTATTTGAATTTCCGTAATATCTGACTCTTATTTTAGATCTATTAAATATTCCATCTATGTTTTCATAGGCGAGAGAAAAATTACTATTGTCATAGTAGACAGAATTTACTTTTCTTTCTTGATATTTCTCATACAAATCACAAGGGATATATTGTATTAAATCTTCTAAGGAATTAATAGAAAATTTATCTAAAAGAAATTTTCTTTCATATCTGAATACATCATTATTTTGGTTATTCATCAGAATACAATTCTTGATATGCACTATTTGTATTTGGAATTAAAGGATATCCCAGGGATAAAATAGATGAGCCAGACTCAAGTACATAATTTGAATTGCAATTTCTATCTGAATCCTCTAATTTTATAAATCCAGGACCGTATTCTTGTTTTTTCTCATAAGCTGCAAGGCAAATATTTACATCAGAAGCTTTTAGATTTTTTAAATATATTTTTGAGAGATCCTTACTTGCAATCCCAATAAAAGCATTATCGATAATAATATTTTTTGCAAAAACATTACTTGATTCACCTATACTTACGGCTTTATCTCCAGAATCTTTTATATTGAGATTTTTTAATTCAACATTACTACCAGAGATATCTACTGAATCATTTCCAACAATTTTGAAATCAGTATTTTCTATTTTACCATTTGAAAAATCAAGATCAATTGCGTCGGAAAATATATTTGAAAAATAAGAATTTTTAACTATGAATGGAGATCTTACTAAATTAAGAGCATCTTCAGACTTGAAATTTTTGAATTTAGAATTTTTAATTTCAACTTTTGAATTATAAAAACTTACACCTCCTGTAATATTTGATGAATACGTTGAATTAGAATTCAAGCCATCGAAAGTTGAATAATTTATATATGAATCAGATAATGAATTAATTATGGAAATACCTTTACCTCCTTCAAAACTCCTTACATTAATTTGATTTGATTCATCTCCCAACATTATAATTGGACCATTTAATAATATGAATCCTTCCTTTTTAATATCTAAAGTTACTCCTCCCTTGATAATGAGTTTATAATCTTTAGGTAAAATAAGTGGCTTCTCTATTATCAAGTCATTTGAGATAGTTAATTCTTTATTAATCTCATCAAAATCAATGTTTTCAAAACTCAAATAAGTAGGTTTTCTTTTGATTAAGGAGTCCTGAATTGGAGTATTTTGAGAATTCCTTAATTCCCTTAATTTAAATGATTTTTCTGATTTTAATCCTAAGATATTGTAATTAATAGTAAGATCATATAGTAAAGAACCATTTTTGCTTATATCTAAAGAATCTTTATAATTTGATGATTTATTGCTTTTTTCTTCTTTTTCATCAATTATGAAAATTACTTTTTTGCTGCTTACTCTTTTGAAGTTATTTTCTCCTAAAAGAAGATTATTAGTTGATGGAGTAAATTTTACTCCGTTTATAATTACACTATTTATATTTAGGGGCAATTTATTTTTATTAAAAACTTCCAAAAACAAATTATCATAATCATCTGAAAAACTAAAATTTGTTATTCCTATAGGTGCTAAGCGAAAAAGTCTATTTTTGATATAAATTCTATTTTTAATAATTTGACTTTTATCATAAGTCACGAATGGGAATGATTTATTAACTATTAGTGTTTCTTTTTTTAAATTATTATCAATTTTTTTAAAGAAATCCTCTAGATATCCTTCTTTTGTAATCCTGTCTAATTGCTTAACATATTCTTTTACAAAAATTGGATCATCAAACAAACTTAATACATTTTGGTCTATAGATAGCATTCTTTTCTCAATAGAGTAAGGAATTTGTGCATCGTAACCAATTGGAATTAACCTAGAGGTTAATGGATCTAAATAAAATCTCATGTCATACCAAGTATTTGCAGTTAAGGATTGCAATAGATCTGTAACTGCAAAGTACTTGGCTGTCATCGATAAATCAAATAATTCAGAAGTTTTTATATTTTTTCCTAGAAATTTATTAAGCATTTCGGAGCCTAATTTGAATTGAGATGTTATCTCCTTCTTTTTTGCAATTTTATCCAAATTAAAAGTTAAAATATCTGCATTATTTTCTGTTGTATTTAAAAAATTAGCCTCATTTCTCAGTATTGAGTTGCGATTCCACTCATTTCTTTTATCTTGATCTGAAATCCTTAAAATTGGACCTTCCCTTAATTTACTATTCTCAATAAATTCTTTACTAAAATGTTCCTCAAGGGCATATATACCAAGATATTTGCCATTAACCGATAAAGGAACAAATTTATATCTTAAGAATGGTAATTTTTCAAATTTAAGAAATTCGTGAAAAACGAATTCATTTAAATAATTTCTAGTTCGTGGGTGCTGCAAAGAGAACTCTCTCATACCTAAGAAAGCAAAGTCTTTTTTAGTCTCAACTCTAAATGACCACTTATCTCCAATTAAATGATCAGTCCAATCACCCTTAAGTCTTAATCTTATAGGGTATTTTTTCCCTTTATAAACTAACTCACCACTTACTTTGTCATTTTTTGATCTAACTAGAATTCCCTCATTAATTGCTTCATTTCTAATTTTTGATAACCGCTTATAATTTTTGAAATTTATATTAATCTGTAACTTATCGGGACTTTCAACAAATGATTTAATATATCTAAAGCCAATTCCATTGATATTATCGCCTAATAAAATTATATCCTTTGCCAAAATATCTGCTGTTGCTTCATTTTTTTTATCAACTGTTGCTATGAACTTTGAAATTAAATTTACCCCTAATCTAAAAGGCCTTAGACCTGTATTAAAAGAATCAATTGGAAAAAAAATAAATACTCCAAATCCTGCTGTTATTAAGATAAAAAATAATTTAATAAATATTTTTTTATCTAAATTAAGGAGAATACTTTTAAATAAGTTTTTATAGTCTTTTTGAGGAGTTCTATATATTCTCATATATCAATTTTAATTAAAAGACGTTTCTATCGATAATATTTATTGAAGCTTCTGGGAATGCATCGCTAATTTCATTGGTTATAGTATTTATCTTTTCAAAACTTTCTGGGGTAAAAGATAAAGTAATATTTGTATTCCTAAAATCCTTATTTTTGGAAGTAGAAAAATTATGAAAATTAACAGCAGAACTATTTTTAGATAACAATTCAATAATGCTATTTATATCTTTACTATTGATATTACTAATAGAAATAGAGATATTATTCTGAGATACTTTTCTTAAGCTAAGTCTTTGATTTAAATAAATGCATATAATTGTCAAAATAAAACCAATAATAGCCACACTATATTGATCTGCACCTGTTGCCAAACCTATTCCAATTGATAAAAAAATGTAAGTTAGTTCTTCAGGCTCTTTTATGGGAGTTCTAAATCTAACTATCGATAGTGCTCCGACAAGTCCTAAGGATAATGCTAGAGAAGATTTAACAACCGCAATTATAATAGTTGTTCCAATACTAAGAATAGGCAGAACTTTTGATAATGTTTCTGGATTTGAAAAAGTGTTAGATTTTCTACTATAGACCCTAGATAATATATATGACAAAAGAAAGGATAAGGATACAGATAAAGCAAAATTACTCAAAGATATCCTAGATACATTAGGATCGTTTACTAAATTATTTAAGAAATCTTTATTCAATACTGAATTAGAAATTAAGAGCTTATTATAATCTTCTTCAATTTAATTCAAGGGGTGTTCTTTATCTTTTTGAAACATTTCGGATAAATCATTAACAGCACTAGGTAAGGCAAGTGAAAGTAGAAAGCGTTTCAATTACGCAACAAGTTCGATCGAATATACCGTATCCTTACAGTTATTTTTTTTATCCCATTCCTTTGCGAAAGGAGATTCCATCTCTGCACCTAATTTTTCTAAGTCAGTACAGTTCATTAATAAATGAGATTTGTGTTCGTTGACTTTTACAAACTCATAATCAGTTACAAACTCCTTGCACATTTCTTCAAGAAATAATCTCGTTACATCATTTTTAAATTCTTCAAATGTACAGCTAAAAGTAGAAATGATGAGAGTGTTCATAAAAAGGAGCTAGTTGCTACTTATTTTAGATGTACTGTCAATAGAATTCTATGAGTAGACTTTGGCAACTATTGGACCAGCTTCTTCATCAGTAAATACAGGTGTGGTTTCCCAATTAAGAAATTCACCCCATTCAGCGGCATGTTGATATATTGCTTTTGGATCATCAGTCTTTAAAACTATCCAACCCTCTAAAGAACCTGGTGCATGATATCTTCCAATCATCTCAACTCCAGGATAATCTCCTCCACCACCAAGAAATTTTTCTGCACCTTTTTGATGATATCCGGCCTTAAATGACCAATGCTGAACATAAAGCATTTTATTTTTTAATTTTTATTGGCTTTCTATTACTAGCAGAAAAAGTAATAACTGAAAATAAATAGTTTTAATTACCCATTTATCCTTATCTAATGGAATCACCGCGGTGACAGTCAAAGGGAAGAAAATGGAGGGAATTTATGAAATTAAAAATCTTTTTACAAAGGGAGAATACTAATTGCAAATATTTTAGATCGACTGTCAATTATTAAAAATACCTCTTGTGTGGTTTTCTAAAAATTGGCAGTTTTGATGAAATTTGCTTTTATGAGTGTAGGGTTATTTTCATTATGCAAATCTCATTTTTTGCAAAATTAGTTTTGTTTTTAACTCTTTATTGTATTTCTGATTTATCAACAAAAAATTATATTTTGAGAAAAGTAATGAATAGAGCCAATAGAGCTAAAAAAATTTAAACTTTCCAATAAATGGAATTTTTAACTAATTTTTGGAATAATCAACCCACTACAGTTATAGGAATAGGTGTAGCAATATTTGTATTATTGGGAATTTATATATCTTTACTCCAGAGACATCAATAAATTAGTTGATTATTTTTTTAATTTTTTCTAGATTCCATTTATCAAATATTAATTTCATTTCTCTTTCGTAATATCTTACTTTCTTTGCAAAAGGTAGTTTTTGAATAATTATCCCAAAGGGAAATTTAAAAAAAGAAGAGACATAAACAATATAAAATTCGATAAATGAAGGTTTTGGTGGAAGAGGTAAATTTTTTATATATGCCCAATCAACGCAAGGTTCTAATTGCTTATCACTAGCGATAATGTTTATTTTACATCTCCACCAAGAGAATAGATAAATGCAAATAAAAATCGGTAACGGAAGAAATCGCAACATTAATTAAAAAGATATTTCTTAAGGAGTTATTGATTCAGAATAACCAAATCTTAATTTACATGCGGTGCAAGTAGTAAGCGTTTCATTCATTCCCAAGTTTTCATATCAGTAGATCCTTGTGATCTTTGCATCC
>JAOIPS010000012.1 GCA_028141225.1 Prochlorococcus sp. AH-736-L23
GTTTATAGAAATGACGGATATGTTGAAGAAGTTAGCACAACCTCCATTGAACCTCTTTATGCAGAATTGGAGCATTTTCTTAAGTGCGTTCAGGGCAAGGAAATACCTGAGGTGGATGGTGAGCAAGCCTCAAGAGCATTAAAAATTGCTGATTTTATAGAGAGTGCAGTAGAAAATTCCGGAGATGCGATTTTACTTGAAAATCCAGTCTAATACTAACAATCTAAACTAAAAGAATTTTATTTAAATCCAACAGCAGCTTGCCAAACAAACACTAATAAAAAGAAAAATAAAGGAATAAGTGGAAGAACATCAACAGTTGGAGCAAAGGCCTTATAAGCCTCGGGCAATTCAGCGAATGTATTAAATAGAATGAGCACCTTTTTGATAATTTAATTAATTATGATAAGACGTTACCACGTATAGTGAGCAATAGAGGATGTTTTCCAAGGAGCGAAATCATTTGTAAAACAATTATCTCTAATTGCTGTAGAAATTGCGTTGGTAAATCTTATTAAGTGAGCAATATTATGCAAACTTATAAGGGTTAGACCTAATATTTCGTCATTTCTAATTAGATGATGCAAATATGCTCGAGAATAGGATTTACAGGTCTCGCATTTACAAGTTTTGTCAATTGGATAAAAGTCATTTTTAAATCGAGCATTTCGCAAATTCAATCTTTCATCATTTAAAAATGCAGTCCCATGTCTTCCTAGTCTTGTAGGCAAAACGCAGTCAAATATATCGAATCCATTTGCAACAGCTAAAGAAATTTCTCTCAAAGAGCCAATTCCCATTAGATATCTTGGTTTATTTATTGGTAAGAATTTCGGAACGTAATTAATTACACTATGTATTTCTTCGACCGCCTCGCCAACACTTACACCTCCCACTGCTATTCCAGGCAGATCAAAAGAACTTGTATATTTTGCGCTATATTCTCTCAATTTCGGATACTTGCCACCTTGAACTATACCGAATAATGCTTGATTAGATTTCTGATGAGTATCGACACATTTTTGCAACCATGAATGAGTTCTTTGTAAAGAGTCCTCAATATCATTTTCGTTAGCTGTATGCGGAGGACAATGATCAAAAGCCATCGCAACATCCGATCCAAGATCTATTTGAATCTGCATAACTTTTTCAGGCGACAAAAATACATGGCTACCATCTCTTGGATTTTTAAATTCCACTCCTTTATCAGAAATATTGTTTAATTTAGCCAAACTAAAAACTTGATATCCTCCTGAATCAGTAAGAATAGGCTTAGGCCAATTCATGAACTTATGTATTCCGCCAGATTCTTTAATTAATTTTTCTCCAGGTTGTAAATGAAGATGAAAAGTATTTGAGAGAATCATTTCTGATCCTGTAGAGGTTAACTGCTTAGATGAAATTCCTTTAACCGTTGCCAAAGTACCCACAGGCATAAATTTTGGTGTATTTACCTCGCCATTTGGTGTATGAAATATACCAGTTCTTGCCCCCGTATTACTACAATTGGATGTAATTTCAAATTCAAACACGATAATTTATAAAATTTTTTGATCCTTTTCATTAATCTAACGTATTATTTAATATTGAATCTATTTTTGTCTCATCAAAAAATATTTAATAAAAAATTTGGCAGGCTCTTGGATTTTCTATACAACATTTCCAAAGATACCTTTAATTAATCCCGAATTTAAAAATATTGCACAATTTGCGCCACCTTTAGGATTTTTTATTGGAACAATACAGGGTTATATATTTCTTTTTTTAAGAACGAACTCTTGGTCAATTTATGCATCCGCATTAATTTGTTTAGCTTCGGGATATTTAATTACTGGTGGACTACACCTCGATGGTTTAATGGATACTTTCGATGGTATTTTTGCAGGTAAAAAGAGACGTTTAAAAGCCATGAAAGACAGTAAAGTTGGTTCCTTTGGCGTTCAAGCTTTAGTTTTTATAACTTTAATTCAAATTGCTTGCATACTGAAGATTCAAAACTCAATAATTTTTGTTTTACCTATATGCTTATTTTGGGGAAGATTTTCAAATTTATTTTTTATAGATAATTTTAAATATATAAGTTACAAGAAAAAATCTATTAGTCACAAAAAGTTTTGGAATGGATTTAAAAAAGAATCTTTGATCTCCATTATTTTTCTCTTAATTTTCACTGCATACCAATTAGTTTTAATTACATCCCAAGCAATATTAATTAAATTTTTAATTCTTATTTTGATTGGTTTTTTTCTAAGCTATTCCATCCCCAACATACTAGGTAATAAAATTGGAGGCTTCAATGGGGATGCCTGCGGTGCAAGTGTTGTACTAGTTGAAACTGGAATGTTATTTATGCATGCAATTCTTTTATAGGTAGTTCTAAATAAAAAATATTTTTCTTTTTAAGATTTTTTGATTTTTCAGTATTATCAATCGAGTTATTTTCCAACAAACTCAAATCTCCTCCAATTTGTTTCGCTAATTTCCTCGCCAAAAAAAGTCCCACACCAGTTCCGTCCTTCTTTTTAGCAGCAATTCCTCTAAAACCTTTTTCAAAAATTTTCTTGTTTTCATTTTTGGTTATTTTTTTACCATCATCAAATATACAAATTCCATTACTCGTAATTGCTAGTCCAATTTCAGCATCTTTTTGGGCATATTTAAAAGCATTTTCTAATAAATTGGCCACAATTTCAGCAATTACAGCATATTTTGCCTTTAATGGCGAAATAGTCCAATCTGGCCAAAGAGAAGGTTCAGTCCAATCTCTATTCTCTAGATCCGCATTAGCTTTACCCCTTTCTAATATTGGCCTCAATAAACTCTCAACAGTTATTACCTTTTTATTATCTAAATTTGGTGGTAATAATAATCTTTCCTCTCCAATTTCCAGAGGAAGTTGAATAGGTGAATTTAATTGCGTAAAAGAATCCATATATTGATTAATTTGTTTTTGCTCGATTATCATCCGTTCGACTATTTCAATAGAATCTTTATCTGAACCAAGTCTTTTTATTAGTAATTTTGCATAAGTCCTAATAGCAGCTAATGGATTCCTTAATTGATGGATTATTACATTGACCTGATTTTTTAAATATTTGATTTCTTCATTTTTATTTTGGCGTTCTAATTCGATAGAGACACATTTAGCTAACGATATTGAGAGCGCTTTTAATCTAGAATCAAGAGATACGGGCCAATTCCCCCCTTTCAAATCAGTCTCTACCCTAAGAACACCAAGTAAAATATCGTTTTCTTGGAGTGGGTACCATCTTCTATTAGGCGATGAAACTTTTAGTGAAGGATCATCTTCTATTGATGTAAGTAGCCTATCAATTTGTGGCCATTGACCAATCATTTCAAAAGATGCTTTAGTTCCTTGCTTAGCTGAAGCAAGATACATGACTAAATTAGTTACGCCCATTGAGCAACCAAAACTCTCTAGCTGTTTTATTATTAACTCTTCAAATTTTTTTGAAAGATTCATAATTAATGAAATTTTGAGAAATTTTTTTAAAAAACTTGAAAAAAAAGCTTGTAAAATATGAAAAAAGTATTAAGATATATAAAGAGGTCTGACTTTAGCCAGCCTTAAATATGAATATTTAATCATATTTTAAGCTACATAAGGGGTTGATGGGTCCTCTATGTAATTTGAAAATGAATTTAAAATCACATATATAAGATTAGTAAAAATAAATAAGACTAATCTCATTAATAATTTCGGGAGTACCAATCAATGTCAAAAAAAAGAAAAAGAATCAGCAGAAGAAGATTGGCTGGCCAAAGAGTAATGGCACATGTACCTATTTATCATATCGAAACTGGCAAACATAAACCAGTTACAGCAGCAAGAAGATTCATAGCTGAAAATGGTCTTTCTGCGCCTTCAGTTTTCAATGTCAGAAGAAATGAACATACCACTGATAGATTTTTTTGGGGTATAAAAGGGTTATTTAGCGCCCAATATGCTGAAGAAAATCATTTTCTATTTCCATCACTAAAAGTTGTAGTTGAAGGCATTGGTGAAGAAAAAATATTTGAGGGTCTAGAACTTACTGCAGATGATTGGGAAGAGATTGAAGAATACGAATATGCTTTTGTTTAAAAAATATTATTTATATTTGAACTTATAAAATTAATTAAATTTGAATCAATTTGATGAAATCCATCGAATTCTAATAATTCACAAAATTTAGAAGACTTACTCTTTACCTTTTCATAAATAGTCCTAGAAGCATCTATAGGAACTACGTCATCAAATAAACCATGACTAATAATCAATGGCGAGCATTTTTCTTCCATGGCCCAGTTTGGATGAGGGTAACCACTACAAGCAACAATTAACCCAAAATTTAATTTAAATCCTGCATCAATTGCCATTGCTGCACCTTGAGAGAACCCCAACAAAATTGTTTTTCTTAGTGGAATCTGATCAGTATCAAATTTTTTTAATGTAATTAAAAGTTTCTTTACTTCAACCTCAGCTCCATTCCAATCATGTGGGTATAATCCATACCACTGTCTTCCCTGACCACTTGGATGTAATCCAGGGGCTCTTAAAGATATTACCTCAAAATCAAGATTTATTTTTTCAGCCATATCCTTTCCAAATATTAAAAGGTCATCTGAATCTGCTCCCCAACCATGTAATAAAATAATTCTATGAGTTGCGGTTTGAGAGCTAATCGAGACAAATTCATGATTGATATCGTATTTCATGTTTATATTCTTAAGTAAGTAAACTTTCCCATAATGTCACCTTTAGCTTTAGTAAGTGTCTCTGATAAAAAAAATATAATTCCATTTTGTAAGGAATTGGTAGAGCAATTTAATTATAAAATTTTATCAAGTGGAGGCACTGCCAAATATCTTGTAGAAGCAAAAATTCCAGTTATCAAAGTTGCAGATTTTACTAATTCTCCAGAAATTCTTGGAGGAAGAGTTAAAACTTTACATCCAAAAATACACGGGGGAATATTAGCCAAAAGAACTGACGAGGAACATAAACAAGATTTAGAAGCTAACAATCTTGAATTAATTGACTTAGTAGTTGTCAATTTATATCCTTTTAAAAAAACTGTAGATCAGGGAGCTAAATGGGAAGATGCTATTGAAAATATCGATATCGGAGGGCCATCAATGGTTCGTTCTGCAGCTAAAAATCATAAAGACGTTTCCGTTTTAGTGGATCCTAGTCAGTATCAAAATTTTCTTGAAGAAAGTAAAAAAGGTGAATTAAAGGACTCATATAAAGCAAAATTAGCCCTTGAAGCTTTTCAACATACAGCAGACTATGACACAGCAATATCTAATTGGATAAGAAAAGAAAGAGGTTTACAATCTTCCAAATATATTGAATCTTATCCACTAATCAAAACTTTAAGATATGGAGAAAATCCACATCAAAAAGCTTTTTGGTATGGTTTAAGCAACATTGGATGGAACTCAGCAGAACAATTACAAGGTAAAGACTTAAGTTATAACAATCTATTGGATCTAGAGTCGGCACTTTCAACAGTTTTAGAATTTGGCTACCCAGAAAAAGATGAACTTAAAACAGACTCATTTGCCTCTGTCATTTTAAAACACAACAATCCTTGTGGCGCCTCTATAAGTAATTCTGCTTCTCAAGCATTTTTGAATGCTTTGGAATGCGACTCGGTTAGCGCTTTTGGAGGAATAGTTGCTTTTAATTCAAATGTTGATAGTGAGACCGCAATTCATCTCAAAGATATTTTCTTAGAGTGTGTTGTCGCTCCATCATTTGATGAGGAAGCTTTAGAAATTTTAAAAGTTAAAAAGAATTTAAGAATTTTAAAGTTTTCAAAAGATCAACTACCAAAAAAGAACCAAATTTCCACTAAATCAATCATGGGAGGATTACTCGTCCAAGATACTGACGCAAGTGAAGAAAAAACTGAAAGTTGGATTTCAGTAACTAATAAAAATCCGAGTAATCAAATTAGCTTAGATCTAAATTTTGCATGGAAAATTTGTAAACATGTGAAATCTAATGCAATTGTTATTGCAAAAGATCAAAAAACTATTGGTATTGGAGCTGGACAAATGAATAGAGTTGGAGCAGCAAAAATTGCATTAAAAGAAGCTGGAAGGTTAAGTTCAGGTGCTGTCTTGGCCAGCGATGGGTTTTTCCCATTTGCAGATACTGTAGAAATAGCAAATGAATATGGAATAAAAGCTATTATTCAACCTGGAGGAAGTCTAAGAGACCAAGAAAGTATTGATATGTGTAATTCGAAAGGCATCTCTATGGTGTTTACTCAAAAAAGGCATTTTTTACATTAGATTATGTTGACTTTGGATAATATGTAATCTTGTTAGTTTTTCTGAATAAGGATAATCTGCCTGGACCTGCACATAAAAAGTACAGAGAAATAGCACCATATATAAAAGACAATTCAAAAGCATAGTTGTGGCCTTCGACTACTGCCAAAGGAAAACCTTCAAGTCCAGTATCAAGTAGATGAAAATACACAGCGAATGCCATTGTAGAAAATAGTCCAAGAGAAGAGAGCCTTGCAAAAATTCCCAAAGCCAATCCAACTGGGCAAACTAACTGAGTGATAGCGGCTCCAAAAGTCCAAATAACAGGATCACCTGGCAAAAATGGGAAGTACTTACCTACTACAAACTCCGCGAAACCCTGAGGATCTTGAAGTTTCTCTAGGCCATGATGAATCATCAGAGCACAAAATCCAATTCTTAGAACAAAAATTGATAGCTCACCAAGTATATTAACTTCTGCCCCAGAAGATGGATTAGCAACTACAACCTCAACTTTTTGGGGAGCTTTTGTTCTATTCATACTGGCAGTCTCAACAGCATTTGTCTGTGTTTTGTCTTCCATACTTCATAAATTTTTCATTATTCTAGTTAATAAAGTAGATCTTTTGGAAACATCTGAATAATAAATTAAAAAAACTAAGCAATTTTATAAGTGAATAACAAATTCAGGAAGCGATATCAATTAATTTTTCGATTACATCTGCAACAACCTTATCAGGAGTAGATGCTCCAGAAGTAATTCCTACGTTAATGTCGCCATCAGGGAGAAAATTCTCTTTCAAGACAAGTTCAGATTCTAGAGGTTTATGGAAAATAGAATTCTCTTCAACAGAAATCCTATCTGAAATATCTATATGAAAGGATTCTATATTATTGGTAATAGCAATTTCCTGAAGATGGGTGGTATTGGAAGAATTAAAACCTCCTATTACAACAAGTATATCTAAATCCTCATCTACTAAAGAAAACATGGCATCTTGTCTTTCCTCTGTAGCATCGCAAATAGTATTAAATGCCAGAAAATGATCATTAATATTAGCCGGTCCATACTTTCTTAACATAGTATTTTCAAAAAGCTTTCCAATTTCTTCTGTTTCGCTTTTTAGCATCGTTGTCTGATTAGCAACTCCAATTCTTTCAAGATGAATATCAGGGTCAAATCCATTAGAACATGCTTTAGAAAACTTTTTCATAAACTCATTTTTATTACCCTTCCCTTCTATATATTCTGAAACGTATTTTGCTTCAGCCAAGTCAAAAACCACTAAATAATTACCAGCAAAAGATCTGGTAGCAAGTGTTTCTTCATGTTTATATTTACCGTGGATGATAGATGTGAAGGTGTGCTTTTTATGTTTTTCAACCGTATGCCAAACCTTAGAAACCCAAGGACAAGTTGTATCAATGATGTGACACTCTTTTTCATGCAATAGTTGCATCTCTTGAACTGTAGCTCCAAAAGCAGGAAGAATTACGACATCCCCTAGAGAAACTGGTGAAAAATCCTTAACACCATTTTTCGCAGAAATTATTTTTACATTCATCTTACTTAGATGATTATTAACTGAAGGGTTATGAATAATTTCATTTGTCATCCAAATAGTTTCTTTAGGATAATGTCTTCTTGTTTCGTAAGCCATTGCCACCGCTCTCTCAACTCCCCAACAAAATCCAAAAGATTTTGCAAGCTTAATCTGTAATCTCCCTTTTTTAAAGCTAAAATTATTTTCTCTAATTGATGCTATTAAATCGCTCTGATAAGATTCTCCCAAAGCTTTTGCTCTTTTAGTTGGCGACTCAAAACCTCTGCGGTTGTATCTCCCTGAATGTTGAATTGCGTGTTTTACGGCTTGAGTATCCATGTCTTCGATATTACAACATTTTAAATAATAATTTGTAAAAAAAAAGAAACCTGACATAAGTCAGGTTTCTTAAATTAATTTTCAATTAGATTATTTAGCAGATGCAAAGTCTGGATATGCTTCCATTCCATGCTCTCCTATATCTAAGCCTTGAGTCTCTTCCTCTTCAGATACTCGGATTCCACCGAATAATCCTCCAATTACAGACCAGGCAATCCAGCAAGTAACTAGTGTCCAAATAGCATAAGCTGCGGCACCAAGAGCTTGAACTAGAAGAAGGGTAATACCTCCACCATTGAACAATCCCATACCTGCTCCATCGCCTTGTACTGCTGTACCCCAAAGACCGATAACTACAGTACCCCATACACCACAAACTCCGTGAACAGAGAATGCGCCAACAGGATCATCGATTTCAGCAGCATCAAGTGCTGCAACAGAAAATACAACGATTATTCCACCTACTAGTCCTGCGAACCAGGCTCCAGCAAGAGTCATATCGCCACAACCAGCGGTGATACTAACCAAACCAGCAAGGATTCCGTTAATTATCATTGTAAGATCAGGCTTACCAGAAGTTAATGTTGAAACAATAGTTGCACCAATTGCGCCAGCTGCTGCTGCCAAAGTAGTTGTTACAGCAACATATGGAACCCATTGATCCATAGCAAGTTGTGAACCGGGATTAAAACCATACCAACCTATCCATAGAACTAATGCACCTAGAGTAGCTATAGCCATGTTGTGTCCTGGCATAGCTTGTGGTTTGCCATCAGAGTATTTGCCAATTCTTGGTCCAAGAAGCATAGCTCCTACAAGACCCGCCCATGCTCCAACTGAGTGAACAATTGAAGAACCTGCAAAGTCTACAAAACCTAAAGAATCAAGCCAACCACCATTCCATTTCCAGCTACCAGCAATTGGATAAATAAATGCAGTTAATACAACAGCAAAAACAACAAATTCTCCAAATTTAACTCTTTCAGCAACAAGACCGGAAACGATAGTTGCCGCAGTTCCTGCGAACGCAGACTGGAACAAGAAATCAACAGTTGGGACTAATCCAGCATCAGTTACCATATCTGCAGTAACTGTTGGATCAAAAAATAAGCCGCCAAAATAGAGCCATCCGTCAGCAACACTTCCTCCGTACATTAGTGAATAGCCGATAAACCAATAAGAAGTTACAGCTAAAGCAAATACGAATAGGTTTTTAGCAAGGATGTTGACTGCGTTCTTAGAACGGCACATACCTGCTTCAACCATAGCGAAACCGGCGTTCATAAAGATCACTAGGATAGTAGCGATCAAAAGCCATAAATTGTTAGCAAGAAAAGCTGCATTCAACTCAGGTAAATCAGCTGCATGAGCTGAAAGATTAAAAATACCTAAACCAAACAGAGCTAAAGGAACAGTTGCAAGCCACAACATAGAGCGGTTTGAACTAAATCCTCGAATACTCCTCAAAAGGAGCATAGGTCCATTAACAAGACTTGCATCTTGTAATTTGGACCTAGAGCGCCTTTGAGGCGTTTGCAAAGCAGTGGTCATAAAAAAAAATTAGATCTGCAAAAAAACAGTTTGTGCTGTTTCCTTTCATCTTCAATTTTGCTCAAAAAACTTATTAGTGTCTAGTAGTCGTTGTTACCAATTTTATAGTTGCATGCCAAAACTATATCTGTTAAATTAAAAAAATTTTTTTAAAAAATTTCAAAACATCAAAATATTAATTTATTTCAAAGGTTTAATTCCTTTCCATGATACATGGTCTTTATGAAATTCAAAGGAACATGGAATGGTTATCATTCCTGCACTTAAAGATTCTCTAAAAAGACTGCCATATATGGGATCTGCATCATCTCCTGGGGCAAAAAAACAAGCATCTTTTCTCGTAATACAAAGTACTAAAACACTTTTACTTTCAGGAATTAATTCCTTTAATTCGATGAGGTGTTTTTGACCTCTTTTCGTTACTGTATCTGGGAATAGAGCTACATTTTCTTTTATCCAAGTCGTATTTTTTACCTCTATGTAAATGTTACGATTATCAGGATTTGAAGATTTTGGAGTTAAAAAAAAGTCAATTCTGCTTTTTTTATCTTTGCCATATGGAACTTCAGATGTAATTGTCTCTATTTCTCCAATTATTTCTTTTAGCAAGTTTTTCTCAATTACCTTTTTGATCAACTTATTTGCAAATAGCGTATTTATTCCAACCCAGACCTCCTGGTTATTTTTATCAAAAACACATACCTGTTCCCAAGTAAAAGGTAATTTTCTTTTTGGAGAATGGGAAACACTTAATCTTACTTTTGCTCCCTCGGACAAAAGTCCCTTCATTGGTCCTGTATTAGCACAATGAGCAGTTACCACCTTCCCACTTTCTAATTCAATATCCGCAAGAAACCTTTTATACCTCTTTATTAAAACACCTTCAATTAATGGATCAAATTCAATTATCCGATCATTCATAAATATGTCGTTAGTTAAAAATCAAATATAATTGAAACTTGAACTTCTTGAAAAATTTAGACAAATCCAAATGCATTCATTTTTAAAAAATAATGTTTTTTCAATTTCATTTGGTACTAGTCTAAGTAAATTAGCTGGATGCTTAAGACAAGTATTTATAGCTGCTGCTTTTGGGGTAGGCGTAACATACGACGCATTTAATTATGCTTATATAATTCCAGGTTTTTTGCTCGTAATTATTGGAGGAATTAATGGTCCTTTACATAATGCAGTAGTTGCCGTTTTAACTCCTCTTAACAAAAAAAATGGAGGGATTATTCTAACTCAAGTAAGTATAAAACTTTCAATACTGTTAATTGGTTTAGCTATATTGATTTACTTAAATTCAAGTTTATTTATTGAATTACTAGCCCCAAATTTAAGTTACCAAGCAAAATCTATTGCTACTTACCAATTAAGAATTCTTACACCTTGTATCCCATTATCTGGCTTTATTGGCTTAAGCTTTGGCGCCCTAAATGCCCGAAGAAAATTCTTTTTATCAAGTATAAGTCCAGCAATAACAAGCTTAACTACTATAGTTTTTATTTTATTTAGTTGGATTTTAAACCAAGAAAATTCATCCTCAAATTCCCTCACTTATGCCGGATTACTAGCTTTTGCAACCTTGAGTGGAACTTTAATTCAGTTTGTTGTTCAAATTTGGGAAATAAATAAAATAGGCCTCTTGAGGTTAGAACCAACCTTCCTAAAATTTAAAGATGAACAGAGAAGGATTTTAAAACTAATAATTCCAGCATCTATCTCATCAGGTCTGAGTCAAATAAATGTTTTCATCGATATGTTTTTTGCTTCCAGTTTTCAGGGAGCAGCCTCGGGACTAGCTTACGGAAATTTCCTTATACAAGCCCCATTAGGTATATTATCTAACTCTTTAATTTTGCCATTACTTCCGAAGTTTTCTAAATTGAGAAGTGAGGAAAACACTAGGGCAATACAAAAAAAACTAATTTCTGGAATAGAATACTGTTTTTTGACAACTATTTTTTTAACTGGATTTTTCGTAACATTCAATAACCAAATTGTAGAGTTAGTTTTTCAAAGAGGAGCTTTTGATTATTTAGCGGCATTAAAGGTAAAGAACATACTAATTGCTTATGCTGTCGGAATACCTTTTTATCTTTATAGAGATCTGTTAGTAAGAACTTACTACTCAATAGAAAAAACTAAATTCCCTTTTAGGTTGTCATTCGCAGGGATAATATTTAATGTTTTTTTTGATTGGTTTTTAATTGGTGCACCAATTAAGAATTTTGGAAATCTTTCACCATATAATTTTGGAGTTGTAGGTATAATTTTATCTTCTGTAATAGTCAACTTTATAGTTTGCATTTTTCTTTCTTTCAATCTTCCCAATGAAGATATTAATTTGCCTAACTTGGATTTATTGAGGAAAATAACACTTATGTTTTTTGCATCATTTCTAGACAGCGCAATTTGTTTTAATTTTTTTAAAACTAAGAATAACTTAAATTCAAATTTCGAAGAATTTTTATTATTAATATTTGGATCTCTAACTTTTTTCGTAATTTATTTTTTAATCACAAAATGTTTGAAAGTAAATAAATTCAAAATTCATCAAAAAAGTTCTAGTTAAAAAAACTTTCCAAAATCTCCTCTAATTCTAGAATTTGTGAAGTAGTTATTAAATTAATCAGTGGAATACTATTAACACCATCACCTACTTTTACATTAATTGCTTTTAAACTTATTTTTGCAGCCTCCAATGGGCCTTGATCTTTATTACTTATACATTCAATAGCAAGGTTTCTTGCGAGGCCAGCATCTCCAAGATACAAATTCCACTTTTCTATTTTTATAAAAACCTTTTCTGAAATAATATTTTCTAGATCACTTATTCCTATCTGAGAGTCCATAAATATATCTTGTTTTAAGATGATTGTTTTGAAGTATCTTTAGGTTTTTTTATAATTACGAAAAGTAAATGGGAGGCCAAAAGAACTGACCAGAAGATTGCAAAATTATTAAAAAAATCTATTTCATATTTAATTTCTTTTAAAAGCCACGTGCCACTTACAATCGCAGTAAATATCATACAATGAATAACAAAATTTACTATTCGAGAAAAATGTTTATAAATAGGATCTTCTAAATCTCCATTTCCGTACCACTTTATAGGCATATTAATAATAGGATTGTTAATAATAGATATTTTACCCGAAATCTAGTTGACTAAGAGACCCTGAAACAGAGATATTACATAATTATGCGCCTGTAGCTCAGTGGATTAGAGCACCTGACTACGGATCAGGGTGTCGGGAGTTCGAATCTCTCCAGGCGCGTTTAAAATTCTGAAATATTCTTTTTATATTTTTCTTATAAATATCGTCTATATTATGCGTATTACCTATCCAATTAAATGAATATCCATCAAGATCTTAAAGAAAGTGATCCAGTAATATCCAATTTTATCAACTCTGAAAAAAATAGACAGGAAACTCATCTTGAGTTAATCGCAAGTGAAAATTTCGCATCAATTGCCGTCATGCAGGCTCAAGGATCCGTCCTTACAAATAAATACGCAGAGGGATTACCTCAAAAAAGATATTACGGTGGATGTGAATTTGTTGATGAAATCGAGGAATTAGCTATCCAAAGAGCAAAAAAATTATTTAATGCAAATTGGGCTAATGTTCAACCACATAGTGGAGCACAGGCAAATGCTGCTGTTTTTCTAAGTCTACTTAAACCTGGCGACACAATCATGGGTATGGATTTATCTCATGGTGGACACCTAACTCATGGATCTCCAGTAAATATGAGTGGCAAGTGGTTCAATGCAGTTCACTATGGTGTGAATAAAGAAACTAGTGAATTAAATTTTAATGAGATAAGGGAGATAGCACTTGAAACAAATCCAAAATTAATCATATGCGGATATTCTGCTTATCCAAGAACAATCGATTTTGAATCATTTAGAAATATTGCAGATGAAGTTGGTGCATTCTTAATGGCTGATATTGCACACATTGCCGGTCTTGTAGCAAGTAAACTTCACCCAAATCCAATACCTTATTGTGATGTAGTAACTACAACTACTCATAAAACATTAAGAGGGCCTAGAGGGGGACTTATATTGTGTAGAGATGCAGAATTTGGGAAGAAATTTGATAAATCTGTTTTCCCTGGAACTCAAGGTGGGCCCCTAGAACATATTATTGCAGCTAAAGCAGTCGCATTTGGAGAAGCCTTACAGCCAGATTTCGTTAATTATTCCGAACAAGTAATAAAAAATGCCAAAGTTCTAGCTTCAACTTTAAAAAATAGAGGTATTAATATCGTAAGTGGAGGCACTGATAATCATATTGTTTTACTCGATTTAAGAAGCATCAATATGACTGGTAAAATTGCTGACTTGCTCGTAAGTGAAGTAAATATCACTGCGAATAAAAATACTGTTCCATTTGACCCTGAATCACCATTTGTGACCAGCGGTCTAAGGTTAGGTACTGCTGCTTTAACTACTAGAGGCTTTAATGAGAATGCTTTTGCAGAAGTTGGCGAAATTATTGCCGATAGATTACTTAATCCAAACGATTCAATAATTGAGAGTCAATGTAAAGAAAGAGTATTATCCTTATGTAATCGTTTTCCTCTTTATGAAGGCAAACTTGAAGCATCAATTAAATGAGTCCAAATTCCAGGGGAGTTGAAATTCTTTCTATTGGAACAGAATTACTTTTAGGAAATATTACAAATACAAATGCTCAATGGATTTCTGAACAGCTGTCTCAACTAGGCTTAAATCACTTTAGGCAGACAACCGTAGGTGATAATTGTGACCGAATTATAAAAGTAATTCAAGAAATATCCAAAAGAAGTAACCTTCTAATTACAACGGGTGGCTTAGGGCCCACCCCCGATGATTTAACTACTAAAGCAATAGCCAAATCATTTAATGCATCTCTTTTTGAAAGACCGCACTTATGGGAAGAAATTAAACGAAAACTTTCAAACTCAAATCTCCAGGACGATTCCTCTAGCTTAAGGAAACAATGTTTCTTCCCAAAAAATGCTCAAATTATTAATAATCCTAGGGGAACTGCCCCTGGAATGATTTGGGAACCTATAACAGGATTTACTATTCTTACTTTCCCTGGAGTACCCAGTGAAATGAAAACTATGTGGGAGGAGACGGCATATGATTTAGTGAAAAATAAATTCTCAGATAGTTACTCCTTTTTTTCAAACACTCTAAAATTTGCAGGCATTGGAGAATCTAGCGTTGCAGAAAAAATTAACGATCTATTAAATCTTAAAAACCCTACTGTCGCTCCATATGCAAACTTAGGAGAGGTTAAACTCAGAATAACAGCGCGAGCCAAGAATGACTTGGAAGCAAAAAAAATAATTAAACCTGTAAAAGAAAAATTAAAAAAAGATTTTTCAAAATTTATTTTTGGAGAAGACAATGATACTCTCCAAAGCGTCTTAATAAAAGAATTAACCAAGAGGAACGAAACAATTGTTTTTGCTGAATCTTGCACAGGAGGCCTTCTATCTTCATCACTAACATCAATATCGGGATCATCTCAAGTTTTTCGAGGTAGTATTGTTTCCTATACTAATGAGCTAAAAAATTCATTATTAAATATTTCAGAAGATAAGCTTGCAAAATATGGGGCTGTTTCTGAAGAAGTTTGTGAGGCCATGGCAATTAATGTAAAAGATCAATTAGTAGGAGATTGGGCAATAGCAATTAGTGGAATAGCTGGTCCCAGTGGAGGCAGTCAAGATAAACCCGTTGGACTTGTCTATATCTCAATTGCAGGACCGAATAATCACATAACTAATATAAAAAAATTATTTAACTCAACCCGAAATAGGATAGAAATTCAAACACTAAGTGTAAATGTGTGTTTGAACAGCCTCAGATTAATCCTATTATCTAATAGTAAGTAACTATTTTTACAAATTGAGTCAAGATACCCTATTTGATAAAGTTTGGGATTTACATAAAGTTTCAAGTCTTCCTGGAGGATCTGATCAAATATTTATTGGTCTTCATCTTATCCATGAAGTGACAAGTCCTCAAGCATTTGGAGCTTTAAAGGACAAAAACTTAAAAGTCAAATTTCCTGGAAGAACTGTTGCTACTGTTGATCATATTGTCCCAACCGATAATCAGAGCAGGCCTTTCAAAGATAATCTCGCTGAACAGATGATTGAAACACTTGAAAAGAATTGCTTAGAAAATAAAATAAGATTTTTTAATATTGGTAGTGGCAATCAAGGAATAGTTCACGTAGTGGCCCCAGAATTAGGCCTAACTCAGCCAGGAATGACGATTGCCTGCGGAGATTCTCATACTTCAACTCATGGAGCTTTTGGGTCAATTGCTTTTGGGATAGGTACAAGTCAAGTAAGAGATGTTCTTGCTACCCAAACCATCGCTATGAACAAATTACAGGTTAGGCAGATTTGGTGTAATAATAAATTATCTAAAGGTGTTTACGCTAAGGATTTAGTTCTTCATATCATTAATGAACTTGGTGTAAAAGCAGGTGTAGGTTTCGCGTATGAATTCGCAGGGCCTGCAATAGATGATTTATCAATGGAAGAAAGGATGACGATATGCAATATGTCTATTGAAGGAGGAGCAAGATGCGGCTACATTAACCCTGATGAAAAGACCTTTAGTTACATTAAAAATAAATTATGTGCTCCAAAAAATGAGCATTGGGATAAAGCTCTCGCATGGTGGGAATCATTAAAAAGTGATGAAAATTCAACTTATGATGACGTCTTTAAATTAGATGCTTCTAAAGTAGAACCAACGGTAACCTGGGGGATTACTCCCGGCCAAAGTATAAGCATTAATCAACAAATCCCTCAGTTAGATGATTTATCCCCAAATGATAAATTAGTTGCAAAAGAAGCTTATGAATATATGAGTTTCAAGCCAGGACAATTAATAAAAGATACTCCTGTAGATGTTTGTTTTATAGGTAGTTGTACAAATGGAAGAATCAGTGACTTAAGAGTTGCAGCTCAAGTATTAAAAAACAAAAAAGTATCCAAGAATGTCAAAGCGTTTGTAGTTCCAGGTTCAGAAAAAGTGGCGACTGAAGCAAAACAAGAAGGTATTGATCAAATATTTAAAGATTCTGGATTTCAATGGAGAGAACCTGGCTGTTCAATGTGTTTAGCAATGAATTCAGATAAGCTTATAGGCAATCAAATAAGTGCAAGTTCTAGTAATAGAAATTTCAAGGGTAGACAAGGATCTCCCAGTGGAAGAACACTTCTGATGAGTCCAGCAATGGTTGCTGCTGCTGCAATTAATGGCAAAGTCAGTGACGTTAGAGAATTTATAAACTGATGAAATCAGAGTTTACCCCACCAATTGGGAAAATTTCAAATGTGAATGGTCAATGTATCTCATTGATTGGTAACGATATTGATACAGATAGAATAATTCCAGCGCGTTTTTTGAAGTGTGTTAACTTTGATTCCTTGGGTGAATCTGTGTTTGAAGACGATAGAAAAAATTTCAAAGGAAGTCATCCGTTTGATCTAGAAGAAAACAGAAATGCCTCAATACTAATTGTTAATAGCAATTTTGGATGTGGTTCCAGCAGAGAACATGCCCCCCAAGCGCTTATGAGATGGGGTATAAGAGCAATAATAGGCGAGAGTTTCGCAGACATTTTTTACAGTAACTGTATTGCGATAGGAATTCCATGTTTTACGCTACCCAAAAAATCCATAGAAAAAATACAAAACTATAGCGATAATAATTTTTTATTTTTAGAAATTGATCTAAAAAATTCACTAGCAAAATCAAAAGATTTAAGTTTAAATCTTGAGATTAAAGAAAGCTCCAGAAAAATGTTTTTATCAGGGGAATGGGATGCAACTTCAACACTTCTTAATAATAAAAATTTAATAGAAAATAAATTCAATCAATTACCCTATATCAAATTTAATACGAATTTTTTATAGCTATTTAAATCCATAGAGACTAAAAGAAATACCCCCTGATTGAGTATGAGGCTGATAAAAAATACCAAATTCATAAGATCTTTTTTTCCAATTTAAAGAAATTTTAGAATCTATAAATTCACCATAATCACTTGAATCACTTGTTAAGTTCAAAATTCCAAAACTCTTGAGAATGATAGGTCCATATACTTGCTGATCAAAAGAAATATCTAAGGTTAAGTCCTCATAAATCTGGTCAAACTTAAAAACACTGTTACCACTATTAAATTTATAGAAAGGTAAAAGACTTATCCGAGTATAGTCAAAAGTTTTATTTTGAAAATTACCAAATATTAATTCTGGTCCTAAACCTAGCCCTAAATATTCTTGATGATCTCCATTTTCGTAGAAAGAATATAATGCTTTCAATCTTGTATTAATACTTAAGCCTTTTGTTATTGGTTCAGGAATGTACTTATATGAAATATCAATGGATTTCTTTTTAGGATCTTCAAAACTAATTGGAAATTTCTGATCAAGTGAATAAAACAAATTACCTTTTAGGTTAGTAAGCAAATTTTTAGTATTAAAAGCCTCTGCTGTTATGTTTGCCAAACCAAAAGATAAAAATTCTGACTTTTGAATGCCATCAACAATCCAAGTATTTTGTTTTTGTAATTTTGAACCATAACCTGAGTAAATTTCTGCTTCACCTAATGAACCATTCCAGACCCTCTCTCTATAAATTCCATAAAAACTTTTTTCCCATTTTGAATCTAAAAAATCAATTTCTTTACTCAATTCAGTTTTAAATCTAAATGCATCTGGAAATTTATCAAAATTAAGAGAATTTAAATTCTTTTCTATTTCTAAGTCCCAATTTTTTATTGGGCCTTTTATCTGGGAATTTAGAGCAAAATAATCTTCAAAACTTGTTTTTCTCTTGACCCTATCTGAAGTAATTGATTCGTCCTTCTTTACAAAACTATTTGTATACCCTTTTAATGACCTCTGAATTAGAAATTGAGGCTCTAAATCAAGCACAAAATCATCAGCAATATCTATAGAGTTAAATTTCCTACCAATAAAATACCCATCCTTATCTAAGTTTTCATATCCTAAATTCCACCTGTTTTCAAAGTCAAAGAATTCACCGGACTTTGTTAAAGTTCTATCTCCAAGCCAAAATGGAATTGAAACTTTTTCTTCAAATATTAAATAGTTTATTGATGATTTAAAGCGTAATTTCTCTGCATCAGCAATAACTTTTAATGAATTAATGGCTAATTTGACCTGTTTCGATTCAAGTAAATCATTACTGAATACAGCCCTCTTGCTTTCCCATTTTTGGCCATCTATAGATATTTTATCAGTATAAAATAACCAATTTTTAATCTTGCCTGGAGTATTTAAAACTTCCTTTTTTTTAAATTCAAGTAAACTTGCTATCTTCTTGGAGTCTAATAAGCTGAAATTTGAAGATAAGTCATCAATCAAATTATTAGTATTAATAATGCCCTTTACATCTAATAAATAACCTTTTTTACTAATAAAACTATATTCTAATTGTGAAACTTTAAAGAGTTGATCACCTAATACCAAGACTATATTTCCTGTAGCATTAATTTTTTTATTTGACTTGTCGTATATTAAATTATCTGCTCTAAGCAATTTGCCTCTAAAAGAAACAGATACATTACCCTCTGCATAAATAACATCATTTATTTCAGACTGTTTATCAGATTGGATTGTTAACTCTTGTGGCTTTTCGGCTTTAGCAAGTATGGTTGAATCAAAAAATTTTTTTGATGAATTTACATCATTAAAAATTGGTGATTTACTTGATTTAATTTTTTTACTAAGTGTATTTGACCAGAGAATTTTGGTATTTTGATTATTGATATTTTTATTAATTTTTGCAAATTCAGCTGATTTAGATGGCTGTAAAAAATTAATAAAAAGAAAAGAGAAGTATATTAACTTTTTTGAAATTCCAGAAAACAATTTAAAATTTGATTACGAGATTAGTCTTGAGGACTTTCTAGGTCTTTTCTATTTGGCGTTCTTGTTGGGTCACTTGCTAAAAATCCAAAAAGGAATATTCCTACAAAGAAAAAGACAATAGTGTATACAGAAATTTTTAAGGCGAGCATGGAGTTACTAGTGCTGACAGATTTATATCCTATTAAATTTATAGTTAAACTATGGTTAATTGTTTACTTTTTGTATTTTTGGAAAATTTTGAAATACTTTCAGGATTAATTAATCATCATGATCATCCCAAGGATCAGTAAGCTTTGCTGCTTTAGGGCCAAAGGCAGTCCAAAGTCCAAAACCGGTCAAAGCTAAAAGTAAAGCCAGAATTGTTACAGCTATAGAAACTGCAGGATCCGGAGCTGATGATAAAGTTTGCATCAATTTTGCTAAGTTTGTAAACAATTTATGTATGAGTTCTTATACAATAGCGAAATACTACTCGATTTTGTGAATTTAACATGGGTCAAAAAACAGCATTAGGAAGTCTTTTAAAAGCAATTGGCAATTCAGGTCAAGGCAAAGTTGTACCTGGTTGGGGAGCAGTTCCTATAATGACAGTAATTGGTCTACTACTTTTGGTTTTCTTGGTTATTCTTCTACAAATTTATAACCAATCCCTGCTACTACAAGGTTTCTCAGTAGATTGGAACGGAAACTAATTTTCTGAAATTTTCTCAAAAAGTTATTTGGTTAATGTGAAAATTGCCAAATAACTTTTTTTTTAATTTTTGTTTTATTAATTAGTTATAGTTTGTATATATTAATAATTCTCAAACAAAAAGAGATTTAGAAATAAAAAATGAAAGAAATATTTTTAATTGGATTAGGAAATCCTGGTAAAAAATACTCAAATAGTAGACATAACATTGGTTTTTTACTGCTTGAACATCTCTCGAAAAAACATAATTCAAATTTTTTACTAAAAGATAAGCTTAAAAGTTCCTGCTCAGAATTTCACATTAATGATTCTACTTTCAGATTATTCTTACCAAATACGTTTATGAATAACAGTGGTGATGCTGTCCGAGCAATAGTTGATTGGTACAAAATCAATTTAGATCAGGTTTTCATAATAGTCGATGATAAAGATCTTCCCCTTGGAAAAATAAGATTTAGAAGAAAAGGAAGCTCAGGGGGACATAACGGGCTTAAAAGCATCATTGAACAATTGCAGACACAAAACTTTAAGAGAATAAGAATTGGTATTGGTTCACCTTCTCTAATAAAAGGAAAAAATAATTTCAATACCATTTCACATGTATTAGGAAATATTTCTATAGAAGAAAAATCAATATTAGATAAAGTGTACAAGAGAGTAATCGAATCTCTTGAACAACTAAATACTAAAAAAGAAGAATATATAATTAACGAATTAAATTCTTTTGATAAAGACCAACCTTAAGAAATGCGTTCAAAACCTGAAACCATTGCAAATGTAAGTGTTAAGGAATATTGCTTCTCTAAAAAGCAAATTCAGGGGGTTGTGGAAGCTAGTCAATTTAAATGGACTTTTACATACTCCTTCAATAAAGGAATATTAAAGGTAAATCCACCTTTAGGAAGAGCATTAATTGAGAATGCCTTATTGAAATTTTTACTGAAAAAAGATTATGAACTAGAAACAGGGAATGAGTATAAGTTCACTATTTCAGCCAAGTTTTAAAATCTACATTTTGATTTAAAGTAAACTTCATTTTGCAATAATCCTCTAAAATTATCAAAGCTGATATCGCATCAAGATTTTTATTAAGAATAAAAACCTCCCTTGGAATTAAAAACCTAAGACCACTGATTGGAAAGAGTTCAAAATATCTTGCTTTAGCCCTGTAGGTAGTATTCTTTTCCTCAAAAGTTATTATTTCTTTTTTAAAAAAATCTAGTTTTTCTCTAATCTCTCTATTGGTTGTCCCATTGCCAATAATAATTTGTGATATGTCCTCAGCGGTAATTAAATTTCTGATATAATTCCCGAGTAATTCACTTTTGAGAATTATTGCTTTATAAACTTTTCTTTCACTTATTTCAGCTAATACTAAGCCACATTTATTTTTTCCCGGATCAATAGTTATTACTCTAGACATTTAAGCTGGAATCTTTAAAATATTAATTTCAACTACTATAGGTTCTACAGTTTTACTATCTCTTAAAGATACTACTTCCAACTTAAATTTGATATTTTGATTTTCTTTAAGAAAGTCTCTAATTTTTTTTACAAAATTTCCACTTGTATTAATTTCACTAACTTGTGATCCTTTTGACTTAATTTCATCTCTTGTTTCTCTAAGCAATGATTTAATTTTTAGATTTATTGATTTACTATTTAAATCACTTTCTCCCAGAATAGAACTTGTAATAACATCACCTTTTTTGACTATAAATTTATTCTCTAATAAATCTGGAGATACAAAAACATAATTATCCCCTTTTAAAACATTTGTTGCTGATTTAATTAGTAAAACCCAGTTACCACCGCTAGCAGCTATTGTCTCAATTTTTGTAATATCACTGGGTCTCCACAAAAGAATATTTCTTGCTTGTTTATTATTTGGGATAACAATTCTCCTCACAAATTTATCAGCTTCATTAAAGATTTTTGTTAAGTCAAGTTTTATTTTTGAGCTGGAATCAACCTCAGCAATAAATAAAGTTTGTCCTCTTTTAATCACGATATTTCCTCTCCTAAATTCTTTAATATTATTTTTTAATTGATTTAACTCCTTTTCTTTTTGAATAATTTTACCTTCAAGTTCCTCTCGTTCCTCCTGCAAAGGGATTAAAGCCTTTTTACTTTCATCTAAAGTTTTTTGCAAAAAAGGAATATCAACAAAAAGCCTTTGTCTGAATTCTTCACTTACTAAAATCAATAACCCTATCGATATTGAACTAATAAATCCACCAGTAATAATAGTTATTATAGTTGCTGTTTTCTTCGGTCTTAATTTTAAGATACTAAATCTTGCTTTACCAATCTTTGTTCCAAGAATATCCCCAAATGGTGCAATTAATCCCCCGAGTAATATTAAAAAAACAATTAAAATCCAAGCCACACTTTTGCATATACTCAGTACATCATAATTTATGATGAATCAATTAAATCTTTTTGCAAGAGCAATTGGATCAAACACTGTGATCTTTTTTCTTTCAATATTAAGAAGCCCTGAATCCTTTAAATCTCCCAATAATCTTGTAATGGTTACTCTTGTAGAACCAATAGCTTCGGCAATTGCCTGATGTGAAAGTCTTAAATCTATCGTAATACCTTTTTCACCTGCAACTCCAAAGTCTCTACAAAGGACCATTAAAAAACTTACTAAACGAGAAGACATATCTCTATGTGTAAGAGTTTCTATCATTGTTTCAGTTTGCAGAATCCTACTTGAAAGACCCTGTAAAAGTAATAGTCCTACTGATGCATCTTCCTCTATAGCTCTTAAAACAGAATTTGCAGGTGCTGTTATCATTTCAACTCTTGTGAATGCTATTGAATGGTAAAAACGATCGGATCTATGGCCTGTAAGAAGAGATAAAACACCAAAAAGACTATTCTCTCTTAAAAGAGCAACAGTTATTTCTTCACCTGACTCATAAACTCTTGACAATCTTACTGCTCCTCTTCTTATAAGATAAACCCTTTCAGCAGGGTCACCAGGGAAGAATATTGTTTTAGATCTCTCAACCATTTCTGTGCTTGCACCATCTAGACCTTTAATAACCTCCATTAAAGTTCTATTGATTGGAAAGCGTTCTCCAACAGAGTTAATTTTACTTTGTCCGGATTGTTGCGAACTAAAGCGGTTGAATCCTCGTGAAGCAGGTATCATAAATATCTTTACTATTAAAAAATTTAAGAAGACACCCTAAAATATCTTGTATCAACTGTAACAATTTTCAATTCTTATCAGTTTATCAACAAGCTTTTTTCAGTCAGTTTCAAGTTTCTTAAACCTTTTTTAAGTAAAATTACACTATATGCAGCGTTATTAGATTCTAATTATACTGCATGTAGAAAGAATCTAAATAATGGTAATTAGTTCATCTCATATCTATTCCAAAGGTAATCTTGATGCTGTAAATACAAATAGTTCTAACAAAATTAACCTAAAAAAATTTCTACAAAACGGACAAATTCAAATCTATCAATCTCCATATAGAGGTAGCTACACATCTATCATTAGAGACTCTCTAAGAAATGCTGCTCTTGGTAGGAAAGTGCTACTCATACAATTCATGAAAGGTGGGGTCAAGCAAGGAGTAGATCATGCAGTAAAGCTATGCGGTAATTTAACCTGGGTAAGATCATCACATTCCTTTGATCAATATAATTCTGAAGCAATTGAAAATAATAAAACTTTAAAAAAGTCTATTTATGAATCTACCATTGAATTATGGAATTTTTGTAAAAGAGAACTACAGTCTGGTGAGAATGACCAAATCATACTTGATGAAATTTTTTTAGCTATTGACATGAAATTTATAGATAAAGATGATTTGATTTCAACACTTGAAAACCGATTTATTTCAGGAGATGTAATCCTTACTGGTACAGATATACCTAAAGATTTATTATTAATGGCTAACCAAATTACCGAACTTCGATCATAAAACAATGCTAAAAAATGATCTCTGGATAAATCAAAAAGCTTCGGAAGGTATGATTAAACCCTTCCAATCAAATTTGGTGAGACATCTTGAGCCTGACAATAAACAAAGACCAGTGTTGAGTTACGGATGTTCATCTTATGGCTATGATTTAAGACTTTCATCTAAAGAATTCCTAATTTTCAGACATATTCCTGGGACTGTGATGAACCCCAAAAAGTTTAATCCTAATAATTTAGAAAAAACTGCTCTTCACCATGATAAGGATGGAGACTTTTTTATTCTTCCTGCTCACTCCTATGGTCTAGGAGTTGCTTTAGAAAAGATGAAAGTGCCAGAAAATATTACTGTAATTTGTATAGGCAAAAGTACTTACGCACGACTTGGAATTATTGTTAATACAACGCCCGCAGAGGCAGGGTGGGAAGGTCATCTAACTTTAGAGTTTAGTAATAGTTCTGGTGCAGATTGCAGAATTTATGCTGAAGAGGGTATTTGCCAACTACTTTTTTTTGAAGGTGATCCATGCTCTACAACCTATGAAGATAGAAGAGGTAAATATCAAAACCAACCAGAAAAAGTAACTCTTGCAAAGATCTAAAATGAGTAAAGTTGAACTAATTTCGCTAACTCCTAATGCAGAAAAAACAATGGCTTACATTGCAAGAGTCAGTAATCCAAAAAATCAGGAAAATGAAGACTATTCGAAATTATTAAGTTATTGCATTAAAAATGAACATTGGAGCGTTTTTGAACAAGCATTTATGACATTACAAATAGAAACTAACAGAGGAATCGCTGCGCAAATTTTAAGACATAGATCATTTACTTTCCAGGAATTTTCACAGAGATATGCTGATAGTTCTCAATTGGGTAATATTCCCTTACCAGAGTTAAGGCGTCAAGATTTTAAAAATAGACAAAATTCAATTCCTGATCTCCCTGATGAGTTAAAAAAAAGATTCAATGAAAAAATTGGTTTACATTTTCAGGCTGCTTCAGAATTATATGAAGATTTACTTGCTGAAGGCGTTGCCAAAGAATGTGCGAGATTTGTTTTACCATTAGCAACTCCAACAAGAATCTATATGTCTGGATCATGCAGATCGTGGATCCATTACATTCATTTAAGATCAGCTCACGGCACTCAAAAAGAACACAAGTCTATAGCCCATAATTGCAAGTCTATTTTTAAACAAAGTTTTCCGATTGTATCAAAATCTTTAGAATGGTAAAAATTATCCATGACTTCGAGGACTAACCTCATTATTTTTATTTTCTTGCATTGTTGAAAATTCAGCATTAATAATTTCCTCATATGGTTTCTCTTCTTTTTCTAAATTATTAATGGATTCTCTTATCTTTATTTCATCTTGTTTACCAATAAAAGTAGATATTAGATTACCCTTTTTATCAAAAAGATTAACTTGAGGAATCCCGTTGACTGCAAACTTTTGGATGTAGTTACCCCATTTTTGATTATCAACATTTAAAAAAACAAAATTAATATCTTTTTCGTATTCATCTTTAATAGCAGAAACTTGTGGAGCCATTTCTTTACAAACTTCACACCACTCAGCATAAAATTCTAGAAATGTTGGTTTATTATTTGTAAAAGCTATTTCAGGGTCAACGGATAATTCTCCAAAACTCTTTAGAAGATAAGTTGATTTAAACAATAAATTTCTAAATAAAAACAGTGAAATGATAACAATGGATATAATTAAAATAAGTATTTTTTTAAAATTTGTCTTTAAAGTTTGCTCTCGACTCTCAGATTGCACTATTAAGAAATTACTAACTAAAAACATCTTAAATAAGTTAAACAAATAAAGAGAATTAAAATCTATAAGCTTTTAATCAACTGATAAAATAGTAACTAAATAATTATCAAAATTTCCTTAATTCCTGAAATCTAATTATGCAATCAATCTTTGGAACTGATGGAATAAGAGGAAGATTTAATGAAGAGATAACCTATTCACTAGCCTACAAAGTAGGATATGCTCTAGGTTCGAGCTTAGAGAAGAAAAGTCCAATAATAATAGGAAGAGATACAAGAATTAGTGGAGATATTCTTCTTCAGGCAATAACACAAGGTATAAAGGATAGTGGCAAGAAATTTATAAATCTTGGAATCTGCACCACCCCAGCTATACCTTTTTTAATCAAACAAGAGAAATTGAGTAGTGGGGTCATGATATCTGCAAGTCATAATCCGCCAGAATACAATGGCGTAAAAATTTTTGATCATAATGGTCAAAAAATTACCAAATATTTTGAAAATAAAATTCAAAAATTAATTGAAGAGTCAAATCAAAATATTTCAGTGCCTAGAAAAGTGATCCCCCCAAATACTAATAAAGATCTTATCGATATTTATATCAAAAGCCTAATACAAACAATGGGTGGAGAAAATCTAAGCGGGTTGAAAATAATATTAGACACATGCTATGGATCAGCGGCAACCTGCGCAAAAGAAATTTTCCAGTCTCTTGGTGCCGATGTAAAAGTTATAAATAACTCTAAAAATGGGTTGAAAATTAATTTGAATTGTGGTTCTACTAACCTCGAACCATTAAAAAAAGCATTAAGAGAGATTCCTGCAGATATGGGTTTTAGCTTCGATGGGGATGCCGACAGAGTAATTGGAATAGATTCAAAAGGCAATGTTTTAGATGGAGATCACATTCTTTTTCTTTGGGGTAGAGAACTTATGGAACAGAACGTTCTAAAAAATAATTTACTAATATCAACTCAGATGGCAAACTTAGGTTTTGAAAAAGCCTGGAAGAAAATTGGAGGAATTTTATATAGAACTGATGTAGGAGATAAACATGTGCATGACGCAATTAAGGATAAAGGAGCAGTTTTAGGAGGTGAGCAGTCAGGTCATATACTTTCAAAAATTAATAATTTTTCTGGAGATGGGATATTGACTGCACTTCAAATTTCTAAATTTTGTAAAAAGAAAAATATTAATTTAAATGATTGGCTTAAAAGTAGTTTCGAGCCTTATCCTCAAAAACTAACCAATATTAATCTAGATTTTAATATTAATAAATTAAATCCAGAAACCAAAGTCTTGATTTATCAGACTATAGAGTTTTTTCAAAAAATATATTCGGATAATTGTAGAGTTTATATAAGGCCCAGTGGCACAGAACCAGTTATGAGAGTTCTCGTTGAGGCCGAAAATCATAAGAAAGTTCATTCTTTATCAAGCGAAATAACAAACAAACTCTTTTTAGAAATTAATAAAATAATAAATTAACGATGAGTTAATTTTTTATATAAATCCTTTCAAAAATATCAAGTTGGTTTTCAATAACATATTTTTCCCGATTAGTTTTAACTTTATTTGGATTAAAACTTTCGGAATAATTAAAATCTTTTTTATCTATTATTTTAAAATAAATATTACTTGATATAGTGTAATCCATATAATCGAATAAATCCTTTACATCCGTTTTTATAAAAATGAATGTTCCTTTTTGCAATGAATTTGAGAGAATATTTATAAATTCTGGCTGAATTACACGCCTTTTATAATGTTTCTTTTTAAACCATGGATCAGGAAAATTAAAAGAAAGACTTTTTATATTTTTGATAATTAATTTACTTTGGACATCATTCAAAATATTATTAGCATTACCAAATATAAAATATAGATTATTGATTTCCCTTTCAATCACTTTTAATTTAGCATTTTTAACTAATTTCTCGCGGATTTCAATTCCTAAATAATTCCAACTGGTATTAACTAAAGCTAAATCAAATAGAAACTCACCAGCAGCGCAACCTACATCCAAATGAAGATTCGATTTAGAATCACCAAACATTTCGCTCAAAGAAGGTATTATCTCAATTTGATTGAAATTACTACTAAGAGGATTAACATGCTGTCTCATATGATTATCAATATATTTCTTGGCAATAATACAAGGATGCATAATATTCATAACTATGACAATAGTAAGTTCAAAAGTAACAGTTTGATGTTTAATTATTATGTGTTTAAAAAGAAAAAGTTTTGAACGTTTTTAATCAACTTTCTATTTGGCTATCCTTTCAACTTTCAATAATTTGCCTTATTGGTATCCCTGTTACTCTATCCTTCTGGTCATTTAAAAAAAGAAATAAAGCTGTTATTAAACTTCTATCAATTTATTGGAAAGTATCCCTTTTATTTTTTATAAGCCTTCTACTTTTAATAGGAAAGTATAATTATGCTCTTGTGATAACAAATATTTCAACATTATTAATGACAATTTCAGTTTGGTTTTGGAATGATATTAATGATGAATTAAGAGAATATGATTTTTCTTACTCCCTTACAACAACGACAAAAATATGGAGATGGACGATAACTTTTATATCTCTAAATTTCTTTATTCAGAGTTTACAAAATTTCAACTGCTTTTCTTTTATAAATTCGGATGCGTGTGCAATATGGCTTCAACCTTCTTCAAATTTATATATTGTTATAAAAAATTTATTTAATTTTTTCTTTGGAGCTAACTTTACCCAGCCGATATCAAAATTCTTAGGATTATTTTCATTATTAATATATATTTTAGGACTTATTCAATGGTCAATAATCAAATTACCTAAAAATGGAAGAAACTCCTGCTTCTCAGAAAATGGCAAAAATTGATTTAATAAATAGTCTTGAAAAAATAAGTTCTATGATGCCTGATAGGATACTTAAACTAGAGGGTTCCATTCTAAAAGAAAATCGAAAAGAACAATTGGAAATACTCATTTTCAGAGGTTACAGTAGCTCAACAACTCATCCAATTGAAATAGATTCAGAAAAAAAAGTAATAGCACTTACTTATATAATTACAAACTTTAAACTTTATAAAGCACCGTTAACAGGAACAGAAGAAAATTTTATAAGAGAAAATCAAAACTCAGTTTTCTTTTTGAATCAAGCAAACTGGATTTAAATTAATTCAAAATTAATAATATTTGAACATCTTTTGCATAATTTTGTATTTTGGATTCCATTAAAAGTTTCTTTTTGATAATGCCAACATCTATCACATTTTTGACCTTGAGCTTTATTGATTTGAATTTTACCAAGTGCATTGTTATCTATAATCAGAGAATTCCCCACCAAATGGGATACCACTTGAAAGTTTGATACTATAAGCCAATCCCTAAATAAATCTACTTCTTGATTGCCAAATTCTTTTAGCCAAGTAAGCGAATCTTTTAAAGCTTTATCTTCAGGTAAATAATTAACTTCAGTTTCCAAAGCCGCCCCAATTATTTGTTTGTTCCTACATCCTTCTATAGCCTTGTTTATTTCAACTCTTAAATTTCTTAAATTTGCAATGTGCTCATTAAGTGTTTGATTTTTCCATGACTCCGAAAATATTGGCCATCCTCTTTGAAAGACTGATTTTTCTTTAGTTGAATATGGAATATTTTGCCAAATATCTTCAGCCATATGACAAAGCACTGGAGAAATAAGTACGGCTAAATTTTCAACAACTTTTGACATGACGAACTGACAAGATCTTCTCCTAAATTGTGATTTAGAACTTACATACAACCTATCCTTCGCAATATCCAAATAAAAATTTGATAGATCTACAACGCAAAAACTTTGCAAGATTTGGAAAAATTTTGAAAATTCATAATTTTCATAAGCGTTTGATATTTGATCAGTGACCTCAACTAATCTACCTAACATCCATTGATCTAAGAGAGGTAATTGATCAATTTCAAAACTATCTATTTTAGGATCATAATCATGAATATTACCTAGGAGATATCTTGCAGTATTACGAACTTTTCTATAAACGTCTGAAAGTTGCTTGAGTATATTTGAACCAATTGGAACATCTACTGAATAATCTACAGAGCTTACCCATAGCCGTAAAACATCAGCACCATAAGCAGGGTCAGTTTTTTTATTATTACCTCCATTAATAATTATATTTGGATCAACAACATTTCCTAAAGATTTGCTCATTTTTCTTCCGTTTTCATCAAGTGCAAAACCATGGGTTAAAACTTTCTTATATGGAGGTTTATTATTGACTGCAACAGATGTTAGCAAAGAAGACTGGAACCATCCGCGATGTTGATCTGATCCCTCTAAATAAAGATCTGCTGGATACCTTAATTCACTTCTTTGATCACATACTGCGGCCCAGCTAGATCCTGAATCGAACCAAACATCCATTGTATCTGTTCCTTTTTTCCATAAATCCGATTCTTTTGCATAATTTTCTGGCAAAAGATTCTTAACATCCCAATCCCACCAAATATCTGCTCCATGTTGACTAAAAAGTTCTTGAATATGATTAATTATCTCTTTGTTAAGGAGAATTTCATTACCATTTTTTTTATAAAAAACTGGAATAGGGACTCCCCATGATCTTTGTCTAGAAATACACCAATCTCCTCTACCAACAACCATAGAATAAATTCTTTTCTTTCCAGTCTCCGGCATCCATTCAACATCTTCGATTGCCTTCAATGCAGATGATCTAAAGCCATTTACAGATGCAAACCATTGTTCTGTTGCCCTAAAAATGGTTGGTTTTTTGGTTCTCCAATCATAAGGATATCTATGCTTATAATTTTCTTGTAATAGAAGCAAATTATTTCCTTTTAAATATTCAATAATTAAATCATTTGCATCTTTCAGTACATTTGATCCTTTGAATTGGCCAGAATATTCATTTAAGTAACCTTTTTCATCAACGACACACGTTATTGGTAAATCATATTTTTGACCCACATTAAAATCATCTATCCCATGACCAGGCGCAGTATGAACAATCCCAGTCCCTGATTCTGTAGTGATATAGTCTCCTCCAATAACAATTCTGCAATTTTTATTCTTAGAGGGATGTTGATATTCAATATTTTCCAATTTGGAGCCTTTAACCTCTAAAAGCACCTTGAAATCCTTATTAAATTTCTTACTTATTTCAGAAGATAAATCCTTAGCATAAAGGTAAATTCGCTTTTCTTCATCAATAGCAAAAACGTAATTTATTTTTGGATTTACTGCAACTGCTTCATTTGCAGGTATGGTCCAAGGAGTAGTGGTCCAAATAGTTATGAAAGAATTATTTTGAAAAAAATCTTTTTTGATAGAAAGATTTTCTTGAACGAAATTTAATAGAAATTCCTCAGGTATTTTAGTGATTTTTAATGAAACATAAATACTTTTTGAAAAATGTTCATCAGGGTATTCTAATTCTGCTTCTGCAAGCGCAGTCCTTGAACTTGGACTCCAATGTACAGGTTTAAGACCTCGATATATATAACCATTTAAAAACATTTTCCCAAATACTCCAATTTGAGCAGATTCATAACTTTTCTTAAGAGTTAAGTAAGGGTTATTCCAATCTCCCCATATGCCCCACCTTTTGAAACCCTCCTTTTGATTATTAATTTGGATATGGGCATAATCTGTTGCTTTTTTTCTTAAATTTAGAGTGTCAAGATTCTTTCTTTCAGCAGATTTTAAATTCTGAAGAACTTTTAATTCAATAGGTAATCCATGGCAGTCCCAACCAGGTACGAAATGAACCCTAAATCCTCTAAGGGTTTTGTACTTATTTATGATGTCTTTTAAAACTTTATTAAGGGCATGACCCATATGAAGCGCTCCATTTGCATAAGGAGGACCATCATGTAATGTAAATATTTCACCTGAATTACTAGAACCTAATTTGAAATCAATATCATTCTTAGCCCAAAAATTCTGAATCTCGGGTTCTCTTGCAAATGAGTTAGCACGCATTGAGAAGTCAGTTTTTAGTAAATTTAAAGTCTCTTTGTAGGAAAAGTCTGATTTTTGTTCTTTGTTATTTTGAGATTTCATACGACGATATTAGAAATATTAGTGATCAAAAGAATTATTTAAATAAATCTAGTTCATTATATTCTTTCTTAATTGACATGTAGTTTTTTGGGGATGTTTAAAATAACCAATTTATTTGATTTCAGACTTTTATATTATCATTTTTATCATTTCTTACCCACTTTTTTTGGATTGTATTTTTATTATTGCTACCAAAATTAAAAAAATTTGAAGGTTTCGTGAAATCACCAAATACCAGATTAATAGATTCTAATATTTTCAAAAAGTTATTTTTAAACTCCAAAAAGGTGGCTAATTTTTTCTTTTCGTTATCTGTTAATTGGTACCATCTAGATAAAAAAAGCTCTACTAGATAAAAAATAACTAATACTGTTAAAAAAAGAAAAATTACAGAAAATGATTCATCTAATGTTTTATTTTTAATTATTAATATCAAACCTATTAATAGATTTAAAAAAGCTTTTATTAAGTCTTTCGGTTTACCGAGCTCAAGATAAATTATTGGTACAGTTAAAAAAATGGTCCCAACTACAATATAAAAAGTTCCCAAATAAAATATCACGCTATTTATTAAATTAACTATTTAATTTAATTATAAGAGTTGATATAGATAAACAAACAATCTATCAGAATTCCCTTAAGTGCGGTCGGGGAGACTTGAACTCCCACACCCGAAGATACGAGTACCTAAAACTCGCGCGTCTACCAATTCCGCCACGACCGCTCAAATCAAATAATAATTGAAAGAGGTTTATTTTGAAAATTTTTTTTTCTTAAGATAATTAATTTGACACATTAAATTAAATTAAAACCTCTTAAAAGAAATTTTTTATGTTTTGGCATACAATCATCCTAAAATATTAGTTATATTGTTTAAAGAATAAAAGAAACGATTACCAACTTAACCAGTAAAAATACAACGAAAAATACTAATCTTTCAAAAACATTTAATTGGCAAAAAGAGATTAAAAATTACGTAGATCCGCCAAGTTTTTGGAATCCAACATTAGGTTTATTTTTTGGCGGTTATTTCCTTGCTTTTCTTAGCATATGGCAATGGTATAGAGGTGTTTGGCCTTTACCTTTACTTGTAGCCACTGCGTTTTTAGCCTTACATATTGAAGGTACTGTTATCCATGATGCCTGCCATAAAGCTGCCCATCCAATTCCTTGGATAAATCAAGCAATGGGTCATGGTTCAGCAATTCTATTAGGATTTAGCTTCCCAGTTTTTACGAGAGTTCATTTACAACATCATATTCACGTAAATCACCCCAAAAATGACCCAGACCATATTGTCAGTACTTTTGGTCCAATTTGGCTAATTGCTCCAAGATTTTTTTATCATGAGGTGTTTTTCTTTCAAAGAAAACTTTGGAGAAGATATGAATTACTACAATGGGGAATTGAAAGATCAATATTTATAACGATTATCTTGGCAGGTTTGAAATTTGACTTTATGAATTTAATTTATAATTTATGGTTCGGACCAGCTTTAATGGTTGGAGTTACTTTAGGAATATTTTTTGATTATCTACCCCATAGACCATTTAGATCTAGAAATAAATGGATAAATTCTCGAGTTTATCCAAGCAAATTTATGAATTTATTAATAATGGGCCAAAATTACCATCTCATTCATCATCTGTGGCCTTCGATTCCATGGTTTGAATACAAAGTTGCTTATGAAAAAACTAAGCCCTTATTAGATAAAAAAGGCTCCCCTCAAAGAGTTGGTATATTTGAAAGTAAAGAAGATATTTTCAACTTCATTTACGATTTACTAATAGGTGTTAGGAGTCATAGCAAAAAAAGAGGAAAAATACGAAAAATCATAAATTTATATCCAGGCTTTAAAATAAAAAAAATTTTACTAAAGGTAGTCAACAAAACATTTATTGGAAGCAACTAACTAACTCATTCATTAATAATTTTTGGTACTTTAAAAAATTTATCTTCTCTGGATGGTCCCAATTCTAAAAGCTCTTCACTACAATCAGAATCTTTCTTTTCGTCTTTTCTAAATACATTTATGACCTCTATAGCTCTTGTTGTACAGGGGACATCGTCTGTATCAATTTTTTCAAGTTGTCTTATATAATCCAATATATTTTCTAATTGTTCTGCATGATTATTAATTTCATTTTCGTTAAGTTCTAATCTCGCTAAATGAGCAACTTTTTTTACTTCATCTTTAGTTATTTTTGTCATAATTTTAATATCTTTCTTATTAAATAATAGTTTATTAAATACAAATTATTTATATATCCTTTGAATATCAAATAAACCATAAAAATAATCACATCTTTTTGAAAATCAATATCAATTAATAGCCTTAATTATTTTTCTCAGCTAAATATGTTATTAGTTAAATATTGAAAAATAGAAGAAGAATTATTTCCAAAAAATTTTTTTTATCGGCACTCTAAACTTGTTGCCCCTGATTTAATAGGCTGTCAACTCATAAAAAAAAATAATGATATAGATCAAGTTAAGGGAGTCATTGTTGAAACTGAAGCTTATTCACAGGAAGAAGAGTCCTGTCATGGTTACCGCAAAATGACTGAATCAAACAAATCATTATTTGGCAAACCTGGAACATTTTATATTTACAAATCTTATGGCATTCATCATTGTTTAAACATAGTTACTGATAAAGAAAATTTTGCGAGTGGTGTATTAATAAGATCAGTTTTTATCTCTAAAAAGAATGAAAGATTAGCTTCTGGACCTGGCCTAGTCACTAAGGTATTCATGGTAGACACTTCATTTAACTCTCTTGAAGTTCTTAATAACAAATCTTTATGGATTGCCCCAAGAGAATCTACTCTAGAAGAAAAAGATCTTATTCAAACTACGAGGATTGGCATATCAAAGGCAAAAAATATAAAATGGCGTTGGTATCTCAAAAATAGTAGGAGTGTAAGTAAAAGATTAAAAGGTGACAGAACACCTAAATTTCAATAATCATTTATCTTTTAAACGTAATGCAGATTTGGCCTCATAAACATATCCACACATTAGCTAATTTTTCAATTAAGGATTATGAGTCAGTATTTGAATTAGCTAATAGATTTGATGCGCTAAAGAATGCAGGAACGAAAAAGATACCGGCCTTACAAGGGACGTTGGTAACGTCTTTATTTTTTGAACCTAGTACGAGAACAAAAAATAGTTTTGAGCTTTCAGCAAAAAGGCTGTCTGCAGATGTACAAACTTTTGCGCCATCCTCTAGTTCTTTAACAAAAGGTGAAACAATAATTGATACAGCCATAACTTATTCTGCTATGGGAGCTGATACATTAGTTATCAGACATTCATCAAGTTACATAACCTTTGAGATTGCTGAAAAACTTGATGCAATAAATTCTAAGACTTCGGTTCTTAATGCTGGAGATGGATTACATAGTCACCCTAGCCAAGGATTGCTTGACATCTATACCTTAATAAAATTCTTTTCCAAAAAAACACTTAACCCAGAGGTTTTAAATTCCAAAAAGATTTTAATAATTGGAGACGTTAATCATTCAAGAGTTGCCAGATCTAATCTTTGGGCTTTGAGTGCATTTGGCGCAGACATAATCTTATGCGGTCCTAAGACATTAATACCCGATGAATTTATCAATTTTTTAAAAACTCCTGCGCCAAATCAAATAGAAGATCCTGTTAAATCAAGAGGTTCCATAACAATCTCTAGATCATTGGAAGAATCAATAAAAATTGCAGATGCAATTATTGTTTTAAGACTTCAAAAAGAGAGAATGATGGAGAATTTACTTAGTAGCATTGATTCATATAGTTTGGATTATGGCTTAACCCCAGAAAAATTATCTTTGAATAATAAAGAAATTCCAATTCTCCATCCTGGTCCAATTAACAGAGATATTGAAATAAGTAGTAAAATAGTAGATAAATATCCTAATTGCTTAATTAATAATCAAGTTGCAAATGGTATCCCTATACGAATGGCTTTGCTTTATCTATTACAGAAATTCAACAAATAAATTTATAGCAACTTTAGACTTTCTGTAAAAAAACCATAAAATAATCCTAATCTTAAAGAATCTAAAAAAAGTACTAAAAATTTCTTTTTCCTTTCAGATCTAAAATTTCTTCTAAGAATTATTAAGATCTCGATAAAAACTACTGATAAAAAAGCAGCTACAGGATCCATAAGTTCCACCACGGCACTTACCATACCAAGAGAACTTCCAATGAAGTAGCTAATTAAAAGTGTAATCAATGAAATTGAATATCTTCGCCATGGGTTATTAGCCCAAATACTTAATGTCTGAATATTTTCTACAATTTTTAGCTGAAATTTCGTCTTTTGAGGTTTAACAACCATTGTGTT
>JAOIPS010000013.1 GCA_028141225.1 Prochlorococcus sp. AH-736-L23
ACCCTTTACTGCGTCTTCAAAGCGTGACGAGAGTTCATCAAACATTATAAAAAAGTAATTTTAATTATTATAAATGATCTTGAAGTTAGTAATTAAAAGCCGCTCACGAAATCAACCAATTTCCATGATTTATTTGTAAAACCCAAAATATATTTAACTTTAAGGGGAGTCAATGATGTTTCATTAACAAATTCTCCAGAATTCTTTACTATTCTTTCTGAATAATTTAATTCAACTAAAACAACTATACGAGATGAAGTTTGTGATTCCAAATCAATCCTAATTATTTGGGAATTAATTTCTTTATAAATTTCTTTCTTTATATCGTTCTGTCTTTCTTCGATTGTTCGATCAATCAAGCCTTTACTAACAATCTTAGAAAGATTGATTTCACTCTTTCCCGCTAAGTAATTACTCTTATTTAGAAGCCATCCTTTAATTAAATTCTTAATATCTTCCAAAGAAGGTGAAGGAGAATTAAGTTCTTTGAATTCATAGGAAAAAATTGAAGTAGATTCCTCAGGAATAGGATTCAATTTGCTTGAAGGATTTTTTTTTATTTCTTGAATGATATCTTTCTCACTAATCTTTTGATTTTTATCTATTGCAATTAAGGATTTTTCATTAATAGCTTGCTCCTGAAATGATTTTTTTAAATTATTCCTTAAAAAGCCAATACCAATACCAAATGTAAATAAAATCAAAAACGCATAAATATAAATTAAATAAGGTGACTTATTAATAATCTCTTTATTATTCAATAATTCACCAATACTAAACTTTAATTCAGCAAATTTTTCAATTAAAAAATTATAAAACTCTAGAGGTTTTTTCTTAAAGTATTCCTCATTGAATTCTTTCTCTTTGATCTCAACCTTTTTATAATCTTTTTTTATACCACCAGGCCAAGGTAAACTCTTTTCTTCAATATTGCCCAAAAAATTATCAAAATCTTCAGTATTTTTTGTGGAGGATCCCTTCTCAATCTGTTGGTTCTTATGATTTGACCTAATTGCAATTTTATTTGATTTCTTTTCTAATTTTTCTATAAATTCTTGAATTTCTCTATCTTCGAACCATGAATCTAAATCCACCTCTTTTAAGTCAATGTCTCTAAACCCAACTAAAACATCATTCTCTAACCAATTTTTACAGAAAATACATATCGCTTCTAACTTATTTCCAGGATAATTATCAAGCCAATCTCTTAAATTTTCATCAGAACTACTTGAAAACCTTGCAGACGCCTGGTCAATATCAGCTAAAAGCAAATCTAAACAACCAACTAGAGGCATTGAATCAAGACCGGATAAATTTAGTTTTTTTAAAATTCTCCTAGCTTCAAATAATTTTTCCGGCTTTCTTCTTGAGAAACCAATAGCTGTTAAGGATAGAAATGCTAAAAATCCTGCTTCTAATGATCCTCTTTTTTGTAATTCAAGAAACAAATCAATCTGTTCTTGCACTGTCAAAAATGGCTTAATTTGTTGAAAAAAAGCTTCAAACTCATCCTGATTTAAATAATCTTTAAATTCAAATTTATTATTACCTTCCAAACCACCTCTTTTGATTATTAAATTTTCCAACATACTTAAGCCTTTTTTATGAGACTCTTGATCATTTAGATCCCTACTAAGTAGATCTAGGATTCTGTAAGGAAGCAAAGCAATTAAATCTTCTTCGAGTTCTTTTCTTATGTCTGCAAGCTTTCCCATTCTTTGAAGAAGTTGTATCCCTTCATGTAAAAAATCTGCCGCGTTCGAATAGGATCTAAGCTGTTGTTCTTGAATTGCAGAATCTCTAGCTGTTAAAGCAGCCAATAATGTTAAATCAGCTTCTCTACTACTTCCTAGAGCTGGAGTTTGTGGGGGCTGCAACGCTTTTCTCGTGATTTTAAAAGCTTCTTTTGGTGAACCTGATTCCCAAAGAAGTATTAATCCTGCTACTTCTCTATTAGAGGGAAAATCCAATCCTGACTTCCCATTTAATAACAAATTTTCGTAATCTCTTCTGCTTTCTGGATCTGTAAGTAGATCGGCAGTGAGGCGAAGCAATTCAGATCTTTGGGTTAAAACTTCATAAGTAAAACCTTCATCAGGTGTTTTATCTAACCGCAATTGAAACGCCCTTAATATTTCCTCAGAAGTTGCAGAGGGGCTTACGCCAATTAAACGAAAATGGTCTAAAGGAAGTTCCAAACAATTATCCTATTGAAAATTCTTAGACAAATTTTATCAAGTTAAAATTTTTTTTCACAAGGTCTTACAGAGTTATTAAAAAAAATCATGAAAATCGCCCCCCACGGCTTAGAATGTTAACAAATCAAAACTTCGTTAAGGTATTTTTCTTGGAAACACACGTAGAGAGAATCTCAAATCTTCAAGACATAAAAAAAGCCGAATTAGATCGAGAATCCGGATTATTTCTTTATGAAGACATGACGCTTGGACGTAGGTTTGAAGATAAGTGTGCAGAAATGTATTACAGGGGCAAAATGTTTGGTTTCGTTCATTTATATAACGGTCAAGAGGCTATAAGTACTGGAGTAATTGGCGCCATGAAAAAGAAACATGATTGGTTTTGTAGTACCTATCGCGATCATGTTCATGCACTAAGTGCGGGTGTTCCCTCATTTGAAGTAATGAGTGAACTTTTTGGTAAAGCTACTGGTTGTAGCAAAGGCCGAGGTGGATCCATGCACTTATTTTCAAGGGAGCATCACCTACTCGGCGGATATGCATTTATTGGAGAGGGAATTCCAGTCGCCTTAGGGGCAGCCTTTTCAAGTAAATACAAAAAGGAAGTTGCTGGCAATAGTAATAGTGATGCGGTAACTGCAGCATTTTTTGGGGATGGGACTTGTAATAATGGGCAGTTTTTTGAATGTTTAAATATGGCCCAGCTATGGAAATTGCCCATAATTTTTGTTGTTGAAAATAATAAATGGGCTATTGGTATGGCTCATGATAGAGCTACTAGTAATCCTGAAATCTGGAGGAAAGCGTCTGCTTTTGGTATGCACGGCGAGGAGGTTGATGGAATGGATGTATTAGCAGTAAGAGGAGCAGCACAAAGAGCAATTAAGCGCGCTAGAGCCGGAGAAGGCCCCACACTTTTAGAATGTTTAACTTACAGATATAGAGGGCATTCTCTTGCAGATCCAGATGAATTAAGATCTGAAAAAGAGAAAGAGTTTTGGGGGAAAAGAGATCCTATTAAGAAATTAGCTCAAGAAATTATTGACGGTAAATTCGCCACAGAAGAAGAATTAAAAATTATTGAAAAGAAAATTGATGCAGAGATATCTGAGTCAGTTAAAAAAGCAATTGAAGCACCTGAACCCCCTTCTGAAGAATTAACCAAATATATTTGGGCAGAAAATTAGATTAAATACCGCTAGGTAATTTTCTTGTTAAATTTCTCAATTTTCTTAGTGCTTTAAGTTCAACTTGTCTTACTCTTTCTCTGGAAACTTCTAGTAATCTTCCAATTTCAGCAAGCGTATGTCTCTCATTTGCATCAAGTCCAAATCTTAATTTGAGAACATGTTGTTCTTGCTCGCTTAAATGACTTAACCACTTACCAAGTTGCTCTTGATGCATTTTTTGTTCAACTTGATCTAAAGGTTCTTCATTATTACTATCAGCAATCAGATCGCCTAAAAAGCTCCTGCCATCATCACCATTTACTGGAGCATCTAGACTACTTGTCGATAAGGCTTGTCTCAAAACAGAATCCAATTCTTCAACATCAATTTCCATCTCCTCTGCAATTTCAATTCTGCTTGGCATAGCACCAAGCTTATGAGCCAAATCTCTACTAACTTTTCTAATAGAAGCTAACCTTTCACTCAAGTGAACAGGTAAACGGATCGTTCTTGATTGGCATGCAATTGCTCTTGTCATACTTTGCCTAATCCACCAAAAAGCATAAGTAGAAAACTTATATCCTCTTGTCGGATCAAATTTTTCAACAGCCCTCTCCAAACCAAGAGATCCTTCTTGTACTAAATCAAGTAATTCCAACCCTTTCCCTTGATATTTTTTTGCCACACTTACAACTAATCTCAAATTAGCTTTCATCATTCTTTCTTTAGCTCTTCGGCCTATTCTTATAGTTCTTTTTTGCTGAGTTGTAAAATCATTAATTTTTTCATTTAATTGCCCATCCTCTGTAAGAATCATCATCTTCTGGACTTGATTACCCAATTCAATCTCTTCGGCAGGTGTTAATAAGGGGACTCTACCAATATTCTGCAAATACCAACTGATTGGATCATTACTCCTCCTTTTAGGTTGTTCTGACTGGGTTGGTATTGATGAAACCATTTTTTGACCTAATTAGGTATTAAAACTCTCCTACACTTTTCAGGAAATGGCCAAATATTTAATGCGCGCTTCAGATTTCAAGTAATATTTGTACACTTATGTGTTTAAAACTATAAATAACTCTCTTAAATTGTTTCTTTCAAGATATTTGTCTCGTTTTTATATTTCTCATTAATTTAGACAGTTCGTCACCTATAGCAGAAGCATTTGACCCGCTTTTACACCTCGATGCAGCAAATGAATGCAAAAGTACATATTTAGCAAAAAAATCTGTTGATATATTTCTGCACAAAGTTAAATCAATCGCAGAACTACCAGCTATAAAACCAGATAAAAGATCACCCAATCCAGCTCGAGCTGTCCGAGAATCGGTTCCAAAAAGTTGCCATACTTTTTTATTATCAGCAACTATACTGTTAGCTCCCTTTAACAAAATACTTATATTGAATTCTTTTGCCGCATCGCGAGCAAGCTCAACATTGGTCTTAGATTTGATATTAGGAAATAATCTTCCAAATTCTTTGCTATGTGGTGTAATCCATGTCTTAAACTTTCTCTCTAAAAAGAAATTTGACCCCAACTCAGATTCCGAAATTCTATTAAGTGCATCTGCATCCAAGATCAATAATCCTCCAAAAGCCATAAGAAAGTCTTTTGATTTTTGCCAATCATCATTGTCAATTCCTATTCCTGGACCAACAGCTATTGAATCAAACGCACTTAAATCAATATTCTTTAATGCACTAAATAAAGATGCATTTCCATTTTGGTTAGATTGCATAGTTTCTTTTAAAACTATTTCTGGGGCAACTTGCCAAATAGATTCAGCAACTATTTCAGGAAGGACCGCAGAGATAAAGCCTGCTCCACTTGATATGGCCCCTTTTAACGCCAAATATGCAGCACCAGGATATTTTTCACTTCCGGCTATTAGTAATGTTCTACCTCTTTGATATTTGTTAGAATTTTTTGGTAAAGAAGGTAAATCAATATTTTTTATATCTTTGTAAGTAACCTTAAAAATCTTTTTATCAATTTTGGACAGCTTACAAGTAGACATGCCAACATCTACATGGTGCAATTCTCCAATAAAAGGTAAAGCAGAATCTTGGGTCAACCCAATCTTGTGTAGACCAATGGCCAAGGTATAGTCTGCCTTTACAGCGTCATCTGAAAAAGGCTCTCCTTTATCAGGACATAATCCAGTTGGAATATCAATACTTATTACCTTTCCAGATTTTTTATGAAATTTTTGATTAAAAAGTTTAATTAATTTATCATCAACTTTGCTTGTTTGATTATTACCAAAAACTGCATCAATCCAAAGCTCTTTCCCATTTACATCAGGAGGCTCTACTAATTTTGTTACACCAATAGATGTAAGATAATTAAGGTGGTTATTTGTTAATGTTTTTTTTATCGGGAATGGACACCATACCTGAACATAAAAACCTTTTAAAAAAAGCTCTCTAGCTATTACTGCACCATCCCCGCCATTATGCCCAGGTCCCACAAAAACAGTTATTCCATTCTTGAGAAGAGGTTTCTTTTTTAAGAGCCATCTACTAATTTGGATACCAGCTTTTTCCATCAATGCTTCTTGTGGCATTCCATCAGAAAACATTTCTTTCTCTAATATCAACATTTGCTTTGCGTCAACAATTAAATGTTCAGAGTCAATTGTTGGCCATACAATTTCGTTCATAATGAGTAGAAAGCAATTGAAGAACTGTTCAAAAATTTAAACTTCTATGTTAAAGACACAAAAGGATAAAAAATTAGAGAATTTTTTTTCTTCTAATAATAAAACTAAAAAGAGTAAAAATATCATTGTAGGTCTTTCTGGTGGCGTAGATAGTTCCCTTTCAGCTGCTCTTCTTGTAGAAAGAGGCTGGAATGTTGAGGGACTAACTCTTTGGCTAATGAAAGGACAAGGCTCCTGTTGTTCTGAAGGATTAGTAGATGCTGCTGGCCTTTGTGAAGATTTGGGAATTAATCATAAAATAATAGACTCAAGAGAAATTTTCGAAAGAGAGGTAATTAAAAAAACTACTGAAAGCTATGAGAAAGGATTCACTCCACTTCCATGTTCGATGTGCAACAAGAATGTGAAGTTTGAAGAGATGCTTAATTACGCAATAAACAAAAAAGACTTTACTCATATTGCGACCGGACATTACGCAAGGATAAAAAAATCATCTTATGCTGAAACACTTGATTGTGAGAGCTTTGAATTTAAGGACTTCCTTCTTCTCAGAGGTGCTGACGAAAACAAAGACCAAAGTTATTTTCTTTATTCTCTTTCACAAGAAGTACTAAGCAGATTAGAATTTCCTCTTGGTGAAATGAAAAAAGAAGAAACAAGAAAGGAAGCCTTGAGATTAGGCCTTAGAACTGCTCAAAAACCAGAAAGTCAAGATTTATGTTTAGTTGAGCATTATGGATCAATGCAGAGATTTATCGACAAACACATTGAACCCAAAGAAGGAGAAATTGTGCATGTAAATGGGAAAGTCCTTGGAAAGCATAATGGTATACAGCACTTTACAGTAGGTCAAAGAAAAGGTTTGGGCATTGCCTGGCCCGATCCATTATATGTAAAAAGTTTAGACAAGGTGAAAAACATAGTTTTTGTAGCAGATAAAAGTGATCTATTTAATAGAGAAGCAATAATTAGTAAGGTTAATTGGGTTTCAATCGAAGAACCTAAACAAGAGATAGAAGTAGAAGCACAAATCAGATATAGAAGTCATCCAGTAAAAGGAACTTTAATACCTTTGAAAAAGGTAGATAATTCAACTAGAACATTTAAATTAATTTTTGAAGAAAGTCAAAGTTCGGTAACACCCGGACAAGCTGCAGTTTTTTATAGAGGAGAAATTTTATTAGGTGGCGGATTAATTAATTAATTTTCCAAAAGAAATTTAATCCCATAAAAAATATAAATAGTAACAAAATAGGTTTATCTCCAAATTTTGTATAGAAGGTCTTGTCGGATGAAAAATTAGGGTAAACTACTTCATTTTTCTCTACATTTAGATCTAGAAGTTTAATTATTTTCCCATCATCTTTAACTAAACCCGAAGGACCAGTGTTTGATATAAGTAGATTGTCTTTTTTATTTTCAATACTTCTGATTCTTGCCAAAGACAGAAATTGATCATAAAGCTTAGTTGGATAGGGATCTAAATTTGCTGCAGTTATTATTAGTTTCGCACCGCTATTAATAGCCTTTCTTATTTTCAATCCATCACTAATTTCATAACAAATAGCCACTGCTAGAGGTTGTGTAAATATAGGATCAAAAAATCTTGAATCAGAGCCTGGTTGAATTCCTCCTACTGCAGATAATCCTATTGAAAAACTATCTAGAAATCTAGGTATTTTCTCACCTAATGGAACAAGTCTATTTTTATCTATAAATGAGGTAAAAGATTTATCTCCAATTTGAAATCCGAGTAAAGAACTTCTTAACTCATTATTAGAATTTCTGAAACCTCCTGCCAAGGTATTAACCCTAAAGCCTTCAGATAAATAAAAATTATTATAAAGAGTCCCTTCAGGAGCAACGAGAAGTTTTACTTTATTGGCTAAAGCATACTTTTGAGCGATAGATTGTTTTTCTTTAATAAATTCATCATCTATTTTTAATTTTTCTCTTGTTGGGAGGTTAGTTTGCCAAATAGCCACAGGATATTCATAATTTCTTTTAATTGGAGTTGTTAACCCCCCTAATAGATGTAAGAAAAAAATAATAAAAAATCCGAAAATAAATATTTTTTTAAAATAAAGTTTTCTTCTCCATCTACCGTGGCTAAAAAATATCCAAAATCCAATCAATATTTGTAATACGCATAAACCACTTGCACCAATCCATCTTGCCAAACCAGCAAGATAAATATCACCTGGAACAAGACTCTCGCCTAAACCTATCCAAAAAAATGGTGTTTGAGAGAGTATCAATTCACCAATTCCCCAAGTCAAAGATAAAAAAAATACTTTTACGGTTAAAGGTAATATTTTCATTTTGAAAACATCCTGTTTCCAAAGATTAATTTCAACTAACAAACCCCATAAAAAAACTAATAACCCACCCAGAAAGGCACAAAATAATGATATTGAAATGGTGATTATTAAACTTGCAAGCCATGAAAAACCTAGCCATGTTAATGGATGAAGATCATAAAGCCAAGAATGACTTATCAAGATAAAGAAAAAACCCCAACAAAAATTTGCTATCCTTCTTTCACTTCCCTTCCATAAAATAAATAATGATATCGGCATAAAAATCAGCCAAAAATGGTTTGCGACAGAAATTCCTCCTAAAATGCCACCTAAACATGGGTAAAAATATTGTTTTAAACTTTTATTTTGAGTTGGGATTAACAATCTAAAATTTCAAATTAAATTTAAAATCACCCATTTATTGTACCTTTATTCTGTAGTATTAGTTCTAGTAACTTTCAAAATCTAGGTGAAAGAAGTCTTTATCAGTTTTGCAGTTTTTGTTTTTTGTGTTTCATTAACTATTTTCAGTCAATTTAATTCACCTCAAGTTGTTAATGCTACTGAATCAGAAAATCAATTAATTCAACAGAAGCCTCTTGCAAAATCGTCAAATATTTCAAATAATAATTTATTTGAACTAGACCCATCAGATCCAAATCCTATACTTTTCGCTATGGCAGAAGAAACAGCATCAGACAGCAATTCAAGGACTACAGAAAGTGGTCTAATTATTGCAGACATCGTAAATGGAGAAGGAGATGAAGCTAGTGCTGGGCAAACAGTTACTGTAAATTACACAGGAACTTTAGAAGACGGGACACAATTTGATACCAGTATTGGAAGAGCTCCATTCAGCTTTCCCTTGGGTGCTGGACGAGTAATAAAAGGTTGGGACGAAGGTGTAGCAGGCATGAAAGTTGGAGGTAAAAGAAAATTGACAATACCTCCAGAACTCGGATACGGATCAAGAGGAGCAGGAAATGTAATACCTGCTAATGCGACTTTAATATTTGAAGTTGAATTATTAAAAGTCAATTAAATTAAGTAAGAAAAATATCTAAGACTTTTCAATTTAGTTAATATCCAAGTAATATATACATAACAACAAATATTTGAAATGTTAATTAAATTCATCAACTCTTTTCTAAATAAAAAATCCCCAATTACAGTGCATGCTCACTGTGATGGTCCTTGTGGTGTTTACGACCCAGCATCTACGAGAGTTGCGGCTGAAGCAGTTTTATCAATGACAAAAAAACTTATTGCATTAGAAGCTCCCTCTAGCACTGATTCAGCAGAGTGGGCTGCTTACAGTAATACATTTTCTAGATATGTTGCAGTTAAAGAAGAGCAAGCAAAAGAAACAAAGAAAGAAATTCTAATTTTATGGACGGATTACTTTAAACCGGTTCACTTAGAAACTTATCCAGACTTACATGAAACTATTTGGAAGGCGGCCAAATTATGCAGTGCATGCAAAGTTAATGTTGACTTAGCACAAGCTGAAGAACTCATGAGTTATGTAGAAAAGATACATAACATTTTCTGGGCTTCAAAAGGGAGATCAGACGCTTTTGTCAAAGCTAGTTAACCAGAATTATTTTCAAAAGTTTTTTTGATTTTATTTTATTTTTTTTAGGTCTAAGAAAAACTGCCATTATTAGTGGTGAATCGATGTTACCTTACCTAAAAGATGGAGATATTGTATTTTTTAAAAAATACAAAAATAATAAATCAATACTCAAAAATCAACAAATTATTATTTTTAATCATCCACTTAAAAATAAAAACCTAATAAAAAGGGTAAATTCTGTAAATCAAAATAATGTTGAGGTTATTGGCGACAATATTGAATTTAGCGAAGATAGTAATAAATTTGGATTAATCAAAAACGAAAAAATAATCGGGATTGTCACCTCTAAATTAATTATTCCTAAATTAAAAAATTTTTTAATTCAAAAAAACAGAAGCACTTCTTTGAATCCAAAATAATCCCAAAGAAAAGGAAAGCCCTCCTGCAACAGCTATTAATCTTTTAATAAATTTTTGACTTGCTTTAAAGGTGGTAAAAGATATTAAACAAGTAAAAAGATTCATACTTATTAGTGAACCAATCAAATATGAAATCAAATATAAGCAAGCGCTTGTTAAAGGAAGTGCTAAAGCAGGAAGAACTGCAAGAAAATGTGAACCTCCAGCTATACCGTGTAGCAAGCCTAACCCAGTCAAAGCATGTGAGTGCTTATTATTATTTTTTTGTTCCTTAACATGAAAGTGTAAGTGACGATGGGCGATTCCATTTTCATGCTTATGAGAATGCGAGTGGATACTTAATTGCAAAGAATTTTTTATGGCAAATACTCCAACAATTAGAAGAGAAATTCCAACTAGAAATTCGGCAATATTAGAAAATTTGTTTATTGGCGTAATATCCTTTATAAAAATCGCTAGAAAAGCTAACAAAAGAACGCCTGAAGAGTGTCCTAAGCCCCATGAAAAACTATTTTTAAGAGCTTTTTGGGGATTATTAATGGCTGCTGGTACCATTGCAATTAGATGATCAGCGCCACTAATTACATGCACAAATCCTGCAACTATACCTGTTAAAATCACAGCCTGCATATATATTCAATCCAACCCTGTTTATTTAATTTTATAGCACGATTTGAAGTCAATATTAAATTGAGTTAAATAATTTCTTGAACGTTTGTTCAATATCAGTTTCTCTCATAAAAGTTTCACCAATTAATACTCCCTTGATTCCAATAGATCTAAGTGATTCTAGATCTTCGGCACAATTAATTCCAGATTCACTTATGGTAATAATATTTTGTTTTAAAAATATATCTGCATATGTATGCATCAATTCTCTTGATGTTTTTAAATCCGTTTTAAAAGTCTTTAAGTCCCTATTATTTATTCCAATCAAATTAAAAGATTTTAATTTTAGAATTCTTTCTAATTCATTAGAGTTATGAACTTCAATAAGAACACTCATCTTTAAATTATCAGCTATTTTTTTTAAATAAATTAAATCGTCATCACTTAAAATCGCAGCGATTAATAATATTGCATCAGCACCAGATACCCTTGCTTTATAAATCTGATAAGCAGAAATAATAAAATCTTTGCAGAGTAGAGGGAGATTAGTTGATCTCCTTACAGTTTCGAGTATTTCATAACTACCTTGAAAAAACCTTTTATCAGTAAGTACTGAGATACATGATGCACCTAATCCTTCATAGCAAATTGCAATATTTTCAGGGTTAAAATCTTTTCTAATAACTCCTTTACTAGGACTAGCTTTTTTTATTTCAGCAATAACCCCTGGTTTTATTTTTGACTCCAAAATATTTTTACAAAAATCTTTGGGAGTAGGAAGTTTTTCAATTTTTTTGATGAGATCTTCTAAAGAGACTATTTTTTTAAAATTCTTAATTTCAATATCCTTGTGCCACACAATTTCTTCCAGAATATTTTTTGCTTGTGCTTCTTTATGAGGTACAGCATATTCTAAATTTTCTACCCTTACTGTTGGATTTGGTGGTCTGCGTCTTATCTCCATTAATTTTAGATATTATTTTATTTGAGAAGCCGCCTGTTTATATGCAACCTCAACTACTTCACTAAGAGTAGGATGAGTATGAACTTCTTTAGATAATTCAATTACATCTTGGTTCCTTGAAATAGCGTTCGAAATTTCTTGAATTAAATCAGCTGCATGTAACCCAAAAATATGAGCACCTAATACTTTCCCATTATCTTTATTGAAAATCAACTTTAGCAAGCCATCACTCTCCAATTCAGCCAATGCTTTTGAATTAGCCTTAAAGAAACTTTTGACAACCCCCAAAGTAAAATTTTCTTTTGCAGATATCTCTTTAGCTTCAACTTCAGAGAGACCAACTGAACTTATCTCTGGGTGAGTAAAGGTTGCAGCAGGGATACTTTTATAGTTAATTGCGACATTACCACCGCAAATATTATCTACAGCAATAGTACCCTGCGCTGCAGCCGTATGAGCAAGCATTAGCTTGCCCGTTACATCTCCAACAGCCCAAATGTTAGGTATTATTTCATCACCATTCTTAACTCTCATTTGATCATCTACAGGAATGAAACCTTTTACTGTTTCGATACCAACCGAATCAAGATTTAGGTTATTTGTATTAGGACTTCTGCCAGTTGCAACTAGTACAGCATCAACTTCTAAAGTTTCTACAACTTCCTTAGATTTTGCATCCGTAAGTTCTATTTTTACAGGGCATCCAGGTATTATTTTTGTCGCAAAAACATTTGATTTTGTGTCTATATCTCTTGCTTGAATAAGGTTCTTCTTAGCAATTTTAGTAATGTCTGGATCAAATGTTGGCATAATATTCTCCATAGCCTCGATCATGGTAACTTCACAACCAAGCGCGGTATAAACATCAGCAAATTCTAGTCCTATATATCCGCTGCCAATAATTGCTATCCATCTCGGAAGCCACTCAAGTTTAACCGCATCATCACTAGTAAATACGGTCCTGTTATCCAAAGTTATTCCACGGGGCACAAAAGGAGAAGAGCCTGTTGCTATAACAATATTCTTACATGTGAAAATTTTATCAATTCCGTTTTTTTCTCTTACACCTACTTTTTGATTTCCTGCAATTCTTCCAATGCCCAAAATAATTTCAACTCCACTCCTTTTAAGAGTTTTTGTTAAATTTTCTCTAACATTTAAAACTAAATTGTTTGCATGATTAGCAATTTTTGATCTCTCGAACCTTACTGGTGAAGCATGAATACCAAATTTAGCTAAATGTTCATAATCAGCTATTTCTCTAACTTTTCCACTCGCAGCCAATAGAGCCTTAGATGGAACACAACCCTTGTTAACACAAGTGCCTCCCATATCAGAAGATTCTACTATTGCGACTTTCAGTCCCTTAGCAGAAGCATGTTTAGCGGCATCAAAACCTCCATATCCTGCTCCTATTACAATTAAATCAAAATCAAAACTTGAATCGGTCACTTTTATTTATTTTTAGAGGTGTATGCGACTCTTTTTCGTTCTAGTAATAACGGAACTGCAACACAAGCCACATTCAATGATTCTACAATCTCACTATGCGGAATTGTAATTGTTTCATTAAAAGCTTCTTGAATTTTTTTATGAATACCTTGACCTTCATTACCCAAAATTAATGCGGTACGTCTAGACCAATCAACTTCCCAGTAAGGTTTTGAAGGTTTTTTTAAACTATTATTATGGCTACTAGTAGAGAAAATCTTAAATCCTACATTTGATAATTCAGACAAAGAATTAAGCAAATAATTTAATATTTCTTCTTCAATTCCATCAAATCTTAAAAATGGCAGATGAAAAACTGCACCTGAGGATGCTCTTAATACCTTTTGGCCTAATGGGTGCGCACCTCCAGCTAAAAAAATTGCATCAACACCCGCAGCTAAAGCAGTTCTAAATAGATTACCCATATTCCCAGGATCTTGAATCCTGTCGAGAACAAGAACAAAATCATCTTTTATATTAAATTGATAATTAGGTATTGCTGAAATTTCTACTAAAGCTGCTATCCCATCTGGATTAATTGTAGAAATCGCAGAGGCCAAGACTTCCTCTGAGACAATATTTAGTAATGACTGATGAAATTTTTTGCTTAAATTTTGATTCTTTCTTAGCCATTTTTCGGTGACTAAAATCTTAGAGGGATTTTTTCCAGACTTCAGCAATTCTTCAATGAGATGTGTACCCTCTATGCAAAAAAAGTCTTGATCTTTTGGAGATGATCCCTTTTTAAATGATCTAAATTTTTTAACTAGATTATTGTTTTTACTAGTTATTTTTAAAAAAGTATTTTCTATGAGAAATTTAAAAAATTTGTTATCAACTCTATTTTAATTACATAAATATTTTGATCAATTATATATTAAATTTTTATTTCCCAAGAAATCAAAAAAATACATTTTCACTTTTAATTAATATTCATGACGTTACATAGGGTGGACTTAATATTATTAGTTTGTCATGATGAATCTAATAAATTTAGTCTTAATGATTTGCGGAAGCAAAACGAAGTCATATCTTAAAACGCAAAATTTAAAGATTCTTGGCCAAGGCAAGTTAAATGGAATAGTTGAAATAAGTGGTGCTAAGAATTCCGCCTTAGTTTTATTAGCCTCATCATTGCTAACTAATGAAAAAATAATTCTTGAAAATGTACCTTTTCTCACTGATATTGAAAAGATGGGGAATATCCTAAAGAATTTAGGAGTAAATTTAGTTCGTAAAAACAACCAACTAGAAATAGATCCAACAACTATTTCGATTAAAGAACTTCCATATAAACTTGTTAAAGGATTAAGAGCTAGTTTCTTTTGTATAGGTGCACTATTAACTAAATTTGGAGAAGCTCAAGTACCCTTACCAGGTGGATGCAATATTGGTTCAAGGCCAATAGATGAGCACATTAATGGACTAATCGCATTAGGAGCAGACATTATTATTGAAGAGGGAATTGTCAAGGCAAAAACAAGGGGTGACAAAAATAGACTTCATGGCACTCATATTAAATTAAATTGCCCAAGTGTAGGTGCGACTGAAACTTTAATAATGGCAGCATCTTTAGCTAAAGGAAGAACTACGATTGAAAATGCTGCTAGAGAGCCTGAAGTTCAAGATTTATGCCAAATGCTAAATAAAATGGGGGCAAAAATTTATGACTCCGGTAAAGAAACAATTATTATTGATGGTGTTAATAAGCTTGGCGGATGTAACCATAAAGTAATTCCAGATCGAATAGAAGCTGGAACTTTTCTAATAGCTGCTGCTGCAACTTCCTCTTCAATAACAATTGCTCCAGTAATCCCTCATCATCTTGAAGCTGTTACTAATAAGCTTCAAGAGAGTGGGAGTAAAATTACGATTAAAGGTAATTCGATTTCTATCAAGAGTAAAGAAATTAAAGGAGTAGATATTGAAACAGCTCCTTTCCCAGGCTTTCCTACTGATTTGCAGGCACCATTTACAGCACTAATGACAATCGCAAATGGTGAATCAAAGATAACCGAAACAATTTTCGAAAACAGAATGAATCATATTTATTTACTTAATGAAATGGGTGCCCGTATAAAACTAAACAAAAACGTAGCTCACATTAAAGGTGTTAAAACAATTAATGGGATGAATCTAGTTGGCTCAGATTTAAGGTCATCAGCCGCATTAATAATTGCAGGAATCATCGCAAAAGGTAGTAGTAAGATCTATGGACTAGAACATTTAGATAGAGGATATGAAAATTTTGAATTAAAACTAAAAAATTTAGGTATCAAAATAACTAGAGAGATCAGCAAAAGTAATTTTGAGGAAAATGAATATAAAATTGATCCTAAATCTAAGAATTTTTCAAAACTTAAAGCAGCGTAGTATTTTAAAAAATATTTTTAAAGCTTAGAAAGTTGATTTAAACGTAAGCAATATTGATTAGTGAAATACAACCCAAAAATAATAAAAACATCACTAAAAAGCGATTAGACCAAATTTTATTTAAACCATTAAATTGGAACCCGTTCATGCCCAAGTTCCGTTATTAAATCCGAATGTTGTCAATATAGTCACTGCAATAAAAAGATAAGGGACAAATTTAAACGATAATTTTTTTGCTTGAGTTTTAGACATTTGTTTTTTTATTAAATATAACACAATATTACTAATCATGAAGCTATCTCCCTTTTAAAAAAGATTTTTACTCGCATTTAATTACAAAAATGTATCATAAATGTTTAATTTTTGTTTTTTTAGCGTTTTCTTGTCAGCAAATGAAATAAATATAAATCTATGTTTTTATCGAAAAGATTAACTATTAACAAACGTTATCTTGATCACTCTTCCTTGACCAAAATAATAGTCAATAAGTTGATTTTTGTTATAATAAAAAAGTTCATTTTTTCAAAAGCCTTGGGAGCGTGGTGGAATTGGTAGACGCACCGCACTCAAAATGCGGCACCTTCGGGTATGTCGGTTCAAGTCCGACCGCTCCCACTTTGATGAATACATATAGTCGATTCGATATATCTTTCAAACAAGGAAAAGGTTGTTGGCTATGGGACAAAAAAGGTAAAAAGTATCTTGATGCAGTAGCTGGTATAGCAACTTGCAGTCTTGGCCATAGCGATAGAGTTTTAGGAAGAAGGTTATCAAGTCAATTAAAAAAGATTCAACACATTTCCAATCTTTACAACATTGAAGAGCAAGAACAATTAAGCAGAACTTTAACGAATATGAGTTGTGCCAAAAGCGTCTTCTTCTGCAACAGTGGTGCGGAAGCAAATGAATCAGCAATTAAATTAATTAAAAAATATGGTAATACAACAAATAAAGGAAAAGAATCAATTATTCTCGCAGCAGAATCAAGCTTTCATGGAAGGACGCTTGCAGCCTTGAGTGCTACTGGACAGCCCAAATATCAAAAAGGTTTTGAACCAATGATTCAAGGGTTCAAATTTTTTAAATTTAACAATTTTAATTCGGTAAAAAAAATATTTGAGGAGTGTGAAAATAATGATCAAAAAATTTCCGGCGTTTTAGTTGAACCAATACAAGGAGAAGGTGGCGTAATTCCTGGGAATAAAATATTTTTTAAAAACCTTAGAGATATTTGTGATAAATATAAATCTCTTCTCATTTTAGATGAGGTCCAAAGTGGAGTAGGTCGAACTGGGAAAATGTGGGGTTATGAGAATTTAGGAATTGAACCTGATGGATTTACTCTTGCTAAAGGATTAGGAGGAGGTCATGCAATTGGAGCATTATTAGTAAAAGAAAAAGCCAACATTTTTTCTCCAGGAGATCATGCAAGCACTTTTGGAGGGAACCCTTTCGCCTGTAAAGCTGCCCTAACTGTATTAGAAGAAATAAACAGAAGAAATCTTATTAATAATGTTTATCTAAGAGGGGAACAATTAAGTGCTGGATTTGAAGAATTGTCAAAAAAATTTCCAAATATTATCACCGGGGGAAGAGGATTAGGTTTAATACAAGGTCTTGTAATCAATGATGATTATGCTGATGCAAAAGAAATTACTTTAAAAGCTTTTGATAAAGGATTACTAGTAGTTCCTGCAGGAGGAAACGTTGTAAGGATTGTCCCACCATTAATTATATCTCGAAGAGAAATTAATATTCTTTTGGATAAACTAAATTCAATTTTTGAAGAGTTATAGCAATTTAAATTTTGAAAAATACAAATTTAGGAATTTTTGAATTATTATCACCTAAATATGAAAGGGATAATATCAAGTTAGGTTTAACAAGAGTGGAAAAAGCTCTTCAAGAACTTGATAATCCTTGCGAGAATATCCCCGCGATACAAATTGTTGGAACCAATGGGAAAGGATCAATCGCAGCTTATTTAGAAAGTATACTTTTTGAAGCTAAAAGGAATTTTGGTGTAACGACATCTCCCCATCTTTTGGATGTATGCGAGAGGATTAGAGTTAATAAAAAAAACATTAACAAAACTGATTTTGAAAAAATCTGTAGATTAATAGAAAAAAATTTTTCAACATTTGAATTAACTCCTTTTGAAAAAATCATTTGCTGCGCACTAAATTTTTTTGACACTAAGAAAGTTGAATTGCTCATTCTTGAAGCTGGCTTAGGGGGACGATTAGACGCGACAACAGCCCATAAATTTAGACCAATAATTGCTATTGGGAATATTGGCTTAGACCATAAAGAATTTCTTGGAGATACGATTGAAAAAATTGCCAAAGAAAAATTAGCAGTTATTGAAAAAAACTCAATTGTCATCTCATGTAAACAAAATAGTCAAGTTAAAAATTTAATAACCAAAAAAGTTAAAGAGGTTGGAGCAAAAATTATCTGGAAAGATTCAATTTCGAACAGCTATGAGCTTGGCTTAAAAGGGATTTTCCAAAAGCAAAATGCTTCAGTAGCTGTTGGAGCAATTGAAGCGCTGAATAATTTGGGATTTAATATTAAAAAAAAACACATATCTGAAGGTCTTAAAAAGACATCTTGGAGCGGAAGGCTTGAAATAATAAATTATTTGAACAAAGAAATTCTTGTAGATTGTGCGCATAATTATCCTGCTGCAAAAGCACTTTCTCATGAGCGAAGAAATTGGGAGAATGAAGATAAAGGAATTTATTGGATTTTAGGTGTACAAAGACAAAAAGATATTTATGCAATATTAAAAACACTTCTACACAAAAAAGATCACTTATTACTTGTGCCAGTTCCAAACCAACCTAGTTGGCAATTAAACGATCTCTCTCAGATTAAAGAAATTGACCCTCAAAAAACAATTGAATTTAAAACATTTGAACTTGCCATTGAGTATTTATTTTCCCTGGGGAAATGGCCACCTAATCATCCTGTTCTAACAGGTTCTATTTTTTTAGTTGCTGAATTTATTAAATTTGCGCATAAACAGAACTGTTAAATTTTAAATTGTTCTTTTACTTCCCAACCTTCCAATTTTCCTGGATTTAATAGCCCTTTAGGATCAAATCTTAATTTCGCTTTTACTTGATCTGCATCCACCACTCCGAGACCTCCGCCTTCAACTGTTAAAACATGAGGATTAAAAATAAACGCCCCAAGTTTCTTGCAATCTTCCATTATTTCATTTAGTTCTTCTGCCCCATTCCACTTTAATACAGGCAAAGCCGCTAATCGAGGTGATCCTTGTTGAGAAACTGCCTCTAAATGCCAAAGAACTTTTTTACCCCATTTTTTTCGCAAAAAATTGATTAATTCTAGTTCATTATGAAGCGGCAAAAGCATCTGTAAATACGTCCAATTTTTATCCCTAGACCTCATATGAAGAGTTGTATGATTCCATACGACTTCAGAAATTCCATTAACGAGGTTTTCTTCTTCCCCAAGTAGAGTAGTTTCGACTTTAAATTTTTTACAAATTAGCTCAATGGTTTTTATTCCTCCAAGAGTAGATTGAATTAATATCTTGTGACTTCTAGATTTACTTTGAAACCATTTTGGCATTTGATCTACAATTTCTTCTTCAAGAATTGCTCCTAATTTCAGATCAATTGCTGCGCTAGTAAGAGTTTTCAATATTTCTATTGTTTTTTCAAATTCAAGACAGTCGATAACTATTGAATACCACTTACGTTTGATATCAGTAGCTAGTAATAAAGAAGTAATTATTCCATTAGTCCCATAAGCATGATTTAGAGGTTCGGATTCTTCAGCATCAAATTTTAATAATTTAGGTTTTTCATTCATCGTTACTGCTTCTAAACCAATAAGATTTCCTGGATCTCTTAAAAATCCCCACCTAATAGACCCAATACCTCCTGATCCACCTGCAATAAAACCCCCAATTGTTGCAGTTTTCCAAGTACTAGGAAGCAACCTCAGTTCTCTTCCATATTTCTCTAATTGTTTATTCAAATCTCCCATAACACAGCCAGACTGTACTTTTACAAAACCTGTATCTGGATCAAATTCTTCTAACTTATTAAAGTGACTCATCTGCATTACAACTCCTTTAAACAATGGGACAGCTTGTCCATAATTACCTGTACCTGAACCCCTTAAAGTAATTGGGATAGAAAATTCCCAACAAATTTCTGCTACTTCCTTTACCGCTTTGTGATCACTAGGTCTTACCACAAAATCAGCAATACATTCGTCTAATTTTTCAGTAAGGAGTGGAGAGTAGTTATAGAAATCTTTTGAAAGTCTTTTTACATCGGATTGGCTTTCAATAATCTCTAAGTTTTTGACTTCCCTAAATTTGTTTAAAATTTTTAGAGTATTAGATGTCATTAATAAAATTTCTTGAGTTTTAAGTATAAGTTAGTCGATTAGCAATATAAATCGCCTTTAACATATACTTTTCTCTTTAAATTTGTAGAAAAAACATCTGCCCATCTTTCTGCTTCTAAAATTACAAAGTCGGCAGGGCAACCCACTTTAATTAAACCATCCCATTTTAAATTTAATAATCTGCTTGGAGCTAAAAAAATAGAAGATAAAGCCATTCTCTCCCAGGGATTTAGTTGAAGCATAGGTATGGAGCAAGACAACATATAAAAAGGATCAAAATTACCAAATGGGTACCAAGGGTCTTGAACATTATCACTACCAAGAGATACATCCACATGTGATTTTTGTAATTGCTTTATTGGAGCAACTGGTCTTTTCAATGAAGTAGTTTTATTACTTCGATTGAGCAACCAAAAATTTGTTAGGGGCAAGGCAATAACCTTGATATTTTTCTCAGCCATTTTTTCTCCTAAATTTAAAATCTCTCTATTACTTAAAGAAATAAGACTACTCAAATGACTACAAGTGATCGGAATACTATTAATTTTTAAATTTTCGATTGTTTCTAATAAAACTTTTATTCCCGCTCCAGGTTCAATAATTGATTCATCTATATGCAAATCAATTTCTAATTTATATTTACTCGCAAGAAAAAGCATCTTTGCTAGAAATTTGCTTGTATTTTTTTTATTGAAAGGGGGTACAATAACACCTCCTAAAATGCCTCCATTAGAGGAAAATATTTTTGCCAAATCTTCTCCATCAGTTGTATCCCAGAATTCCAATGGGGCTAGAGCAACGTATTGTAAAGTTAACTCAGATGAAAATTTTTTTTGTAATTTAAAAAGTTCAATCCAAATATCAATAGATTGACCTTTGTATGTATCAATGTGACTTCTAATTGCTCGGTATCCATTTTGTATGGCAAGTTTTAATGATTTCTCAACTCTTTCAAGAACCTTATCTGTGGTTCTAGTTTTATGTTCTTCAAGATTTACTGATAATGCTCCTCCATAATTTGATTCCAGATTAGGAAAGTCTGCCCATGTAAAAGATTTATCAAAATGCGAATGCGTTTCAACAAATCTTGGGAATAAAATATTTTTTGGTTTTGTAATTTTATTTTTTAAAGGCTTTAACTCAGAGACAAATCCATACTCCCAACTAATGGAAACTGAACATAAATCCTCTACATCGATTATGAGGTTATCTATATCTTCAATTAAACAAAGGCTTCTGGGAATAAGAACCTCAGCTGTGCCGGAATTACTCAAATTTTTAAATTTTCTTTTATTTTAAATCATAAGAAAACTTTACTGAATTAGAAAATAATTCAAATTTCGCTAAAAGATAAAAATAACTATGAAAAATCACCCTTGAGTTGTTAAATTTATAAATGTGAGGCGGGCGTCGCCAAGTGGTTAAGGCAGCGGCTTGTGGCGCCGCTATTCGGGGGTTCGAATCCCCTCGCTCGCCCTCAAAAATATTGCAGCAAAATTATTTAACTTGTAATTTTGAATTAAAGAATCATAAAAAATTCCTGGCAAAGTGCTAACAAAAACAAAATCAGACGAAAAAAAAACTCAAAACAATTCAACTAATGGCAGTTATTGGATAACCACATTTGGATGCCAAATGAACAAGGCTGATTCTGAGAGAATGGCTGGGACATTAGAGAAAATGGGATACATCAGAGCAGATAATGAATTAAATGCCGATTTGGTCTTGTACAATACATGCACAATCAGAGATAATGCAGAGCAAAAGGTTTATAGCTTTCTAGGAAGACAAGCAAAAAGAAAGCACAAAACACCTAGCTTAAAACTTGTTGTTGCAGGTTGTCTTGCTCAGCAAGAGGGAGAATCCTTACTAAGAAGAGTCCCAGAACTTGATCTGGTTATGGGGCCTCAACACGTAAATAATCTTGAGAATCTTCTGGGGAAAGTTGATTTAGGCCATCAAGTTGCTGCTACAGAAGAAACCTTCATTTCTGAAGATATAACAAGTGCCAGAAGAGAAAGCTCTATTTGTGGCTGGGTTAATATCATTTATGGATGTAATGAAAGATGTTCATATTGTGTAGTCCCTTCTGTCAGAGGAAAAGAGCAATCAAGATATCCAAATGCGATAAAAAGTGAGATCCAAAAATTAGCTGATGATAATTTTAAAGAAATTACTCTTTTGGGGCAGAACATTGATGCTTATGGTAGAGACCTCCCAGGAACTACAAAAGAGGGGAGAAAAGAAAATACCCTAACTGATCTTTTGTATTATATTCATGATGTTAAAGGAATTCGCAGAATAAGATTTGCTACTAGTCATCCAAGATATTTTTCAAAAAGATTGATTCAAGCTTGTTATGAACTTGATAAAGTCTGTGAACATTTTCATATCCCCTTCCAAAGTGGAAATGATGAAATTTTAAAGCAAATGTCCAGAGGATATTCCATTAAAAAGTATAAAAATATTATCGAGAACATAAGGTCATTAATGCCAGATGCATCAATCACAGCTGACGCGATAGTTGCTTTCCCAGGAGAAACCGAACAACAATATCAAGATACATTAAAGCTAATATCAGATATTGGCTTTGATCAGGTGAATACAGCAGCATACTCTCCAAGACCAAATACGCCTGCAGCAGTTTGGACGAATCAACTTTCGGAAGAGGTAAAAAAAGCTAGATTACAGGAAATTAATGACTTGGTCGAGAAAACCGCTAGGCGAAGAAATCAAAGATATATCAATAATGTCGAAAGCGTTTTAATTGAGGGTTTAAATCCAAAAAATTCCTCTCAAATCATGGGTAGAACTAGAACAAATAGATTAACTTTCGTAGAGATTCCCAAAAATATTAACTTTAATTTTTCGTTGGGAGATGAGATAAATGTCAGAATAAATGAAGCAAGACCTTTTTCATTAACAGGAGAACTTTCTTTATAAATTTTTTTTAAATGATCGGGGGAAAGAAAAAATGTATTGGGTTAATATTTGGTGGGCATTCCAATGAACATGAAGTATCGATATCCTCTGCAAAAACTGTTTTTCAAGCATTTAATACACAAACAAATAAAGAACTCTACATAGTTAAAGCTTTTTACATAAACAAATATGGAGATTGGCTTGATAGTGATATTTCAGAAAAAATCCTAATTGGTGAAATTGAAAACGATAAAACAAAAAAACAAGAAATTTTTAATCAAGAAAAAATTAACTTCCTTGACGGAATTGAATTTCAAAATGTCGACATTTGGTTTCCTCTTTTACATGGATTTAATGGTGAAGACGGATCAATTCATGGCTTACTTAGATTTACAAAGAAACCTTTAGTCGGATGTGGAATTATTGGCTCTGCCCTAGGAATGGATAAAATATTGATGAAAACAATTTTCTCAAATCTTAAACTTCCACAAGTAAATTATCTAGTTTTTCAAAATGAAGATTTCAACGATAATCAAGTAAAAAATAAAATAATTAATGAGATTTTAAAAAAATTAAAATTTCCTGTTTTTGTTAAACCATCAAACTCTGGATCATCTCTTGGCATCTCCAAAGTCAAAAATGAATCAGAAATATTACAAGCATTAGAAAAGGCTCGGGAAATAGATCCAAGAATCTTAATAGAGGAGGGTTTAGAGGTAAGGGAGATTGAATGCGGAATAATTGGTAATTCAAAACTCTTAACCTCTGAGATAGGCGAGGTAAATTACGAAAGTGATTGGTACGATTACGATTCAAAATACAACTCAGATAATAAGATAATTATCCCAGCCGAAATAGATTCTAAAATCACAAAAGAAATTAAAGACATTGCCATCAAAAGTTGTAGAGCACTAAATATTTTCGGTTTCGCAAGAGTAGATTTCTTTTTAGAAAAATCTTCAAATAAAATTTTGCTAAATGAAATAAATACAATTCCTGGTTTTACAAAAAACAGTATGTTTCCAATGCTTTGGGAAGCTTCAGGTTTAAAAATTGAACAACTTGTGGCTAAACTGGTAGATATATCTTTAGATTTGTAATTTAAATCAAATGTTGCATGGACTACTTTGGTTACCATTACTTTTAATCTTCATTTTATTAACTGCACTTGGATGGTTAGAAAGAAGAAGGCAAAATCTTTTTAGAAGTTGGGCGAGTGATTCTGAACTTTGCAAGTTAGATAGTTCAGGTGCAGCGTCCTTAAAAGATGGGGAGTTAAAGTGGAGCGCATTTGAGGCTGGTAAATTTGAAGAAAAAGATTGTTTTACAATTAAGAAACTAGAATTAGTTGAATTAATGGCACTAACCTCAGGAGAAGCTCCTCTAACAAGTGAATCTCAAGGCAAGTGCAGGTTGAGATTAGTAGGAGATGGAAAAGAAATGGATGTACCATTTTCAGATGCAGAGCAAGCGAGAGAATGGATGGATCAACTAATGGAAAAAGCTCGATGTGATTTGTGAAAAACCAAAAAGGAATCAAAAATAGAAGCTTTTTTTTTCTACTTTCATTTTCATTCTTAACAAGCTTATTAAGCATAAAAACTCTAAAAAAAGTTGAACTCCAGGACATCAGGATTTCTGGTAGTGAATTATTTTTGCAGAATGATGTGGTAAAAAATTCATCTATTAATTTTCCGATCCGATTAATTTTTGTTGAAACTAATTTGTTAGAAAAAGAGTTAAAACAAAATTTATCTCTCAATAATGTTTCGGTAAACAGAGAATTATTTCCTTTTGGTTTGAAAATTCATATTAATTCAAGAATTCCAGTAGCTTACGGTGAGAGAATATTAAACGAAGAAAAAATATTAGGCTTCATTGATAAAGATGGAATTTTTATAAATAAACAAAATGTGGATGAAAAAAATTTGAACAAATTAACCATACAAGTTTTTGGATGGAAAGAAAAATTTAAAAAAATATTATCTGCAATTTTTATCGCTATAGAAAATTATGAATTAGAAATAGTTAAAATCACCTTTTCATCCGATGGGTTCCTAACAGTTGAGGAAAAAGATTTAAAAACAATATTCTTAGGATTTAAGCCAAAATTAATCAACTATCAATTACAAACAATCAATAATCTTAAAAATGAACTTAAGAAAAATAGATTTTCAAAAAAAATAGATAATATTGATCTTACTAATCCAGACAAACCAAAAATAAAAGTGTTCAAACCCTAATATTTGAAAAGGGATTTTGAGTAATTTTTTTTAATTATTGTAGTGTTTATATGGGTTTTGCATTCAAAACAAAATATTTAATAAATAAATATTTTTAGGATTTTCCTCAACAAATTCCTACATATGAGCGCAGTAAGTTCATAATGCACCCAATACTAGTAATAGATTTTTATTAAGAGATGAGCTTCGGTAACAATCCAAACTTTGATCAATCGAGAGAAATCCTTCCCAGCCAAAACGCCAAAATAGAAGTTATTGGCGTTGGTGGTGGTGGCAGTAATGCAGTCAATAGAATGATAAATAGTGATTTAGAAGGTGTTTCATTTAGAGTCCTCAATACCGATGCACAAGCCCTACTACAATCTTCTGCAGAAAGTAGAGTTCAACTTGGACAAAACCTTACTAGAGGTTTAGGTGCAGGTGGCAATCCAAGTATTGGGCAAAAAGCAGCCGAAGAATCCAAAGAAGAGCTTCAACAAGCTTTAGAGGGATCTGATCTAGTTTTTATAGCCGCTGGGATGGGTGGAGGAACTGGTACAGGTGCTGCTCCTGTTGTTGCAGAAGTTGCCAAACAAAGTGGTGCTCTAACAGTAGGTATAGTAACCAAACCATTTTCTTTTGAAGGGAAAAGAAGAATGCGTCAAGCAGAGGAGGGGATCGCAAGACTAGCTGAAAACGTTGATACTCTTATAGTTATTCCAAATGACCGATTAAAAGACGTTATAGCAGGAGCTCCCCTTCAAGAAGCATTTAGGAATGCTGATGATGTTCTAAGAATGGGTGTTAAAGGCATTAGCGACATAATTACTTGCCCGGGATTAGTTAATGTTGATTTTGCAGACGTAAGATCAGTTATGACTGAAGCTGGCACTGCTCTCCTCGGAATAGGTATAGGTTCAGGAAGATCGAGAGCCATAGAGGCAGCACAGGCAGCAATGAATAGTCCTTTATTAGAAGCAGCTAGAATTGATGGAGCCAAAGGGTGCGTTATAAATATTACTGGTGGCAAAGACATGACTTTAGAAGACATGACTTCCGCATCTGAAATTATTTATGATGTTGTTGATCAAGAAGCAAATATTATTGTTGGTGCAGTAGTCGATGAGGCAATGGAAGGGGAAATACAAGTAACTGTAATTGCTACAGGATTTGAAACAACCCAACCATTAAACCAGCAAAGAATAAAAAACAGATTATCTAACCAACCCCTATATAATTATTCCGACAATAAAGAATCTGGAGCAAGTATTCCTGAGTTTTTGAGATTAAGGCAAAATAAAAAAGATATTGGTTAAAAGGTAAAATAGAGTGACTCGGTTATCTCGCCTGCCTCAAGCATCCCTTGTGGCTGCTACCTTCCGGTCCTGACCAGGTTTAGGCGTTAAAACCGCGAAAGGCCGAGTCAGAAACATATTAGCAATTCTTGATTAAAAAAGATACATAAATTCATTATGTTACCTTCAGACCTAGTTAATTATAAAAAAAAATCTCGCAAAATCATTGCACTAACAGCATGGGACTCCATATCAGGATCTATTGCAGAACAAGCGAATGTAGATCTCGTACTAGTAGGAGATTCATTAGCAATGGTCTGCTTAGGATACAAATCGACATTGCCATTAACTTTAGAAAATATAATTTATCACACTAATGCTGTTTCAAGAGGATTTAAGAAGAAAATTGAGGAACAACCTTTGGTCATTTCAGATATGCCTTTTCTGACTTACCAATGCGGAGAGGATAAAGCTGTTGAGTATGCAGGAAAAATCATTCAGAGCACTTATGCAAAAGCTGTAAAAGTAGAAGGAGCTGAACCAGAGATACAAAAAGTTATTTCTAGACTAATAAGGATGGGAATCCCTGTTATGGGGCATATAGGTCTTACACCACAAAGCTATCTAAATATTGGATTAAAAAAACAAGGAGAAAGCTTAGCAAGCCAAGAAAAAATTAAGAAAGAGGCTTCAATACTTCAAGAATTAGGATGTTTTTCAATAGTTCTTGAACACATTCCTGATTTGCTTGCTAAAGAAATACAAAATTCTTTAACAATTCCCATAATAGGTATCGGTGCAGGTAATCATTGCGATGGGCAAGTTAGAGTTACTGCAGATTTGCTAGGCCTCAATGATGATCAACCGCCATTTTGCCAACCGATAATACAAGGAAAGAAATTATTTAAGGATAAATTAAAAGAATGGGTAGACTATGAAAGACTTAATTAATCTCATCCCACCACCTAAACATAGAGACAAGAACTTGATTGCTTAGTTCCATACCACTAGGCTCACTTAAAAAGAATCTATTCCCCTTTCTTACTAATAATCCACTTTCAAGAAATCTTTCCCATTTTTCAAGTAACTTACTGAAGTTGCTTTCAAATTTTTTGTTTTCCCAGTTTTGTTCTTGAAACAATTTTTTGATATCTACACCCTCTTTGAGTCTTAATCCCAACATTATTTTTTCATCAAGTTCTTTATAGACAAACTCCTTATTAATTAGGGATGAATCTAAATTATATTTATTTTGTCTAATTACCCATTCTTTATAATCTTTACTAACTCTTGGTCTAGTTAACTTTTCCCCCCAAGGTGAACTAGTGGAACCTTGACCAAAACTCCACCAACCTAAACCACTCCAATAAACTCTGTTATGTCTCGATTGATGTCGCGGAAGGCAATAGTTTGAGATTTCATATCTTGAATACCCTGAGTTTTTTAAAATTAAATGGGTTGATTCACTATTTCTAAAAGCTTCTTCATCACTAGGTAGTTTTAATTTTCCTAAATTAAGTAATTTTTTAAAAACAGTACCATTTTCAATATTTAAATCGTAAATAGATAGATGCGGTGGTGAAAATGTTATTGCTTTTTTTAAGTCATCTTGCCATTCTTCAAATCCACTAAGTGGCAAGTTTTGAATTAAATCTAAACTCCAGCTTTTTATTGACCCAGAGTCATATTCTCTCTTCAACCATATACAAGATTTTTCTGCATCTTCTCTCAAATGACGCCTTCCAGACTTTTGAAGTATCTGATTATTAAAACTTTGTACTCCGAGACTAAATCTATTTATCCCAGCATTTATGAATCCAAAGAGATCATCTTGAGTAAAACTAGCTGGATCAACCTCCATAGTGATTTCAGCACCATAGTCAATTCCATAATTTTCTTTAAAAAGATCAATTAATTCTTTGACTTGGGTTGGATCTAAAATTGATGGTGTACCACCTCCTACATAAATCGTCGACAGAGGTGATTTATGCTTAATTGACAATATTTCTTTATGTAAAAATTGCAAATACTCTTTAACAGTTTTGCTTCCATAACCTTTTAATGTTTCAACATTGTTTCCTAATGGAATAACTGCAAAATCACAATAAAAACATCTTCTGTGGCAAAAAGGAATGTGCACATAAGCACTTCTTGGAAACTTATTCATAATCTAAATTCATTTTTAAGCTCCAAAAAAATTTTAAGGATTGAAAAAAATAAAATCCTTATTTACTCAATTAATAAATCCTAGTAGATTATAGATATGACAGATATCTTAGTATTAATTTTATTTGTATTGTCTGGGGCTGCTTCAGGATGGCTTGGTGTTGATCTATTGCCAGTAGACATCCTCAAACAGGTATCTAATGTGGAAGGTTTTAGAATTGTTTTATCAATAATTGGTTTTTTTGTAGGATTAGCAGCTGGTTTTGTATTTCTTCAACTAAGAAAGACTTTTCTTAATCAAATAAGAACAATGCCCACGGACTTACTAATAAGTAGGTCCGTTGGATTAATTTTAGGATTACTTGTTGCGAATCTCCTACTTGCTCCAATACTATTAATTCCCTTCCCTAGAGAAGTTTTTTTCGCGAAACCTTTAGCAGCCATATTAAGCAACATTTTCTTTGGAGTGCTTGGTTATAAGTTGGCAGATACCCATGGAAGGACATTATTGAGATTATTTAATCCAAATAACACTGATGCATATCTAGTCAATGAAGGAATCCTTCCCGCTGCAAGTCCAAAAATTCTCGATACAAGTGTAATTATTGATGGAAGAATCAATGGCCTATTAAGTTGTGGCTTATTGGAAGGACAATTAATTGTTGCTCAAAGTGTAATTGATGAATTACAAACTTTAGCTGACTCAAGCAGTAATGAAAAAAGGTCGAAAGGCAGAAGAGGTCTCAAGTTATTAAAAGAATTAAGAGATTTATATGGGAGAAGACTTGTGATAAACCCAACAAAGTATGAAGGTAATGGGGTAGATGAAAAACTCCTTAAAATTACTGAAGATATGACAGGAACTTTAATTACGGCTGATTATAATCTTTCTCAGATCGCTGAAGTTAAAGAATTAAAAGTTATGAATTTGAGTGATTTGGTTATTGCTTTAAGGCCAGAAGTACAACCAGGAGAGTCACTTAATATAAAAATTGTGAGAGAAGGCAAAGAAAAAATGCAAGGTATTGGATATTTAGATGACGGCACAATGGTTGTTATTGATGAGGCAAAGAATTTTGTGGGAAGCAGATTAGATATTGTCATCACAGGAGCATTACAAACTCCCACAGGAAGAATGGTCTTTGGAAAACTAATAAATAATCCTGAGTCAAACAAATCTTTTAAATCACCAGCGACACAGGGCTAAATCTAGCTAGAATCAGTTCAATCTTAATTTTGTGATACAAATGACTGTATCTGCTCCTTATTACGGCGAAAACACCGTCATGAGGACCCCGCCCCCAGATCTCCCCTCTCTTTTACTGAAAGAGCGAATTGTTTATCTTGGTTTACCATTATTTTCAGATGATGATGCGAAAAGACAACTAGGAATGGATGTTACTGAGCTAATCATTGCTCAACTTCTTTATCTAGAGTTTGAGGATCCAGAAAAACCAATCTATTTCTATATCAATTCAACTGGGACAAGTTGGTACACTGGTGACGCAGTAGGTTTTGAAACGGAAGCTTTCGCTATTTGCGATACCATAAGCTACATTAAGCCTCCAGTACACACAATATGTATCGGACAAGCAATGGGTACTGCTGCAGTTATTCTTTCATCTGGCACCAAGGGACAAAGAGCCGCTCTTCCACATGCTTCAATTGTTTTGCATCAACCTATAAGCGGGGCAAGAGGCCAAGCAACCGATATTCAAATAAGAGCTGAGGAAGTTTTGAAAAATAAAAAATCAATGCTGGAGATTTTATCTCGTAATACTGGAAAGACAATCGAAGAACTCTCAAAAGACTCTGACAGGATGAGTTATCTCAACCCCCAAGAAGCACTAGATTATGGAGTTATCGATAGAATACTCACAAGTCAAAAAGATCTCCCAAATAAAATTTAACACTCACAAAACTATTTAAAATCATGCCAATAGGAACTCCAAGCGTGCCTTACAGACTTCCAGGAAGTCAATACGAAAGATGGGTCGATATATATACAAGACTAGGGGTTGAAAGAATTCTTTTTCTTGGGCAAGAAGTGAATGATGGTATTGCTAATAGCCTTGTTGCACAAATGCTTTATCTAGATTCTGATGACAACTCTAAACCTATCTATCTGTATATAAATAGTCCAGGAGGATCAGTAACTGCTGGCTTGGCAATTTATGACACTATTAAATACGTAAAAAGTGATGTAGTAACAATATGCGTAGGCCTCGCAGCCTCAATGGGAGCCTTCCTATTAGCCGCTGGTACAAAAGGTAAAAGAGTTGCTTTGCCTCACAGCAGAATAATGATTCATCAACCCTTAGGAGGGACATCTCAACGCCAAGCCAGTGATATTGAAATAGAAGCTAAGGAGATATTAAGAATTAAAGATATGTTAAATATGTCTATGGCAGATATGACAGGCCAATCATTTGAGAAAATTGAAAAGGATACTGATAGAGATTATTTTCTAAGTGCGGAAGAAGCAAAAAACTATGGCTTAATCGATAGAGTTATCACACATCCAAGCGAAGCAAATCAGTCTTAAATTTTCTAAATAAATATTTTAATTTTAATTTTTAAATTAATAATTTTTTGGTTTATTTACGCCTTTAATGTCTAAAATATTAATTATCAATTGCAAAGAAGCTACAACTAATGACCCAACTCTTTTACGACACAGATGCAGATCTAAGTCTTTTAAATAATAAAACAATAGCGATTATTGGATATGGTTCACAAGGTCATGCACATGCCCTAAACCTTAAAGATAGCGGTATGGACGTAATTGTTGGATTATATAAAGGAAGTAAGTCTGAAAGCAAAGCTATTAGCGATGGTCTACAAGTATTTAGCGTTTCTGAAGCTTGCGAAAAAGCAGACTGGATTATGATTCTTCTCCCAGATGAGTTTCAGAAAGATGTTTACCTTAAAGAAATAGAACCAAACTTAAAAAAAGGAAAGATATTAAGTTTTGCTCATGGCTTCAATATAAGATTCGGACTTATCAAACCTCCTGGTTTTGTAGATGTTGTAATGATTGCCCCAAAAGGACCTGGACACACTGTTCGTTGGGAATATCAGAATGGTCAAGGAGTCCCAGCATTGTTTGCAGTAGAGCAGGACTCTTCCGGAAATGCAAGATCATTAGCAATGGCTTACGCTAAAGGGATTGGCGGAACGAGAGCTGGGATTCTTGAAACAAATTTCAAAGAAGAAACAGAAACTGATTTATTTGGAGAACAAGCGGTTTTGTGCGGAGGATTATCAGAACTCGTCAAATCAGGCTTCGAAACTCTTGTAGAGGCAGGCTATCAGCCCGAACTTGCCTACTTCGAATGCTTACATGAAGTTAAACTTATTGTTGATTTAATGGTGAAGGGAGGCCTATCTCAAATGAGAGATTCCATTTCAAATACTGCAGAATATGGAGATTATGTAAGTGGTAAAAGACTTATTAATAGTGATACAAAGAAAGAAATGCAAAAAATTCTAAAGGATATTCAAGATGGAACTTTCGCTAAGAATTTTGTGGAAGAATGCGATAAAAACAAACCCTTAATGACAAAATTAAGAGAAGAGAACTCAAAACATGAAATTGAGAAAGTAGGTAAAGGTCTGCGCTCGATGTTCAGTTGGCTGAAATAAATTTATTTTTAATATTCCTTGGATCTATTGGTTTTGATTTATTAATCGGCGATCCAAGATTCCTAATCCACCCTGTTCAAGTCATTGGCTTTTACATAAAAAAAATATCTGATTACCTCATAAATAATTTTGGAAAAAATGAAAATATATTGTTTTGGGGAGGTTTAATCGTAGCCATATCCACCATTGGAATGAGTTTTGGTTTAGGTAAATTGATAGAACTAAGTTATGTGCAATCAAGAAATAATTTTTTTGGTGGATTGATAATTTTTTTTGGACTTTCAAGTTGTATTGCGACTAAGGGACTTATTACAAGTGTTATAGAGATTGCAGAGCTAATAGAACGCGAAGAAATTAATGACCAAAATAAAAGAATAATAAAAAAGAAGGTACAAAGGATAGTAAGTAGGGATGTAAGTTCATCTTCTTTAGAACATCTTTTGAGATCAAGTACAGAGAGTCTTACCGAGAATTCTGTTGATGGAATATTTGGGCCATTATTTTGGATCTTTATGGGAATTTTTTTTATGAAATTTTCAATTTTTCTACCAGGGCCTTTATCACTTGGTTTTTGTTATAAAGCCATAAGTACTTTAGATTCAATGATAGGTTACAAATATGATTATTTTAGATATTTAGGTTTTTTCAGTGCAAAAATCGAAGATATTTTTACGTTTGTTCCCTCAAGATTAGTTTTGATTACATTACCTTTAGTTAGTCCCAAAATTAATGAGTATGGATCAATCATAAAAAAAAGCTATCTTGATGGTAAAAAATATGATTCGCCTAATGCCGGGATTTCAGAAGCTATATTTGCTTATATTTCTGGAATAACATTGGGTGGAAAAAGTAAATATAAAAATGAGATTATTAAAAAGCCAAAGATCAATGAGAATGGAGATAATTGCACTGGAGAGAAAATTAAATTAATTTGTCAGTTAATTTTGAGATTACAATTATTATGGATAATAATTTTTGTCTTAATTTTTTTTATAATTTCGACTTTAATTTAATAATAAACTAGTTTTAAAATTACTAGAATGGACAATAAAACTCTATGCAAGAAAACGGCTCTCCAATAGAAAATCAAAATGATGATTTTACTGACATATCATCAACTGATAATGAATACTCAAAATGGGTAGACAATCAGGGAGATGAAGTAAAGAATGTTTTTGGATTTAATAGCAGTGCTGAACTTGTAAATGGTAGAGCAGCAATGATCGGATTCTTAATGCTCATATTAACCGAGTTAGTTTTTAGCGGCAGACCTGTCACTTCTTCAATTTTTGGTATTAATTAAAAATGGAAGCAAAAAAATCTAATCCAATAAAAGTATTCTTATACATATCTGTTTGGGTAATTATTTGGGGTACTATAGGATCTTTAGTCGATTTTCCTCTATATAAAAATAAAATCTACTTAGAAGGAAGCATATATCAATATCTTACTTTCACAATTACAGCTGTTATTACATTTATATCTGCAAAGTTTTTTTATAAGAAAATTGATTTATAAAAACTTGTACCTAAATTTCTTAATAATTTTTGCTGGTTCTTTACTTTCATTTGACTCGTAAAGTATCCACTGATGAGTCTCAATATCATGGTCACAACCATAATTTCCAGATGGGTTATCGTAACTTGAAAGATATGATTGACAATTTTGATCTGCCTCAAAAGCAGAGTCATAACCTGTTAGAAAATATATCAAAAATAGAACAGTTATCAACAAAAAAAATACTTGAGAAACTAAATTAAGTACTTTCATAAGATATTCTAAAATTTAAATATATCATCTAATAAAATATTTCGATCTAAAAATATAGCTAACGTCCAACATTAAATACAAAGTCATGGAATTCTTGATTCTTTAAATACAGGATGACTAGCAATACTAAAATGATATTTAAGCCTATTACTATTGATCCAAAAATATTTATTTGTTTTTTGCCTGGCAAAGTGTAAGTAAATTTCTTGCCTTTAAGAAAACCAGCTAAGCCTTTTTTTTCTTTTATTTGAGTATTTTGATTATTATTC
>JAOIPS010000014.1 GCA_028141225.1 Prochlorococcus sp. AH-736-L23
CTTTTTACTCATTCCTTAAACCAGATTTAGGTTTATCATCTGGTAATAAAAAGCTTGATTTTTTTCATCGAATTAAATTTTTAATTTTTATTTTTCTTATAGGTATATTAAATGGTTCTATTTCTTCAGGAACTGGATTGCTGGTAACAATACTTTTAATAAAAACTTTTGAAATGGATTTTCTTCGAGCTATAAGTATGACATTCTTTACTGTTGGTATTTTTTGGAATTTTATTGGCGCAGTTTTTTTGGCAAGAATTGGATCGGTTCCTTCAAATATATTGATTCTGTTAATCATTGGTTCCTTTACAGGAGGATATTTCGGAGCACACTTATCAAAATTAAATGGGAATAATCTTATTAAGAAAACTTTCATAACAGTTTGTATTTTGGTTGGTATTAGCTTATTGATTAAGTCCATAAAAAGTTTTTTATAAATTAATTGAACATTTCAATAAAATCATGGTTAAAAGGTCCAAAGCAGGTTTATTAGTTAAGAAGATAAATTTATTCTTATTATTATTCATTAACAAAGTGATTAATGAATAACTCTTTTTATCAAGAAATATTTTTAGAGAAACCTTTATTTTAAAAAAAAGAAAAAAAAAGGCCTCACATAAGTGTGGCCGGGTGATGGGGAACCTTATTTTTAAACCAAATTCTTAAAAAATGCAACCCCCTATCTATAGCGCAAAATACACAATGCCAATACACTACAGATAGCGCCTTAATGATTTTTTATGTGAATTAATAAATTCTGAGATAATTTTGAAACTTTAAAGTTTATCAATGAAAATCTAATTTCATAATTTCAAATGTTTTTGGCAATTTTACTTGTTAAAAATGTCCTGCACAGTATCATTCGTAAGAACTTCGCTAGTAAAAATCTTTAATGATTGAATTAACCTTACTAACTCTTCTGAATTATGTTGGAGATAATTTCTGTGAGTATAGAAATCTAGGCCATGATAACTATAAATCTTTACTTCTTTCCTATAGTGATGCAAGTAATAAATTTGGGCCATTAGAGGTTAAAAAAGTTATTGAAAAGTCTGAAAATTTTAAAGTTACGGCTGTTGCTATTGCTGCAATTAAGTGCCCTCAGCATATAGTTAAGTAATGAAGTTTGAATTAAAAACTGAAAAAGAAAATTATTCAAAATCAATCTTACAATTTTTCGGTATATTTTTTTTTCTTATTTTAATAATTATCCTTTGTGATGTTGCACTCAAATTAGGAATCATATCTAGAAATCATAAAATTGAATACAGCTGTAGGCTTTTATCTGTAGAAAAATCTAAACCTCATTTTAAAAAATTATCTAGGCTTTCTAATCTGAAAAGTAAACAACAAATTTGGGAATTTTGCAGTGAGGTTATTAAATAATACTTAACTAGATGCCGATGAATAGAATTTTAATGCAAATAACCAGAACTTTCTTGAAGTTATAAGAAATACCGTCGCAACCATAACTTCAAGCAATATTTTCCATAATACAGAAAGTCCTAGAAATACTTCAGAAGGAATAGTAGTTATAAAAGCAATAGGAATGAAAACACTAAAAAATATTCTTAAAGAAAATGAAAATGAATTTAGAGGAAATCTTCCAATATAAAGGAATGATCTTAATACTTCTATTGCATTCCAAGTCTTAACAAACCAAATAGTAGTAGTTGAGATAAAAAACCATAAGCTATATAATATACAAATTGAGCAGCTTATCGTAATCAAGGATAGGGTTAGAAAACTTAAATTTAAATTGATTTGATTTATTCTTATACAGAAGAATAACAATAAAATTCCAAGCATTATTTCTAAAAATCCAGATGGATTTATTTTTTTTGATGAAATAAAAAATTGACTATCAATAGGTTTTAAAAGTACAAAGTCTAATGTTCCTTCTCTAATATGTTTAACTATTTCTGTAAGGTTTGGATTGAACCATGTATTTGTTATTCCATTCAAAATTGTATAAATAGCTTGGATTATTAGTGCCTGCTCAAATTTCCATCCCCCAATATATCCATTATTTTGAAAGAAAATAGATAACAGAAAAATACTCCCTACTAAACTTAAAATTGCAGTAATTAAATCAACTATTATATTTGTTTTATACTCCAATTCAGAGGCTAAAGAAGTATGTAAGAATTTTTTATAAACTTTTAGATATTTTCTTAAATTCATGATCCCATTGCCGTATATTTTTTCGTTCCTTCAGACCAGATTTTCTTAAATAATGGGAAAAGTAAAAAAATCCATAGAATTTGCATACTTAATCCTCTACTAATATTTGTTTCATTACCTGAAAGTAGGTTCGCAGGGAAATCAATTAGATATGGAAAAGGAGTCAAATAAATCCAAGATTTAACATATGCGGGAAATGAAACTACTGGTGCTAAAAGACCTGAGAGAAATAAAGTTGGAATAAATAACAATCTTTCTATTGATGATGCTCTCTCTGTCCAGAAACATAGACATGCAAGTATTGACTGAATTAAAAATTGAATCAAGAAGGATAAGAAAGTAGATAGTATCGATAAAATTAAAATACCTAAATTTGGTATCCATATACTTTCTGGATTAAAAATAAAAAAGACAAATGCTATTATTAGTGCGAAAGGAAATCTTGTTATTTGTTCAGCAAGATGTTGTGCAAAATATCTGAAAAATGGATTTAAAGGTTGGATTAAATACGGAGATATTTTTCCCATAAGAGAATCCTCTTCAAAACTAAATACAACCCAAACTACAGAAAACTGTCTTACAAAAAAAGCACATAAGAAATACCTAGAAAGCAATACATCACTGATGTTTATGGATTCATTTAGATTATTATTTGTCCAAATGTTTAACATGAAAAAAGGAATAATCCCTGAAATTGCCCATAATGCAATTTCTACTCTATATTCCAACATGTTTGAATATTGGACTTTTAATAAGGTGAATATTTTACGGTTAATCAAATTAGATATCATAATCTTTTTTGATTAATACCTTCCCAATAACTTCATCTATGGGTGGTTCATTTATAAAAAGGTCTTCAATATCAAAATTATTTAGGATAGTTTTTAATGAAGAGGTAATAGAATTGTTTTCAATTTCTATAGTGATTTCATTCTTTGTTTTATTTTTAACAGTAAAACCATAATTTTGTAATTTGATTGAATCCTCTTCAGAGCGACAAACTATTAATATTTCTTTAACAGGAGAAAGTTTTTTTAATAATAGATCAAGTTTTCCATCGTATGATATCGCCCCTTCGTGCACACATATAACTCTCTTGCATAGCGATGTGATATCTTTCATGTAATGACTGGTTAGGCATATTGTTGCATTAGTTTCCTTATTATATATTTGAAGGAATTTTCTTAAATTTCTCTGTGCATTAATATCTAATCCAAGTGTCGGCTCGTCTAAAAATAGAATATTTGGTTCATGTATTAAAGCCGCTAGTAATTCTGATTTCATACGCTGTCCTAGTGAAAGTTTTCTAACAGGTATAAAAAGCTCTTCATCAATTTCAAGCATTTCCGATAGTTTTTTTATTCTCTTTTTAGCTTCGAACTTATCTAAGTCATATATTGATGCATTTAAATAGAATGATTCAATCGGCGGAAGATCCCAAATAAGTTGTTGCTTTTGTCCCATTATCAAGGTAATTTTCTTTAGGAAATTTTCTTTTCTCCTGAAAGGTAAGTATCCTGAAACCAATATCGAACCTTCACTTGGATAAATTAAGCCACAAAGCATTTTTAATATTGTTGTTTTCCCAGCTCCATTAGCACCTAGAAAACCTACTATTTCCCCCTCTTTAATTTCAAAACTTATATCTTTTATAACTTTTAAACTTTTTGTTTGTCTTCTAAAAAAATGTTTAATTGTTCCTTTTAAGCCTGGTTCTTTGGAAGAGATATCAAATGACTTAGATAAATTTCTTACGTCGATAATATTTTGTACCATTTAAAATTTTAATTACTGAAATTTTATATTTAAATAAATTGTTAGATTATTTTTATTTTAGAAAATTTTTTAACCAATTAAAAAATGTCTTTAAACGATACAACCAGCCAGATAAAAAAATTAATTGGATTAAGTAACTCTCTTACATCATTTTTATTTTCATAATTTAATCCGCTTAAAAAATCAAATATAAAATTACTATTCTCTTTTTTAAAATTATTTTTTTTAATTACATTTCCATTTTCGTCGAGTAGATCAATTTCATCTTCAAAAAACCATTGCTCTTTTCCATTAGATAATTGCAAGACTACTCCAATACCTTTGCCATCAGTTATTCTGAAATCACTTATCTTACCCAATGAAGAAACATTTATCGCATCAATAGTTTCTTTGTTAAATCTATCCTTAGATAATTCTATGTTAATTTTAACAGAATTTCCTATCTTAACCTTATCTAAAATTGACATTTTTTAGGTTATTATACCTAGTGATTAAGGATTTATGTGATTAATTAGGATTTTTTAATTTATTTCAATAATTACGATTTTTTGAAAATCGCTTCGAGGATTTTTTTTATAGAAATTGTCAATACTCTCAAGAATACAAAAAAAAGTCCTAGCCAACCCAAAATTACAGCTATGGATAATAAGCTTGAACCTAAATCCCGTTGTAACAAATTCTGCATATAATTTTCCATATTAGATAGATTTAACTCTACTTTATTAAATTAATTATTCAATGAATATGGCCAAAATTCAAATATTTAATTGATTTTTACTTATATATTCAATAGAAATGATTTGTAAGCTAATATTGAGTTAGAAATTAAATTCAATATTTTGGATCTATCTTTGAACTCATACATTGGAATATTTTTTATCATAATCGGTCTTTTAGTTAGAGTTGACTTGAAATTCTCAATTCAAAAAGATTTTAAATAATTTCTAATAAGCTCTTTTAGTAGGATATAAAACCTTTGTATTTACTATATTTGTGTTAATTATAATACTTACAAATATTAAAAAAGCAGCTGTAAAGCTGCTTTTAAATGGTGGCGGGGGGGAGATTTGAACTTCCGACCTTCGGGTTATGAGCCCGACGAGCTACCAGACTGCTCTACCCCGCGTCATATACATAGCATACATCTGAAAGGGTTATTTTTCGTGTTTTTTAGGATTCTTGGAATTTTACTTTACCTTCAACTTCAAGTCGTACACCTTCAGAAAAATTAAACACCTTTTCTTCTATGTCTTGAATTCTTAAGTCAGATATCCACTCTAACTGTTTTAGTAAGTGAAGACTAACAGCATGCTTTGCTCTTTTTGAACCGTCTTCTACTTTTAAAGCTAAACCTATCCCTTCATTTACTTTACAAAGACACTGTATTCCTTCGGCCCCGCCTTTACCTATAACGTTCCCATGAGAAGCTTTAATTATTTCTGTATCAAATTTATTGTTATCACTTATCATTGTTGGATTCATTATCATAGCTCTACTGATTTGCTCTAATTCAGCATTTTCTGAACTGCTCAGAAGTGAATATAACCTAGACATTTCTAATAGTTTTAAATATAGAGTGGGTGCACCACAATCATCACGTTCTGCGTTTATTTCAGATGCCGGGATGTCAAGTAATTCAGAAACAATTCTGAATATTTCTATTTGAAGAGGATGATCTCCCTTTAAGTAACTATCTAATGGCCAATTCATTTTTTTGCATGTAGCTAAAAATGCAGCATGTTTGCCCGAACAATTATGTTCTAATGGAGTTGTCTTAGATTTTGGACATTTGAGATTATTAATGTCAATATCGTATTCCCATAATATTTTGAATGCTTCCCTTGAATGAAGTTTAGATCCACTATGTGACCCGCATGCCAAAGCAATTGATTTTAGTTCATTGTTTATTTTTGATGCAGCTCCACTACTAACGAATGGTATTGCTTGAAAAGGTTTTAGTGCTGACCTTATGAAACTTTTATATTCTGGATTTCCTGCGCACATTAAAACCCTCCCTTTTTTATCAGTAATAACAGCATGAATTTTATGAATCGACTCTATATTTGATCCTCTAATTAAGGTTGCTTGTAGTGGAGGATTGTTAGAGGTGTAGAGATTTTTGAAATTAGAACTCATTTAGAAAATTTTATATTGAAAAATCAAAATACCAGACAAAGCTAAAACTGAAATAATAGAAAAAATTTGAATTAAATTTTTTAAAATAGGCTTTACCTCAATTGAGGCAATAAGTGATTCTTTCTCTTTCAAAACTAGTGGTTTTTCCCATACTTGACCGTCATACCACCCCGATTCCTCGTATTCAACTTTTTCAGATATTAATCTATTAAATATATGATTCCAACCTAAATATAATCTTATTGAAATTAAAAAAGGTATTGATAAACTAGTAAATAAGCTTAATAAAATATACCTTAAAGGGGATGTTTTAAAATATACACTTCCTGAAGAAATTACTAGAAATATAACAAAAGCTCCTATCCAGAATTTTGTCAAAATAAGAATTAGTGACTTTTTTGTTTTTGGCCAAGAAAAAATTTTAGATTTTGATAATTCTATGAATTCGTTTGTGGGTTGTTGCTCTCTAGGGACAGGACACTTAGATTCGTTCATAAAATATATTATGGAAATATAAGATTATCTCCATTACTCCAAAACGATTCAAGGTCATAATATTTTCTTGTTTCGGGTTGAAAAATATTTACTATCAAATCACCATAATCAAGTAAAGCCCATTTTGCTTCGTTAACTCCTTCTTTTCGTATCGGTTCAATTTTAGCTTTCTCTCTAAGTTCTCCCTCTACAGAGTTAGTTATAGATCTGACTTGTACATCAGATAATCCTTCTGCAATCAAAATCCATTCGCTTATAAAAGATACTTTGTCAATTTTTATAAGTTTTATATCTTTTGCCTTTTTTTCGTCACATGCTTTAGCTGCCATTAAAACCAAACTTTTATTGTCCATAAACATTTTCGCTTGAAACTGATTTTTCTGAACCTTCTTGCTGAGATAATTCTGATCTTGCTTTTTCTGCACTTTTTCTTAAGGCCTCTAATCTATCTTCAAAGAAACTTCTTTTTTTCTTTTTTCGTGTTTTATCTATTAACTCCTTTAAGGCTCCGCCAAGACTTTTATAAGCATTTGGAATGCTGTATCCAAATCTACAAGCAAGATCTATAGCTCTTTCATCTGCATAAATAGCATCTTGAAGTTTTTTTTCAGAATTATTTTTTAAATATAATCTATAACCTGCAAAACTTGATAATCCTAGAGCAAGTAATAAAAGTAAACCATCTTGTACCCACAACTCTCCTATAGCCCCTCCAAGTCCTATTGCGAGAGCTGCCATTTCCCATCCATCTCTGGGAATTGTGTCATTTTGAATTTTTCCAACTTCGTGCCAAAATAATAGATTTCTGTGGTCAATAGCAAAGTTATCCCATTCATCTAAATCTATTTGAATTTCTACTTCGTCACGACCGATTTCCTCAAGTGTTATTAAAGGAGGATCTATAGCCGCAGCAGCTTCAACAAATACCCAACTTTCATTCTCTGGAGGCAACAAATTTTTAAGTCGCTGAAGTTCGCTCATAAAATATTAATTTCTTTCAATACTATAGAAACAAATGTTGCTTTTCAAGTAAGTTGATTAACATCTGATGATTTATAAGTAGCATGTGATAAATGAAGGGTTTAAATTATGCCTCAAAGAGGTGATCTAAAGAAAATTCTTATTCTAGGTTCGGGACCGATTGTTATAGGACAAGCATGCGAATTTGATTACTCTGGCACTCAAGCTTGCAAGGCTTTAAGAAATGCTGGTTATGAAATTGTATTAATAAATTCAAATCCAGCATCAATAATGACTGATCCAGAGATCGCAAGCAAAACATATATTGAACCATTGACTCCTGAAATTGTTTCTCAGATCATTTTAAGAGAAAAACCTGACGCCATCCTTCCCACTATGGGAGGTCAAACTGCTTTGAATCTTGCGGTTAAATTATCAGAGTCAGATTTTTTAAAGCAAAATAATATTGAATTAATTGGTGCTGATTTAAAAGCTATTAATAAAGCTGAAGATAGAAAAATGTTTAAAGAATCGATGGAGAAAATAGATGTAAATGTTTGTCCTTCTGGTATCGCATCTAATCTTGAAGAAGCTTTGGAGGTATCCAAAAAAATTAGTTCTTATCCTCTTATAATTAGGCCTGCATTTACATTAGGTGGAGTAGGTGGTGGAATTGCTTTTAACCTTGAAGAATTTGTTGAGTTGTGTAAATCAGGTTTAGAGGAAAGTCCATCCAGTCAAATATTAATTGAAAAATCACTTATTGGATGGAAAGAGTTTGAACTAGAGGTAATGAGAGACACTGCTGACAATGTAGTAATAGTTTGCAGTATTGAAAATTTAGACCCAATGGGTGTCCACACTGGAGATTCGATTACTGTAGCTCCTGCACAGACTTTAACAGATAAGGAGTACCAGAGATTAAGGGATTTGTCATTGAAAATTATTAGAGAGGTAGGAGTTGAAACAGGAGGGAGTAATATTCAATTTGCAATAAATCCTTCTAATGGAGAAGTTATTGTCATAGAAATGAACCCCCGTGTGAGTAGATCCTCTGCTTTAGCAAGTAAAGCAACTGGATTCCCTATTGCTAAGATTGCAGCTTTATTATCTGTTGGTTATACACTCGATGAGATTATTAATGACATTACAAAAAAAACACCTGCATGTTTTGAGCCATCAATTGATTACGTAGTTACTAAGATACCAAGATTTGCCTTTGAAAAGTTTAAAGGCTCTTCTAATACTTTAAGTACTGCCATGAAATCTGTTGGTGAGTCAATGGCAATAGGTCGTTCTTTTGAAGAATCATTTCAGAAAGCATTAAGGTCATTAGAAGTAGGTGTTTTTGGGTGGGAATGTGATTCACTAGATGAATTCAAAAATGAGAGTGAAATAAAAAATTGTTTAAGAAACCCTACATCTGAAAGGATTCTCCTAATCAAGAAAGCTATGCAGCTTGGGAAAACTAATACTTATATTCAAGAAGTTACAAATATAGATTTATGGTTTATCGAAAAATTACGTAATATCTTTAATTTTGAAAATGATTTTTTGAAAGATAAGAAACTTTATACTATTGATAAGGATTTGATGTTACATGCTAAACAATTAGGCTTTTCAGATCAACAGATAGCAAAGTTAACTAATTCTGATTTTTTTGAAGTAAGAAGATATAGAAAAAAACTTAACATAATACCAATTTATAAAACTGTTGATACTTGTTCAGCAGAATTCTCATCCTCAACTCCATATCATTATTCAACTTACGAAGAATCTTTTATTAATTTTAATTCTCAAATTTTTGATAGCGAGATTTCAGAAAACAGTAAATCAAAAAAAATTATGATTTTAGGAGGAGGTCCAAACAGAATTGGTCAGGGAATAGAATTTGATTACTGTTGTTGTCATGCATCATATCAATCTTCTACGAATGGTTATCAAACAATAATGGTTAATAGTAACCCTGAAACTGTATCAACAGATTATGATACTAGCGATATTTTATATTTTGAACCTGTAACTTTGGAGGATGTGCTCAACATAATAGAAGCTGAAAATCCTTATGGTTTGATTGTTCAATTTGGAGGTCAAACTCCACTGAAATTATCATTACCTTTATTTGAATGGCTTAAATCTAATGATGGGGTCAGAACTGGTTCAAAAATTCTTGGGACTTGTCCAATATCTATCGATTTAGCAGAAAATAGAGAGGAATTTACAAAAATTCTTGAAGAATTAAGTATTAGACAACCTTTAAATGGAATTGCACGTAATCAAAATGAAGCAGAAATAGTATCAAAAAATATAGGATTCCCTTTGGTTGTAAGACCTTCTTATGTTTTAGGTGGAAGAGCAATGGAAATTGTTAAAGATGAGCATGAATTATCGAGATACATCTCTGAAGCAGTAAAGGTATCGCCTGAACATCCCATCCTTCTTGATCAATATTTGAATAATGCAATTGAGATAGATGTTGATGCTTTGTGCGATTCAGAGGGTTCGGTTGTAATTGCTGGCCTAATGGAACATGTTGAACCTGCAGGAATTCATTCAGGAGATTCAGCTTGTTGCTTACCATCCATTTCTCTTTCAACATCCACAATAGAAAATGTAAGGAACTGGACAAAATTAATTGCACAAAGATTAAATGTTGTTGGTTTAATTAATTTGCAATTTGCAGTAATAAATACAAATAATAAAGAAAATAAATTATTTATTCTTGAAGCAAATCCACGAGCATCCAGGACAGTCCCATTTGTTTCAAAAGCTATAGGTAAACCAGTTGCAAAATTAGCTACTCAGTTAATGCAAGGTTTTACATTGGAAGATATTAATTTCACAGAAGAATTTTCTCCAAAATATCAGGCAGTAAAAGAGGCCGTTTTACCTTTTAAAAGATTTCCTGGGTCTGATACATTACTTGGCCCTGAAATGAGATCTACTGGAGAGGTAATGGGTTTAGCTAAAGATTTTGGGATCGCATATGCCAAGTCGGAATTGGCAGCAGGTAATGGTGTACCTTCAGAAGGAGTAGCTTTTTTGTCTACAAATGATTTAGATAAAAAAAATCTTGAGGAAGTTGCTAGAGAACTTTTGATTTTAGGATTTAAATTAATCGCAACAAAAGGTACAGCTGCATATTTGTTGAATTTAGGAATTCAAGTTGAAGAAGTGCTAAAAGTTCATGAAGGAAGACCAAATATTGAGGACCTAATTCGTTCGGGACTTGTTCAATTAATAATTAATACTCCAATTGGCTCACAGGCTCTTCATGATGATGCTTATTTAAGACGTGCCGCTTTAGAATATAATATTCCAACTTTTACAACTATTCCTGGAGCAAAGGCAGCCATTAAGGCGATCAAAGCTTTGCAATGCAATAAAATTAATACTTACTCTCTACAAGAAATCCATAATTATTAAAATTTTATTCTAAGTTTTCTAGTTTTTCTCTTAATTGATTAACTAGGGAGTTTCGACTAATTGAAAGTAATTTGAGAGTATCTTGATGCATTTTGAGTTGTGTCTCTGCAATTTGTAGTACTTTTAAAGATTCTTTTATTTCATTAGAAAGTTCATTTATTAAATATTTTTTGCCTTCAAAGGTTAAAACTGGATTAGCAGAATCATTTGTGTTTTCTCTCATGGATTTACTTTTTTAATTAATAAAATAGAATTATAATTTTTTAATCAATTGTTTTTCACATAATTCTTTATAAATTCCAGGTTTATTTATTAAATCAATGTGTTTCCCAACTTCAATAATTTCACCTTTATCGAAAACAACTATTTTATTGGCCTCTTGAGTAGTGGCTAATCTATGAGCAATTACAATAACTGTTCTATCTTTCATAGCACTATTAAGTCCTTTTTGTACTTCAGATTCTGATTCTGCATCTAACGCACTTGTGGCCTCATCTAAAAGAAGAATTGAGGGGTTTCCGAGTATTGCTCTTGCAATTGCTATCCTTTGGATCTGACCACCTGAGAAATTTGATCCTCTTTCAGTTATCTCAGTTTCATATTTCTCAGGAAGCTTTTGAATGAAGTTGTGAGCGTTTGCTTTTCTTGCTGATTCTATAACTTCTTCTTTGGTAAAATTTCTGCCCATTCTTATTACATCAAAAATTGTTCCTGAAAACAAAAAAGGCTGTTGTTGTACTAATGCAATGTTTTTTCTAATATCATTTGTATTTACTATTTTGAGATTTTTATCATCAATAAAAATGTCTCCATTATTTGGAGCTATAAACTTTAATATCAAAGCCAACATTGTACTTTTACCAGCTCCTGAAGCTCCCACAAATGCTGTGACTTCTCCTCTTTTAATTTCTAAATTGATGTTTTTAAGTACTTGATTATTTTTTTTGTAAGCGAAATTTACTTTCTTGAAAACTATTTTTCCTTCAAAATTTGACATCCTTCGTAAATTTTTTTTATCATCTTCGACTGGTTCTTGATTTATGTTTTTCAACCTTTTTATTGAAGCTTCTGCCTGTTTATAGTCATTAAAATTTGTACTTACATGGCTTATTGGATCAATAAGCATTAATATTGCTGCAAAAAAACTACTAAATTCTTCGCTTGTCAGAAGACCTAGATTTATTCTTGCGGCTCCAAAACCTAATATTGCTAATATTCCAAATGCTTCAACAAATCCTACAACTGGATGTTGAAATGCAAGTAGTTTTAATGTTTTATATTTTGCTGTTTTGTTTGTACTTAATCTTTTATAAAATCTTTTCTCAATCCAATTTTCTGCAGCAAAAGCTCTTATCGTGGACATTCCATTTATAGATTCACCTATTAAACCTGCTAAATTGCTTGTTGATTCTTGACTTTTTTCGGATGCTCTTAAAACTCTTCTTCCAAAACTGTTAACTGAAAGAATAATCAATGGTGCTAAAACGAATGTTGATAATGTTAGTGACCAGTCTAAATAAAACATGTAGATTATTACCGCTAACAACTGTAAAGTGCATGGAATAGTATCTTGAGCTGTTTTATAAATAACTTCGCTTACCCTGTCTGCATCTTCTGTGAGTCTATATGTGATGTCCCCGGCTGAAATATTTTCAATAGAATTCATCTTTATTTTTTGAATTCTGCTAAATAAATTTCCTCTCATCACTTCACTAATTTCTAAAGATGGTTTTGCTATAAATACATCCTGCCCAAATTGAGCAATTTTCTGAACTAAAAATACAAATAAAGACTTAATTATTATGCTAGAAACTCTTGAGAGATCACCTGACCCAATTGCTGGGATTAAGTTTCCAGCTAAATAAGCTAATAAAGGCCAACAAGCTACGTAAATAAGCATGCATATAAAACCTTTGATAAATCTATTTAAATATGGTCTGACGGGTGGTATTAGTCTCAAGATATTATATATTTAATTCTTTATACTACTTTATCAATATCTTTGGGTATAAAAAACAATGAAATTGGACCAATTCTTAAAATGGAAAAATTTGGTATCTTCTGGTGGCGAAGCAAAAATTTTTATTAAATCCGGTTCTGTTGAGGTTAATGGTGTTGTTGAGACTAGGAGAGGAAGGAAGTTAAACAAGGGAGATAAAGTAATATTTCTAAAAAATGAATTAATTTTTGAATAGTTAGCTTATTCCACTCACTTTGTATTAATATGTTTTTCTTGGAGATAGTATTTTGAGAAAATCTGTAATTGCTGGTAATTGGAAAATGCACATGACATGTGCTGAAGCAAAATCCTATTTAGAAGAGTTTATTCCTTTAATAAAAAATATTAAAGACGATCGTAAAGTTGTTATTGCTCCACCTTTTACAGCCATTTCAACCTTTTCTGATCATTCTGATTTTGATTATATAGATATTTCTAGTCAAAACATTCATTGGGAAAATCAAGGAGCATTTACTGCAGAAATATCTCCAAAAATGCTTCTTGAACATGGTGTTTCATATGCAATCGTTGGACATAGTGAGCCAAGGAAATATTTTAGTGAAAGTGATGAACAAATTAATAAAAGAGCAGTTTTTGCTCAATCTAGTGGACTTACTCCAATAGTTTGTGTAGGAGAAACATTAGAACAAAGAGAGAGAGGAGAAGCTGATAGAGTTATTACTAGACAGGTTGAACAAGGATTAGAAAATACAGATCCATCTAATTTAATTGTTGCCTATGAACCAATATGGGCTATTGGTACTGGTAAAACATGTGAGGCAGAAGACGCTAATAAGATATGTGCTTTGATTAGGAAATTAATTGGTTTTGATGATGTAATTATTCAATATGGAGGATCTGTTAAACCTAATAATATTGACGAAATCATGTCAATGGGTGATATAGATGGGGTATTAGTTGGAGGGGCGTCATTAGATCCGAATAGTTTTGCGAGAATTGCAAATTATCAATAAGAAAAATCCATGGCCAAAAGGCTGGGGACAAAAAACTTCAATTATGGGAGTTATTAATTTAACTCCTGATTCATTTAGTGATGGTGGGGAATTAAACTCTTCAAAAAAAATTTTAGATCAAGTAAATCATTTCTTGAGTAATGGCGTTGATGTTATAGATCTTGGCGCTCAAAGTACGAGACCTGGGGCTGAAGAAGTTGGATCAAGTGAAGAAATAAAAAGATTGATCCCATATCTAAAATTAATAAAATCTGAATTTCCAGATGTTTTAATTTCTATTGATACTTTTAATTCTGAAGTGGCTTACGAAGCTCTTTTAAATGGTGCTCATTGGATAAATGATGTTACGGGAGGAAGAAGAGATATGAAAATTTTGGATGTTGTATCAAAATTCAACTGTCCAATCGTCATAACTCATAGTCGTGGTAATAGTCAAAATATGAATCAACTCTCTAATTACCAGAATGTATTGAATGATGTTAAGTGCTCGCTTGATAATTTAATAAAGAATGCTTTAGAAAAAAATATACCTGAAAGAAATATAATAGTGGATCCTGGAATTGGTTTTTCAAAAGATATAGTTCATAATTTGGAAATCTTGAGAAACTTAGATGTATTTAAAAAATGGAATTTGCCAATTTTGATAGGTGCATCTAGGAAGAGATTTATAGGAGAAATTTTGAATGAGAAAAATCCAAAAGAAAGGGATATAGGAACACTTGCAATAAGTTGTATTTGTTCTCAATTTAATATTGACATTGTTAGAGTTCACAACGTCAAACTAAATTATCAAATCCTGAAAGTTGCTGATAAGATTTACAGAGAATAGCAAATTTATTATTCTTTAACACCTTCGATTTTATCCTCTACCTCTTGGTAAAGTTCTTTCAACTGTTCTATATTCTCATCTGAAGTTTCCCAATATCCCCTACCATTAACTTCTAGCAATGTTCCAACAATTCTTCTGAAACTATTAGGATTAAGATCCATTAATCTTTTCCTCATCTCTTCGTCATTTATAAATGTTTCATTAGTTTCTTCATATACAAAATTATCTACTTGACCACTTGTCGCACTCCAACCAAGAGTGTAATTAAGTCTGTTAGAAAGCTCTCTAACTCCTTCGTACCCAGATTTGAGCATACCTTCATACCACTTAGGATTTAAAAGTTTTGTTCTTGAGTCTAATCTGATAGTTTCTCCAAGTGTTCTAACTTGAGCATTAGATGTGGTTGTGTCCGCTATGTAGCTACTTGGTTCTTTCCCGTCATCTCTTAATGTCTTAATTAATTTTGTTGGATCCGAATCAAAATAATGACTTACATCTGTTAGGGAAATCTCAGATGAATCAAGGTTTTGAAATGTAACATCTGCTGTTTTCATTACTGACTCAAATACCTCTCTTTTTTGATTCATCTCACCTGGATTATCGGCATTAAAAGCATATGTTTTGCGAGATAAATACATTTCTTGTAATTCATTTTCTTCCTCCCATGTTGAATTTTCTACAGCTAAATTAACATTTGAACTGTAACTTCCACTCGCATTAGAGAATACTCTCGCTGAGGCATCTCTGATAGAAGTGCCTTCTTTTTCTGCCTGTTCTAGTGAATGTTTTCTTACAAAATTAGAATCCAATGGTTCATCAGCTTCAGCTGCTAATTTGACTGCTTGATCTATTAATGCCATTTGATTGATAAATAGATCTCTAAATACTCCTGAACAGTTAACTACTACATCTATTCTTGGCCTACCTAATTCTTCAAGAGGTATTAATTCTAGTTTGTTAATTCTTCCAACAGAATCTGGTTTTGGTTTTACCCCAACAAACCATAAGATTTGTGCCAGTGATTCTCCGTAAGTTTTGATGTTATCAGTACCCCATAAAACACAAGCTATTGTTTCAGGCCAGGTTCCTTGCTCTTCTTTTTGCCTTTCAATTAATTTGTCAACAACAGACTTCGCTGCAGCAACTGCTGCTGTGGTTGGGATTGATTGAGGATCAAGTGCATGGATATTTTTACCACTGGGCAAAACACCTGGATTTCTTATGGGATCTCCACCTGGTCCAGGTAAAACATAATTTCCATCTAGTGCCTTAATAAGGCTATCCATTTCTTTGTCTGCGCAGACCTGTTCCAGACAGAAAAGTAAGTAATCAAATAATTTATTTAATTCCTTCTGATTAACTTCATTAAATCCATTCAATCTGCAGACTCTTAGCCAAGGTGTAGGTAGATTTAGACCAATAACTTTAAGTAAATCGAAAAGTTTGGAAAGTAGTGATTTTTCTAGATAGACTCTGCCATCAACAATTTTTAAAGAGTTGACCATCGCAAAAATCGACTCTCTTGCTGTCTTTATGATTTTTTCATTTAACTCTACAAATTTGAGTTCACCTTTATTATTACCATCATAGATTTGTTCAATAGTTAGACCGATGGATTCTGCGAGTAATCCTGGAAGAGATCTTAATCCTTCTTGTTCTCTCTCTAAAGATGCAATATTTACAAGTGTCGCAACAGCTTCTTCTGCTGTTGGAGCTTCTCCGATAGTATGAAGACCGCAAGGTAACAATCTACTTTCAATTTCCATCAACTGCTTATAGACATTACCAACAAATAAATCTCTTTCATCTATTGAGAGTTCTTCTACATCTTTTGAAGGGAGATCAACATCCTTGTCAAGATTACATTGTTTAGAAGTCTCAACTATCGCATTAACAATTTGAATACCTCTGCTATTTTCTCTTAATTGTTGATAAGAACCAACGAGTTCACTTAGTTCTTTAAGTCCTTTGTAGAGTCCTGCATTTTCCGCTGGAGGAGTCAGATAACTAATAGTTGAAGCATATCCTCTTCTTTTCGCAATTGTTGCTTCAGATGGATTATTTGCAGCATAGTAATACAAATTAGGCAATGATCCAATGAGAGAATCCGGATAGCAAGTTTCACTCATGCCCATCTGTTTACCAGGCATAAATTCAAGTGATCCATGAGTTCCAAAATGAAGAACAGCATCTGCTCCCCAGATTTTTTCTACATAGGTGTAATAAGCGGCAAAACCATGATGAGGACTAGCACTTCTTGAATAAAGTAACCTCATTGGATCACCTTCATAACCGAATGTAGGTTGAACACCTATAAAAACATTTCCAAAATGTTTACCATAAATAAGAAGGTTTTGTCCGTCACTATTGAGGTTTCCAGGAGGTTTACCCCAATTCTCTTCAAGTCTTTGAGAATAAGGTGTGAACTCTTCGTATTCTTTTACTGACATCTTATGAGCAATATTTAACTCTGGAGAGCCATCCATCGCTTCAGGATTGTTAATTACTTTTTCCATTAATTCTTTTGAATTACTTGGAAGTTCATCTATTTGATATCCTTTTGATTTCATTTCAAGAAGTACTCTATAAATTGAACCAAAAACATTCAAGTATGCTGCCGTTCCAACATTTCCTTTGTCTGGTGGAAAACTAAATACTGTGATGGCTAATTTTTTATCCTTTCTTTGTTTAACTCTTAAAGTTGACCATTTTATTGCTCTTTCAGCTATTACATCAACTCTATCTTGGAGAGTATGCGCCTTACCTGTAGCATCATCGCGACCTGAGAGAATAATAGGTTCAATAGCACCATCAAGCTCTGGAATGGCAATCTGTAGTGCTACCTGAACAGGGTGTAAACCTAGATCACTATCTTCCCATTCTTGTGTGGTTTGGAAAACTAGTGGAAGTGCAACCATATAGGGTCTGTTTAACCTTTTTAGGGCTTCAATAGCTTTAGGATGATCTTGTCTTGCTGGCCCACCAACTAGTGCAAATCCTGTTAGAGATACAACTCCATCTACAATAGGTTGATCTTTATTTATGGAATCATAATAAAATTCATTAACTGGTTTAGAAAAATCTAGACCTCCACAAAAGATAGGTAGTACTCTCGCACCTCTGTATTCCAATTCTTGAATAACAGCAACGTAATGAGCATCATCTCCCGTAACGATATGACTCCTTTGAAGCACTAAGCCTATTGTTGGAGTTTTGTCATCTTTAGGATTTATATCTTTCCTGTTATTTTCCCAATTTTGATATTCTTTAAGAGTTTCAAACATGCAAGGAGCAAGAGGATGCCAAATTCCTAAATCTGGGAATGTTTCTGGGTCTTGAATTTTGAATTCTTCTATTTGATCTTTTATATTCTCTGAAACAGCATACTTTTCAGAAATCATTAACAAGAAGTTTTTTAAGTTCTCAGTGGTACCACCTAACCAGTACTGAAAACTCAGAATAAATGTTCTAGCATCTTGAGCTTTTTCTACTGGTAGATATTTAAGTATTGAAGGAAGAGTATTTAATAACTTCAACATTGAATCTTGGAAACTTGCTCCATCAGATTCTTTTTTCTTTTTTATTAAATCTCCAATAATACTTTTTGATTGACCAAGTTGGGCCATGCTAAATGAACCTAACTTATTTAATCTCATTACCTCTGGCATAGAGGGAAAAACTATTGATGCTTTAAGTTTGTCTTTAAATGGAGATACTGCATCAACCACTTTTTGAGCCAGATCCTCAATGAAAATTAGAGAAGCTACGAATATATCTGCATTAGCTATATCTTCTTTAAAATCTTCAAAATTACTATCATTTCTAAGTTCTTCGATAAGATAGCCGCTAAGGTCTATACCTATAGGCCCATTCATTTCATTTATTGACTTTGCAGCTTCCGATAAGGAATTTTGGTATTGTGGCTCAAGGACAACATAAACTGCTTTTATTACAACTTTGTGTTTGTTATCCTCAACAGGAGATACTCTGCGGTTTGCTGAGCGGACCTGCGTAAACATTGATTTTCTTTAAGTATTTCTACCAGCCTACGAATGAAAAGACGTTATTGTGTGCAATATAAATAGCGTGTAACAACCTTTAAAAAAAAATTTTTAAAAAAAATGATTGAAAATCCTAAAAAACCCATACCAGTACTAGTTTCCGGAGCTTTAGGCAGAATGGGTAGCGAAGTTGTTAATGCTGTATTAAATTCTACAGATTGTGAACTTGTCGCAGCAATCGACATAAACGAAAAGAATAATGGCTCAAATATTTCTGAATTATTGAAGGTAAAAAATTGTGATGTTTTTGTTTCAAATGATTTTGAAGGGACTTTATGTTCCGTTAGTCAAAATTATAGAAATGAAAAAATCAAACCTGTTTTAGTTGATTTTACTCATCCTGATTCTGTATATGAAAATACCAGATCAGCTATTGCATATGGGGTATCACCAGTAGTAGGAACTACTGGTTTAAGCCCTTCGCATATAAATGATTTGTCTGTTTTTGCTCAGAAAGCATCGGTTGGTTGTGCAATAATTCCTAATTTTTCAGTAGGTATGGTTCTTCTTCAGCAGGCGGCGTCTGTAGCTGCAAGGTTTTACGACAATATTGAACTAATTGAGATGCATCATAATCAAAAAGCCGATTCTCCTAGTGGGACGTGTATAAAAACAGCAGAAATGATTGAAGAATATCCAAAGAAATTTAATGAGAATTTAGTAAAAGAGTCTGAGTCATTGAAAGGTGTACGTGGTGGGCTCAGAGATTCAGGAATCAATATACATTCTGTACGATTACCAGGATTACTCGCTCATCAGTTAGTAATTATGGGATCTCCAGGTGAAACTTACACTATTAAACATGACACTATTGATAGAAAGGCATATATGCCAGGAGTTTTGCAGGCTATTAAAAAAATTGGTAATTATGAAACTTTAGTTTACGGACTTGAAAAATTGATTTTTTAAAATGATAATTCCAATTAATCCAAGTCAAATTACAAAACTTATTCCTGCAGTTGGTACCGGAAGTCAATTTAAGTACGCGTTAGGGAATCCTAGAAAAATTCTTCAAAGAGTAATAGTTTCTTCAATTGGTGGATTTATCTCATTAATTATTAGTTCGACTGGAGATCAAACTAATAATTTCTGGTTATTCCTATGTGTAGGTTTCTTTTTGTATATCATCTGGGGTCCTATTCTTGAATCAAGTAGAAAAAACTTGCAATTAAGAAAATATAAATTTTTTTCTATATTTGACGGATATGTTTCAGATATTTATAAAACAGAAAAGATTGAAAGTTCAAGAGAACAATCTAATAGGCAAGGTCGATTAGAAGTTATCGAAAACAAAAGGACTTGGTTAGTACTTGAATTAGAAGATGAAGACGGTTATTTGGAAAAATTAAGTTTTCCTATGGAAAATAAGCACAGTCAAATTAGGGTTGGTTCGAGTATTAGATGTTTAATAACATCTGATAACCGAAATTTTGACAGAGATTTTTATTTGACCGATGCTTGGCTTCCTGAAATTAACTTATGGGTTGGTGAGTACCCCTATTTATTAAGGCCAGCATTTGAGGAAATTTGCTATATTTATCTGAATAGATAGTTGATGCTCATATAATACGATGAAAAATAAATTGAATTTTAAAATTGTTGGATCAGGTCCCACAGGTTTATTACTTTCAATTGCACTTTCAAAATTTGATTGCAATATTTTTTTAACTGATTTACTAACAAAAGATAGATTAATTGATAAAGATAAAACTTATGCAATTACTCACTCAACAAGAAAAATCTTATCTAAATTCAGACTTTGGGAAAAATTAGAACCATTTTTATTTGGCTTTGATACCCTTTCAATTTCAGATAGCGTAACTTCTGCTTTCACCAATTTATCAACTTCTGACTTAGATGATGATATAAGGTCTGCCGAAAATATTGGCTGGGTAGTTAAACATTCGGATCTCATGAAAGTATTTTTTCAAGAGATTGACAATTATGAAAATATTTTTTTTATAACACCACAGAGATTGTTACGTAAAAAAATATTATTTGACTATCAATTCTTTTCAACAGGTGCTAACTCACTTGATAAAAAATTCATAGATTTTGTTGATATAAAAAAATCGTATAGTCAGTCTTGTTTAACTTTTAAAGTTTCTCTTAGAGGTCATTGTGAAAAACGAGCTTATGAAATTTTTAGAAAAGAAGGCCCACTTGCATTATTACCTTTAGAAAAAAACTTATATCAAGTAATTTGGACTTCAAGTAAATTAAAGGCAATTGAAAGATTGAATTCTGACAAGAATTTTTTAATGGATAATTTATCAACAATCTTGCCTAATGAATTTAAGTTGGACCAAATAATAGGCGAATTTAATATTTTTCCTGTTTCATTATCCTTAAATTTACCAGTTTTAAATTTTAAAAAATTAGTTTTTGTTGGAGATGCATTTCATACATTTCATCCTGTTGGTGGTCAAGGTTTAAATACTTGCTGGAGAGATGTTAATACTATTTATGATCTTTTTAATAAAAATACTACCATTACTAAATTGCAATTGATATTATTTAAATTTAAGTATTTTTCAAGCAGAATTTTAGATATTATTGTCACTATTTTTATAACTGACTCGTTGATATCTATTTTTGCTAATCGAAACGTTTTATTATTTCCAATAAGGAAATTTTCATTTTTACTTTTAAATAAATTTCTTTTTACAAGAAAATTAGTCCTTAATCAAATGACTAAATCTCTCATTTACTCAAGTATTAAATGTATTCATGAATAATTATTTATCTAGAGAAATGATAATTTATTTATTTAATGTATTAGGTTTAGATGAATCTACTATTGAACTTGGTATAAAATTATCTTTAAAAAATAACACTCCATTACCAATATTATTATGGAGTTATGGAATGCTAACTATTGAAGAACTAGATAAGTTATATTCATTTTTATTTCAAAAAATGGATTAATAATTCTGTTATAATTTTTCAAATACTAATTAAAGAACGATTACAGTTTTAACCAAAAGAAATAAGGTATCAAGAAAATCTATAGAGAAGCTTGATTTACTATTATTAATTCTAGAAACAATTGACTTAAATGGTATCCAGTCCCTCTACGCCTTATCAAATAGACTTAATCTAAATAATGTGTTGCCAAACAAAGTGACTATTTGGAAATTAAGGAACAATAATCCATTGAGAAAATCTTATGTTACCAACAATATTAAACTTAACGAATTCGAAGCCTTAATTAGAATTACAGTTGAAATGTCTAAGTATTTATATCCTTATATCAGAGAGATACTTAAATCTAAAGAAGATATTGAAGAAAATTCAGTTATTTGGAATGATTTTAATAAGAGATTTATTGAGTTGATTAAAGAGAGATTTAATATAGATAGTATGAGAGTGAAAAAGCTTTTAAATCAAGCTGAAAATGATGAGATTATCATAAAATCATTGCTTATTTTATCTTTTTGTATTTCTACACAGGGATATCAAAAGTTGAAGAATTTTTTATACGATTTTTAATATGATGCAAAATAAATTGTCATTTCATCAATCTTCAGCAAGTCTAGAAATAATCGGATTGCCAGATTATTCCAATAATGAAAATAAAGATAAAATATCTATAATTTCTCAATGGAAATTATCCATAGTTGATAAACCACTTATTGAAGGCAAAATTGAACATTTAGTGCCTATTATGAATGCTTTTTATATTTATTCAAATCTTTTAATCAAAAACGAAATTCCAATATATGAGTCTAATTTAATCGATATAAAAGCCGATAATCTCCATATACACAATATTGTTCTCAAGAGCTCGAAACCAAATGTAAAGCCTTTAGTCTTAAAAATTGGTAATTCATTGCTTTCAGATACCATAAATTGCTTTGATCAGTTAAATGAATCGCCAAAAGTAAGAATAAAAAAAACAGATATAACTACTAACATTCCTAAAAAATTAAATTTTGGGTTTAATAAAAAAGTTAAATTTTTCAATTTCTTTATTCCACCCTTTATTGCAATTTGCTCTTTAATTTTATTCTCTTCTTCTTTAATCTATTTTTATAGTCCTTTTGAAAATATAGAAAAAAAAGAACAAATAAATCCTGAATAAAGACCCATTAGCATCTTAAATACAAACACGGTACTATAGGTTAATTTCTTTTCAGAGTAATTCAAATTTATTCTTTGAACTTTGATGTATGGCAGATTTAAACATCCCAAATTTGAATATTAAATCTGATAAATATATTTTTAAAAAAAAATTAAATTTTAGAAGAAAATCTAAAAAAAGACTAATTACTGAATCTTTCTTTTTATTTATTTTTAGTGTTTTATTAGTTTATATAAATTATTTAATTCCTAATAAAAAACTGCTGCTACAAAATTTACCAACTGCGATTAATAAATCTTTTTTATTATTTATTAATCTCTTTTCATATCTTTATGAAATATTCTTGGTGATTTTCATATTTGCCTCTTCTTTTACTGCTCTGATATTAATGGTAGGTTCTTTTTATAGGTTAGTTAGAGTCTCTAGAAGAAAGTCAAGACAAATAAGTTATAAATAATTTCAAATAGGTTGCATTAGGCCGCCACTTCCTGAATCAGAATCATCATCATCATTTTCTGTTTCTTCTCCAAATATTGCAAATATACCAACTACAATAGATGAGAAAATAATTGTAAAGGGCAATATCGAAGATTGAATTCCTACGTCTATATATTCACCCATAAAACAAATAAATTTTTATAAACCTAACCGAAATCAAACTGATTCGCGGATTTTAAATAATTATTTAATAATTTATTCTTTTTTCGTAAGAAGTTCTTTATCGAAATTCTTTATTTCTCTTTCAAAAGACCCGAACCACAACATTAGTTGATCAATTTGATTTTGAATTTCAGTTGCACCTAAGCCCCTTATAGTGATAATTGAAAAAGGTTGGCCTTCATTAAAATTAAATTTATTTTGAACACTACTTGCTAAAGAATTTTTAAGAATTTTAAAAGTAGAATTTTTTATTTTTGTCTCTATCAAGATGTTTGGCTTTTTGAGCTTGATCTTATTAAAACCACATTTTTTAGCTAGTAATTTTAGTCTCATTATCATAATTAAGGACTCAACAGGTTTGGGTAAGTTTCCATATCTATTAACCCAGTCTGTAGCTAATTCAGTTAATTCATCATTATTTGAACATTCAGTAACAGATTTGTAAGCTTCAAGCTTCTCTTCTCTGTTTAATATCCATGTTGCAGGTATAAATGCATTTATTGGTAGATCAATTTGAGTGTCGTTAACTTCAGGTATTTCTTGCCCGCTGATTTCTGAAATAGCCTCATGGAGCATTTCTATATATAAATCATATCCAATAGCATTAACCTTTCCACTTTGTTCTTCTCCTAGTAAACTACCAACACCTCTTATTTCCATATCTTTCATTGCAAGTTGGTATCCACTACCTAGTTCTGAAAAGTCTTTTATCGCTTTCAATCTTTGTTTTGCAGCGTCATTAATTTTATTTATATTTGGATAAAATAACCAAGCATGAGCTTGTACACCGCTTCTACCTACTCTTCCTCTAAGTTGATAAAGTTGTGAAAGGCCAAATTTGTGAGAATCTTCAATAATGATTGTATTTACTTTAGGGATGTCTAATCCACTTTCAATTATCGTTGTGCATATCATTAAATCTACTTCTCCATTATTAAAAGCAATCATTGCATTTTCAAGCTCTGTTTCGTTCATTTGCCCATGAGCAACAATAAATTTTAAGTTGGGAAACATATTATTTAATTTGTTTACAGCTTGATCTATATCAGAAATTCTTGGAAGAACATAAAAAATTTGACCTCCCCTATCAAGTTCTTGATTAATTGCAGTTCTTATAACATCCATATCAATTTCAGATAAATATGTTTTTATTGATCTTCTTGATGGTGGAGGAGTGTTTAGTAAGCTCATTTGTCTTAGTCCAGATAAGCTCATATAAAGAGTTCTTGGAATTGGAGTTGCCGAGAGAGTTAAAACGTCTATGTTGGTTTTGATTTTTTTTATTTTCTCCTTTTGCCTTACTCCAAATCTTTGTTCTTCATCAATAACTAGTAGTCCTAAGTTTTTAATTTCTATTTCTTTTCCTAAAATTTGGTGCGTTGCTACAACTAAATCAATTTTGTTATTTTTCAAACCTGCATAGATTTCCTTTCTTTCATTAACAGTTTTGAATCTATTGAGTAATGATACTTTTATTGGGTAAGGTGAAAATCTATTACTTATTGTCCTCCAATGTTGCTGAGCTAGGATTGTTGTAGGTGCTAGTAATATTACCTGTTTGCCTGATGTAATAGCCTTAAAAATAGCCCGAACAGCTACTTCTGTTTTACCAAATCCTACATCTCCACAAACTAGCCTATCCATTGGCTTATCGCTTTCCATATCAGATTTTATTTCTTCTACAGCAGTAATTTGGTCAGGTGTTGGTTGATAAGGGAATGATTCCTCTAATTCATCTTGCCAAGGACCATCTTCTGGGTAAATGTAACCCTTTAATTTTTCTCTCTTTGCATAAAGTTTTAAAATATCGACAGCAACTTTTTTGATTTGTTTCTTATTTTTTTCTTTTATTTTTTCCCATTCTGTCCCTCCTAATTTATTTATTTTCGGCTTTATTTTTCCGCTTGATCTATATCTGTTAACACTACCAAGTTGATCAGCGGCAACACTTATTTTTCCATCTTGATACTGAATGACTAAATAATCTCTTGAATCTCCAGTTATATTTATTTTTTCTATTTTTAAAAATTTTCCTATTCCATGATTTTTATGAACTATAAAATCACCGGGACTAATCTTATTTACATTTATATTTGAATTGACACTTCTTTTTTTTCTTCTTATGAATACATTATTAAAAAGAGATTGTTGTGAAAATAATTCTTTATCTGTTATCAGGACAACTTTCCATATCGGTAGATAAAACCCCTCGATTTCGTAATTGTTCTTATTTTTTAAAATTAGAGGAGTTGAATTATTAATTGACTTATATGCTTCATCAATATCATTAGGATTGTTTAAGAAGTTTGCATTACATTCGTGCTCAAAAAGTAAAGTCCTTGTTCTCAATGGTTGTGCTGATAAAATCCATACTTTTTCATTATTTTTTATATTTTTATTTATATCATTGGATAATTTTCCTACATTTTTGGAGTATGAATTTAATCTTTTATCGTTTAACAAAAATCTATTATCGATATTGATTTTAGATTCAAATTCATAAAATTTTATTAAATTAAAATTTCCTAGTGATTTTAATAATTCGTCAAATTTTAAATGCAAATTAGGTTTGACCTCTAAATCTATGTCATTATTTTTAAGGTTCTCATTTAATTCATACGTACAATTATCAAAATTACTTTCTGAATCTAGATACCAATTATTTGCAAATTTTTTACAATCTTCTAATTCATCAATTACAAGAATTGTTTCCCTATTTATAAAATCTATTATGTTTGAGGGTTCTTCTTCAATTATTCCTAAATAACGATCAAGATTATTTTTATTTATATCTTCTGAATTAAAAAGATTGTTCTTGGCTAAATTATTTAACTTATCTTTTATTAGCAAATCAAATCCAGCCTGTATTATTTCAATATTATTTATACTTTCTAATGTTTTCTGTGTATGGGGATCATATTCTCTTATTTTCTCAATGACATTATCAAAAAATTCTAATCTTATAGGAAACTCATTATTGACAGGATAAATATCTATTATTTCCCCTCTCCTACTCCAGAATCCTTCAGTTGAAGTTAAATTATCCTTTTTATAGCCCAGCAAAGTAAGTTTATTTGCTAATTCTTGAATCTCGATTTGAACTCCTTTTTGCAAATCTAACTTGTTTTCAATTAATAGGTTTTTATTTATTAGATGAGGTTGTAGTGATCTCTCAGTTGATATAACAATATTAAGTTCATTTTTCTCTTTTTTTATTAATTTGGATAAAACAGTTAGCTGACTAAATTCAATCTCTTTGGATTTATTAATTGATGAGTATGGTAGATGTTCTGTTGGAGGATAATATAAAACTGCTTTATCATTTATACTTTCAAAATAACCAATCCATTTGTAGGCAATTTCTACATTAGGACAAATTAATAATATATTTTTTTCCTCTTTTTTTGCGATGCTATCTAATATTATTGATTTTGCATATCTACTTGAACCAACAATATTTAATTCATTATTTTTTGAAATTCGTTTTATTAATTCAGAAGTAATTTGTGAGTTTGAAATATAATCAACTAAAGTATTTAAACTCATTTATAACTATCAATCTTGATTACAAATAACCGATACATTATATTAGATTTTATACTGATTGTGAATAATATTTGATGGATTCAGCTGCAATAAATTCTTTTATACCCACACTAGATCAGGTAGACAGTTGGTACGAAATCTTTACACTTTTACCAATATTAATTGCTCTAGAATTATTATTATCTGCAGACAATGCTGTAGCACTAGCTTCTCTTACTAAATCCCTCGATAGTTCAGAATTAAGGTCAAGAGCCTTAAATATTGGCATAACAATATCTTTATTATTTAGAATTATTCTAATCATATTATCTAATGTTCTTCTAAAGTTTATTCTCATTAGAGTTTTTGCTGGTTTTTATTTAATTTATTTATTCTTCTCTAATGTTTTTTTAAATTCAGATATAGAAAACGCTGAAAATGGGACAGTTAATAATAAAAATAATTTTAGGTTTTTAAGGGTTGTAGCGCTTCTTTCAATTACTGATTTTGCTTTTTCCATAGACAGTATCACTACTGCAGTAGCTATAAGTGATCAATACATATTAATTATATTTGGAGCAGTGATTGGAGTATTAGCCTTAAGATTCACATCGGGGATTTTTCTAAAACTTCTGGATATATTTTCTAGATTAGAAACAGCCGGTTACGTAGCAATTTTAATAGTTGGGATTAAACTTTTACTAAATACGTTAATTAAAGAATCTATTCTTCCAGACTATTATTTTTATTTTTTGATTCTTTTTGCTTTCATTTGGGGATTCTCTAAAAAAGAATCTAAAACTTAATCTGAGAGATATTCACCTGCTGATGGCTTTAACTGTTGAATCAATTGCTTTTTGCTAGAAATGTTTTTGCCTTCAAGTTTTGCTTCTAACAAAATAATCGGATCAGTTTTAGTTGAAATTATAATTCCTTCATTTTCTATTACAGCAAGAATAATACCTGGTCTTGAATAATTGCTCATAAAAAGGTACTTTTCATTTTTAATTACATCACTAGTCAAAACTTTAATTTTGAGTATTTTAAGGTTCTTACCTCTAAAATTTGTATTTGTTCGTGGGTATAATCCTTTTATTTTTTGAGAAATTTTAATTGCCTCATTACCCCAATCAACTTTAAAGTCTGATTTTTCAATCATTCTTGCGTAAGTAATTTCTCTTCCAAGGGTATTTTGTTTTATTAATTGAGGATTAGTATTTTTATTAATATTTTCTTCGATTATATCTGTAGCATTTAAAAATAATTTTGCCGATAAAATACTAAGTTTTTCCGATAGTGTATTTAAATTATCGTTATTACCAATTTTAATTTTTTCTTCCAACAATATGTCGCCAGTATCTAGTCCCTCATTCATTTTCATAATTCCTACACCTGTAAATTCATCGCCTCTTATTAGGGACCATTGAATTGGGGCGGCACCCCGCCATCTTGGCAGTAATGAAGCATGTGCGTTCCAACAACCAAATTTTGGGATTTCCAAAATCTCTTTGGGTAAAATTTTCCCGTAAGCTATAACAATAAATAAATCACAGGAAAGTGATTTAAGTTCATTTATAAAATCTATATTGCCCCTGATTTTTTCTGGAGTATAAATTTTTATAGATTCTTTCTCCGCAATACTTTTTACAGGTGAGGCTATTAATTTATTTCCCCTAGATCTCTTCTTATCCGGTTGGCTAACTACTGCAATTACCTCGTGCTTAGATTTAATAAAAATATCAAGACTAGGAATTGAATATTCAGGTGTTCCCCAGAATATAATTCTCACGCGTCACCAGTTATTGATAATTCATCTACCCATATATGTGGAGAAATTCCACTTGTTGTTACCTCCTGGCTTGATTCAATATTTACTATATTTTTCAAAAGATATTTGATATCCCCTGCTACGGTGGCAGATTCTATTGAGATTTTTTTTCCGTTTTTGTAGAGCCATCCATCAAATGGAAGAGAAAATGAACCTTGACTTGCTCTGACACCTGCATGGATTGCATTTAACTCTTCTATATAAACAAATTCTCCCTCATAAGTAGAGTGATCTAGTGATGTTTTTAGATCAAAGTTTTCATCTGATTTTTCAACTACGATCCAATCAGGAGATACTGAGACTTTTGATCCTAGTCCAGCGTGGCCAGTGGGAGTCGTTTTAAATATTCTTGCAGTTGATTCAGAATGTATAAAATTTTCAATTTTCCCTCTGTTAATTAGACATAGTCTTTTGGTTGGGGTTCCCTCTCCATCAAATGGTGTTGAAGAAATATTCTTTTCGTGAAGGCCATCATCATAAATATTAAGTGCTTCTGTAGATAGTTTCTCTCCGATTGAATTTTTATTAGATAAGCTCACTCCATCAATGATGCTTCTAGCATTAAACATTGAGCTAAAGGCATTAATGATAGTTAGAAAAGACTCTGGGGAAAAACATATTAAATATTTATCAGTTTTAATAGATGAATAATTTAAATGAGAAATTGTTTTATTTGAAGCCTCTTTAATACACGACTCTATATCTATATCATCAGCTCCATATCCAAGTTTTACAGAACCTGAACTACGAGGCTTCTTATTTTTCTCTTCTGCTCTTGCATATAAATATAGTGCTGCTTGACTTTTGGAATAACTTCGAAAGGCACCCTCACTATTTGCATAAACTCTCTCAAAGAAACTCTCAGATAAACCATTATATGGAACAGATTTTATGGATTCATGACTTTCTAATAGTTTTACTTCCGCTTCTCTTAAAACTGTAAGTAATTTTTTTATTCCAACAGGATTTCTTTTTTTAACTTCCTTAACTTTAATAGGATCCTTCGCTAGTGGTGAAAATTCTGTAGATTCATTCTTATTGCCGAAATCAGAAGCTATATTTGCTTGCTTAAGAGCCTTTTTAATACCAGATTCACTAATATCACTTGTTGTAGTAATACCAACTAGATTAGATTGATTCCAAACTCTTATAGTTAAAATTTGTTTTTGTGATGCCTTAAGTTGTTTAGCCTCTCCTTTATCAACTTGCACAGAATAATCATTAGAGAAGCTTGCTCCATAATCCCATTTTTTAAGGTTTAGGAAATCTGCAGCTTTGGAGATTTGAGTTGTGATTTCTCTTGGATTCATATCTTATCTTCCGCCAACAGTTATTGAATCAACCTTAATATGAGGTTGGCCAACAGTTACGTTGACACTTCCACTAATGGATCCACAGAATCCAGGAGCCAATTCGAGATCATTTCCGCACATTGATATTTTTGGCATAACTTCTTTAGCCTCACCAATCAATGTTGCGCCCTTTACTGGACTAGTTAATTTTCCATTTTTAATAAGATATCCTTCTTCTACCGCAAAATTAAATTGTCCTGTAGCACCTACACTTCCACCACCCATTGATTTGCAGTAAAGACCTTCACTAATACTATTGATTAAATCCTCTTTAGAGTGCTCACCTTTAGCTATATAAGTATTTCTCATTCTTGAAGCTGCAGCAAAAGAATAATTTTGTCTTCTTCCACTTCCTGTTCTTTTATGGCCAGTTCTTAATTCACCTGCCCTATCGGATATGAATTTTTTTAAAATTCCATCTTTTATAAGAACTGATTTTTCGGGTTCCATACCTTCATCATCTACTGATAATGAACCGAAGGATCCTTCTGATATCCCTTCATCTATTGCTGTTACGGATTCATGTGCAATTTTTTCATTCAATTTATTCTCAAATGGTGTTGTTCCTCTCTCTATTTGAGTAGTTTCAAGTAAATGACCACAGGCTTCATGGAATATAACACCACCAAATTTATTAGCTAATACAACAGGCATTTGTCCTGCATCAACATAATCTGCATACAACATGTTCATTGAACTTTCAAACACATCATTAGCTGCTTTTTCGTGATCCCATAATCTAAATTCATTAGGCATTCCTGACGATCCAAATCTTCTACTTCCACTAGATCTATATTGGGCATCACTTGCAATTACGTTGAGACCAACTGTTTGATGCAATCTAATATCTGAGACATAGGTTCCATCACTGGAGGCTATAATTACTTCTTGAAGATTTCTTGAGTAACTTCCTTTCCTAGTTATTATTTTATTATTTTTTTTTAAAGACTTTGTGCTAACTAGTAGTTTTTCACTTATCTCATTAATAGATGGGACTTCATTAATCCATTTTTTCTTGGATAAACTATAGTCCCTATGTTTATTTAAACCGTTAAATAGTTCTCTTTTGTTGTCTGTTATGTCTAACATCTCAATAGCCTGAGATACCGATCTCATCAAGCCATGCTTTGTTAAATCATTTGTACTTACAAATCCATCCTTTTTTCCCTTGAAGATTCTAATGCCAGCACCCCTTCCAAATGATGGACTTACACTTGTAATAAAATCATCTTCTGCTAAAACGCTTGAGTTGTCAGTATTCTCTATAAATATTTCTACAAAATCAGCACCAAGTTCAATTCCGTAGTAAATGATTTCTTCTAATAAATCTTTATTGCAACTACCAAAAACGATTTCATTTGATTTGATTTGTGACGAAAGCATGTGAGTCTATAAATCTTCTCTGTATTAAAGATTATCTAATCGAAGGTTGGAAATCTTTGCTATCAAGAGGTTTTAATAAGTATAGTCTTAATAACTGGTAACCGTTTGATAAATATTTAGGTAGTTTTTTAAAAGTTTTAGATACTTTATTTCCATCACTGTTTGCAATATCAGAAAGAACCTTATTATTCTCTACTATTTTATCTAATCTTCCATAAAAAGATTTATCATAAACGTCCATTACTACAGGGAAAACTCTAGCTGCGGTTTCATTTGTTTTATTAATAACAAACTGGTCGTAATCTCTGGCATCTAGACCTAAAGAACTGTAGAAATCTTTTTTAATTCCCAAATCCCTTGCATACATAGTTGCAAATACAGCTAATAGAAAGAACCTTGACCATAACTTGGATGTTAATGGAAGATTATTCAAGAAATATCTAAACCTATGGAAGTAGTCGAATAATGGGTGTGTAAAAGTAGAACCGCCAATGGTAATTTTTTGGCTTAATGATTTAACAGTACGTGGCTGTGCTTTCATTAATGCGTCAAAGAAATCCCCATGTCTATTTTCATCTTGACACCAATTTTCAAAGTAATTAAATAGTGGAAAAATTTTGCTATCAGGGTTCTTTTCGAGATGCCTATAAATTGCAATGTATCTCCAATAACCTATTTTTTCGGATAAATAAGTAGCGTAAAAAATACTTCTTGGAGGGAAATAAGTGTAATCTTTATTGGCTGTTAAAAAACCTAAATCTAACTGAAGTCCAAAGTCACTCATTGATTTATTTAAAAAACCTGCATGTCTTGCTTCATCTCTGGCCATATGAGCAAAACATTCAGCAAGTAGAGGGTTTTTGACTTTAATTCTCTTACTAAGTTCCTTGTAAAGTAAAAAACCTGAAAATTCTGATGTACAACTTCCTTCAAGAAAATCAACAAAAAGTTCTCTTGTCTCAGGATCTAACTTTTCAGCAGCTCCTTCAAATTCACTATTTCTTACAAAATGATGCCTATTGTAGTCTTTCCTAAATTCCTCACATATCGCTTCTAATTCTTCTTCATTTATTGATAAATCCATATTTTCCATTGCCTCAAAGTCTGTTGTATAGAATCTTGGGGACAAAATTGTTTCTTTTGCTGGTATCTTTCCATTATTAATATCTTTTTTATTTTTTGATTCAACAGTTGATTGCGCCATTTTTTATTCGGTTTATTAATACTATTATTTACTATGATTTGTATTTTCGAGGGAAAAGTTAACTTGGTGTTATTGTTTTTCTAATTAACTCCTATCAACTTTTGCCCATTCAATCTTTGAAGTATTCTTGAAATAATTAATTTCAGGGTAATTCTTTTTTCGTCAATAAGAAAAGATTCAATAATGCTGGGTTTTTGATTAGGTTTTGATAAAGATATACTTTTTAATGAACTAATGTCATCCTTCTCAAAGGATAACCAAAAGTTACATGTATCTTTAATTTCACAATTTACTACCCAACATTTATCTCCAGCAATAGGTCTATTGGTATTTGTGAGATTAATATTGTTTATTTCTAATCCTCTTTGATTAATTTCCTCAGTAAGTGAAGGAATTAGGTGCATGTTAATAAATTCTTGGAAAGGCTTTTTCTCTACTGGA